>NZ_JBVHEO010000002.1:0-513770 GCF_055562815.1 Streptomyces sp. NPDC016677 | reverse complement strand
TGGTGCCGGGCCGCTGCGCCGCTTACTTCGGGGGGGCGGGGGGGTTGGGGGTGGCCTTTGTGTTTTGACACCGCGGGGGGGCGGCTTTAACACACGACATGGCTTTCACGGAAGCGCGCTGGTGGTGGGCAAGGACAGCTCAGCCGTCTCGCTCTTCGGCAAGGCTGCCCGTGGCCGTCCGGAGACGGTGCCGGGCCGCTTCCAGACGTTCGGCGTAGTCGGCGGCGAAGATTCCAGGGAGCGCTTTGTCCAGTGTTCCCGCGATCTTGTGGATCGGGGCCCATGCGGCCGGATCGTCGACCAGGCGGCTGAGATCTGTCATCTGTACTCGCGGAAGCGCTCAGTCGTGTGGTGGAGGAGCGTGCTGGCCGGCCCTGGTCCTTTACCTCACCGCCACTGACCCCAGTTCGCACTTTGTTCTGGACCTCTCAACTTACCTGACGACTCATCAGGTAAGTCAGCATCCAATCAGCATTGGACCGGGGCAGTCTTCCGTACATGCTCCCGGTTGATGGCTTCGCGGCAGGCTGCTTCGTGCAGATCGCGCAGGTGAGAAGCCTGCTCGCCATGACGCACGATGTTCTGGAAAGTCTTCGAGTCGAAGACATGCCGATGTACAGTGAAGGACGCCCCTGACCTGCAGAAAGCTGGCGGGGAGCCGTCTTCTAGGAGTCCAAAGTGCTGCGAACTTTGATCAAGTCCAAGATCCACCGCGCCACCGTCACCCAGGCCGACCTGCACTACGTGGGATCGGTCACCATCGACGCCGACCTGCTGGACGCCGCCGATCTGCTGCCCGGTGAGCTGGTGCACATCGTCGACATCACCAACGGCGCCCGGCTGGAGACCTACGTCATCGAGGGCGAGCGCGGCTCCGGCGTCGTCGGGATCAACGGGGCCGCCGCTCATCTCGTCCACCCCGGCGATCTCGTGATCATCATCAGTTACGCTCAGGTGACCGACGCCGAGGCGCGGGCGCTGAAGCCGCAGGTCGTGCACGTGGACCGCGACAACCGCGTCGTCGCCCTGGGCGCGGACCCGTCCGAGCCGGTACCGGGCTCGGACCAGGAGCGCAGCCCGCAGGCCGTGTCGGCCTGACGCGGCGAGCGCGGCGAGGACCGAGGAACAGGGAGCGTGGCCGTGAGCGACATCGAGATCCGTGACGACCGGGCGGCGGGCCGCCTGGAGGCGGTGGCCGGCGACGACGTCGTCGGCCGGATCGAGTACTTCGTGCTCGACGCTCCCGGCCGCGCCCTGGTCCCGGTGCACACCATCGTCGAGCCGGCCCACGAGGGGAAGGGCATCGCGGGCTCGCTCGCCCATGAGCTGTACGCGATCGCACAGCGCGAGGGCGTCACCGTCGCCCCGCTGTGCCCGTACGTCGTCAAGTGGGCCGAGCGGCACCCCGACGAGGCCCCGGCGGCCGACCCGGAGCTGCTGCGCGCGGCGAAGGACTGGCTGAAGGCGCACCCCGGACGGTTCTGAGGGGGCCCGGCCGCGTCTTCGCGCGCACCGGGCCCACCTGGGTCTTCCCGTTCATACGGGGGAGTGAGTGGCGGAGCGGCACCCGGGTAGGCGGGGGAGTAGTCCAGAGCCGACGCAGACCTACTGGCCGGAGGACACCCGCCATGACGAACCCGTATCCGGACCCCGTCCCGCCGGGGCCGACGCCGGGCCCGGACCCCGAGCCGCCGCAGCCGTATCCGGACCCGGTCCCGCCACCCGAGCCGCCGCCCGGTCCGGCCCCCGGCCCAGGTCCCGGCCCGGGCCCAGGGCCTACACCCCCGGGCCCGGGCCCGCAGCCGACACCCCCGCCTCCGGGCCCGGGACCGCAGCCCACCCCGCCGCCTCCGCACCCCGGCCCGCCGGAGCCCTCACCGTCGCCGATCCCGCCGGGACCGGAACCCGTGCCGAACCCGGAGCCGGGACCGCCGCTGAGCTGACGCCGCCCACGGGCGGCACGCCGACGGCCCGCGGCCCCGGTGACAGGCCCTACTGGCCGGCCACCTCCGACCGGTCCCCGCCCCACAGCGTGTGGAACGAGCCCTCCCGGTCGGTGCGCCGGTAGGTGTGCGCGCCGAAGAAGTCCCGCTGGCCCTGGGTGAGGGCGGCGGGCAGGCGCTCGGCGCGCAGGGCGTCGTAGTAGGCGAGGGCGGCGGCGAAGCCGGGGGTCGGCACTCCCTGCCGGGTCGCGGCGACCAGCACCTCCCGCCAGTCGTCCTGCGCCTCGGCGATCTCCCGTGCGAACGTCTCGTCCGACAGCAGGCTCGGCAGGTCCGGCCGGGCGTCGTACGCGGCGCGGATACGGTCCAGGAAGGCCGCGCGGATGATGCAGCCGCCCCGCCACAGCGCCGAGACCGCGCCCAGGTCGATGTCCCAGCCGTACTCCTCGCTGCCCGCGGAGATCTCGTGGAAGCCCTGCGTGTACGACACGATCTTCGACGCGTACAGGGCCTGCTCCACCCGGTCGGCGAAGGCCGCCGCCTCCGACTCCGGCAGCGGCGACGGCTTCGGGCCCGCCAGCCCGCGGGACGCCTCCCGCAGCGCCGCGTGACCGGACAGCGAGCGGGCGAAGACCGCCTCCGCGATGCCCGAGACCGGAACGCCGAGGTCCAGGGCGATCTGGACCGTCCAGCGGCCGGTGCCCTTCTGCTCCGCCTGGTCGACCACCACGTCCACGAACGGCTCGCCCGTCGCCGCGTCCACGTGCGAGAGCACCTCGGCGGTGATCTCGATCAGGTACGAGTCGAGCCGGCCGGTGTTCCAGGTGCGGAAGATCTCCGCGATCCGCGCGGGGGAGTAGCCGGCGACGTCGCGCAGCAGCTGGTACGCCTCGCCGATGAGCTGCATGTCGGCGTACTCGATACCGTTGTGCACCATCTTCACGAAGTGCCCGGCGCCGTCCGGACCGACGTGCGTCACACAGGGGGCGCCGTCCGCCGCCTTCGCCGAGATCTTCTCCAGCATCGGGCCCAGGGAGTCATAGGACTCGGAGGGGCCCCCGGGCATGATGCTCGGGCCGTTGAGCGCGCCCTCCTCCCCGCCCGAGACGCCCATGCCGACGAAGTGGATGCCCTGCTCGCGCAGCTCGCGCTCGCGGCGCCGGGTGTCCGCGAAGTGCGCGTTGCCGCCGTCGATGATCATGTCGCCCGGCTCCAGGAGCGGGGCGAACTCCTGGATCACCGCGTCGGTCGGGTCACCCGCCTTCACCATGATCACCAGACGCCGCGGCCGTTCCAGCGCCGCCACGAACTCCTTGGCGGTCTCGGTGGCGACGAAGTCTCCCTCGCTCCCGAACTCCTCGACCAGCGCGTGCGTCTTCGACGCCGTCCGGTTGTGCAGGGCGACGGTGTAACCGTTGCGGGCGAAGTTACGGGCGAGGTTGCGGCCCATGACCGCGAGACCCGTGACGCCGATCTGCGCTGTAGTGCTCATTACCTTGGCTCCTAGTGACCCGAGTGTCGGTGGTGCCGGTCGTGCCCGTCAGCCTACGGCCGCTGTCGGACCATCCTGACGTGCCGGTATGCCGGCCGCACCTCCACGGCCGACGCACACACCGGTACGCACGGGAGGGTGCCGACGGCTCATCGGACACGTGCCTCATCCGGCCAACAACCGCCGGTTCCACGCCATTCCGCCTCGCGGGGCAACCGGGGGCCGTATCGTCATGGCCGGTTCTCAATGCTCGTCTTCGTTGCTCCTGACTCCGTGTCGAGGGGGATCTCCATGGCCGTACGCGGTCGGCACCGCCGGTACCAGCCGAACAGGATCAACCGTGCCTCACTGACCGTCACCGCGGGCGGGGCCGGGATAGCGCTCCCGCTCATCGGCACCGGCACCGCGCACGCGGCCGACCTGGACACCTGGGAGAAGGTGGCCGCCTGCGAGTCCACCGGGAACTGGGACATCAACACCGGCAACGGCTTCTACGGCGGGCTGCAGTTCACCCAGTCCACGTGGGAGGCGTTCGGCGGCACGCGGTACGCGCCGCGAGCGGATCTGGCCACCCGGGACGAGCAGATCGCCGTGGCGGAGAAGGTGCTGGACGGGCAGGGCCCTGGTGCCTGGCCGGTCTGCTCGACCCGGGCCGGGCTGACCCGTGGCGGCGACGCACCCGACATCCACCCGGCCGGGGGCGCCGAGAAGGACGCCAAGAGCGAGCGGCACAAGCAGCAGAAGCAGAAGAGCGGCGGCAAGAAGAGCGGCGAGAAGAGCGCCGCGGTGGACGTGCGGCCGCAGAGCACTCCCCAGTCCCGTGCCGGGCGGTCCCAGATGTACACCGTCATCTCCGGCGACACGCTGTCAGGCATCGCGGACGCCCAGCGGGTGCGGGGCGGCTGGCAGAAGCTCTACGACGCCAATCGCAGCGAGGTCGGAGAAGATCCCGACATGATACTGCCGGGCCAGCGGCTGACGCTGACCGGCAAGACGTCCGAGAGCAAGGCCGAAAGCAAGACCGAAAAGAAGACCAAGGCCGAGAAGAAGACCAAGCCCGAGCGCACAACCACGTCGGTCGAGCCGAAGCAGAAGTCCTCCTCGGAGCGCGGCGCGAACAAGGCGACCACCGGGCGCTCCCTGATGGCCCCTGTCGACGCCGCCACCGGCACGCCGTACCACCAGACGGGTTCCTCCTGGTCGCAGGGCTACCACACGGGCGTCGACTTCCCCGTGCCCACCGGCACGTCGGTCAAGTCGGTCGCCGCGGGCCAGGTGGTCAGCGCCGGCTGGGAGGGCTCCTTCGGCTACCAGGTGGTCGTCCGGCACGCCGACGGCCGGTACAGCCAGTACGCGCATCTGTCCGCGATCTCCGTGAAGGACGGGCAGAGCGTGGGCGCCGGCCAGCGCATCGGCCGTTCCGGGTCCACCGGCAACAGCACGGGCCCGCACCTCCACTTCGAGGTGCGGACCGGGCCCGGCTTCGGCACGGACGTCGACCCGGTCGCCTATCTGAGGGCCGGCGGGGTCAGGATCTGACTCCGTGCCGGCCCGGTACGGCCGACAGGGCGCAGGGCAGGTCGGTGAAGACGCCGTAGCCGCAGGAGTGGGCCAGGGCCGGAACCGCGGCTGCGGTTCCGGCCGCCTCACGTATCCCGTCGTCCGAGTACGTCTCCTCCGCCGGCGCGGTCTCCGCGGCCGGTGACGGCGCCGGGGCGGGCAGGGCGATCTGCCCGCGGTCCTGGCCCTGCCCGCGGTCCTGTCCCTGCTTCCGGTCCCGCGCCGGTCCCCGCTGCCGGTCCTGTTCCCGTACCCGCTCCTGCGCCTGGTCCGGCGCACGGCCCTTCGCGTGGTCCTGGTCCTGGGCCGTCGACGGTGCCGCACCCGTCAGGGCGGTACCCTCGCGCGCCGCGCGGCCGGACGGCGGCGTGCCCTGCGCCGGCACCTCACCGGTGGACGGCGCCGCCCCGCCGGCTGCTTGCGCCCGCCGTTCCGTGACCGCGATCCGCTCCGTCGTCAGCAGGATCAGGCCGCCCGCGGCCACCACCCCGCAGCCCAGGGCGAGCACGGTGCCGGTCGCGCCGTACCGGAAGGTCTCGCCGAACATCGTGATGCCGACCGCCGCGGCCGCCACCGGGTTCACCACCGTCAGCGCGGCCAGCGGGGCGGCCAGGCCCGCGCCCCGGTAGGACGCCTGGGACAGCAGCATGCCGGCCGTGGCCAGTACGCCGATCACCGCCAGGGACGGCAGATCGGCCGCGGACACGCCACCGGTCCAGTCGACCGCGACCGTCTTGGTGAACACCGACGACATGCCGAAGGCGACGCCGGACGCGGTCGCCAGCAGCATGCTGCGCGCCATCGGGTGCCGGCGGGCGGCCCGCGCGGCGGCCATCAGCGCCACGACCGCCCCGGCGGTCACCAGGGCCACCACCGTCCGCTGGGCGGTGTCCAGCGACCGCGAGTCCGCCGAGCCGACCAGCGACAGCAGGCCCGCCAGACCCACCGTCGCCATCACCGCGCCGCGCCAGGCCGTCGCACCGGCCGGGCGCCGCACGAACAGCGCCGCCATGGGCAGGGCGAAGACGATGGTCAGCGCGCCCAGCGGCTGCACCAGGCTGAGCGGGCCGTAGGCGAGGGCCGCCACGTGCAGCAGCCCGCCCAGGCCGTTCAGCGCGACCGCCGCCCACCAGGTGGGCCGGCGCATCGGCGCGTACTGCCGGCCGGGGGAGGACAGCGCGACCTGCTCCTGGACGATGGCGCCGCCCGCGTAGGCGACGGCGGACACGAGCGACAGCACCACGGACAACGCGAGGGCGCTCATCGGCCGCTCCTCTGCGTGAGGCGACGGCCCGGCCCGGTCGGCCCGGCCCGGCGCGGCGAACAGTCGGCTTTCATACCAGCCACCTTGCCGCGCGCGGCCCGTCCCGTCGTCAGCCCTGAGCACTCTTTGGGTCATACTGCCGATGGAGTACGGTCGCCTCCCGGTCCTCCCCAGGGTGGGCGATCCCGCCGCCCGGCCCGCGCCCCGGAAGCGGACAACGGCACCTGCCCGGCCGCACGAGCACTGCCCGCACCGACGGCACCGGCCGCACAGTACGCGCCGGTCCCGTACCCGGCTCGCGTCGCCGAGCCGGTCCCCGCACCCTGCCCGCGCCCCCGAGCCGGTCCCTCCACCGCCCCAGCCGCACACGTCGCGCTCTTCCCCCGGCGCCCCCGCTGGGTGACCATGAGGGGACCAGCCGCCGAGACGGGAGGTTCCGGGTGCGTGTGGGACTGCTGACCCGGGAGTACCCGCCGGACGTGTACGGCGGCGCGGGCGTCCATGTGGAGTTCCTCGCACGGGAACTGGCCGCCCTGGTCGACCTGGACGTGCACTGCTGGGGCGAGCCGTCGGGCGCCGACGGCGCCGGGGTGCGGCGCCACCGCCCCTGGTCCGCCCTGGACGGCGCCAACGACGCGCTGCGCACCCTCTCCGTGGACCTCGCCATGACCGACGCGCTGGCCGGCCGCGAGCTGGTCCACTCCCACACCTGGTACGCCAACCTCGGCGGCCACCTCGCCAAGCTGCTGCACGGCGTCCCGCACGTGGTGACCGCCCACTCCCTGGAGCCGCTGCGCCCCTGGAAGGCCGAGCAGCTCGGCGGCGGCTACGCGCTGTCGAGCTGGGCGGAACGCACCGCCGTGGAGTCGGCCGACGCGGTGATCGCCGTCTCCGGCGCGATGCGCGACGACATCCTCACCTGCTACCCGGCGCTCCCCGCCGACCGGGTGCACGTCGTGCACAACGGCATCGACACCCGGCTGTACCGGCCCGACCCGGCCACCGACGTCCTGGACCGCGTCGGCCTGGACCGTGCCCGCCCGTACGTGCTCTTCGTCGGCCGCATCACCCGTCAGAAGGGCGTGCCCCATCTGCTGCGCGCGGTACGGGACATCGACCCCGCCGCGCAGGTCTTGCTGTGCGCCGGTGCCCCCGACACGCCCGAGATCGACCGGGAGTTCCGCGATCTGTACGACGAGCTGAGCCGGGCGCGTGACGGCGTGCGCTGGATCCCGCGGATGCTGCCCCGGCCCGAGGTGGTGCAACTCCTCACCCACGCCGCCGTGTTCGTCTGCCCGTCGGTGTACGAGCCGCTCGGCATCGTCAACCTGGAGGCGATGGCCTGCGGCACCCCCGTCGTGGCCTCGCGCACCGGTGGCATCCCCGAGGTCGTGGCGGACGGTGAAACCGGGGTACTCGTCGATGTGGACGACGGTTTCGAGGCGGGGCTCGCGCGGGCCCTGGACGCGGTCATCGGCGACCCCGAGGGCGCCCGCCGGATGGGCGAGGCGGGACGGGAACGGGCGGTGGCCGAGTTCGGGTGGGACGCGGTGGCCCGCCGTACGGTCCGGCTCTACGAGGACGTCCTGAAACAGATGTGATCAGGCGTGACGGAGCAACTGGCGTAGAGGGTGGGAGGGGAGCGGCCATGCGTCGTGGAGGTCCTTCGGTGCTCGGTGTCGTCCTGGCGGGCGGTGAGGGCAAGCGGCTGATGCCCCTGACCGCGGACCGGGCCAAACCCGCGGTGACGTTCGGCGGCACGTACCGCCTCGTCGACTTCGTCCTCTCCAACCTGGTCAACGGCGACATCCTGCGCATCTGCGTGCTCACGCAGTACAAGTCGCACTCCCTGGACCGGCACGTCACCACCACCTGGCGGATGTCCAGCCTGCTGGGCAACTACGTCACCCCGGTCCCCGCCCAGCAGCGCCTCGGTCCCCGCTGGTACCTGGGCAGCGCCGACGCGATCCTCCAGTCGCTGAACCTCGTGTACGACGAACAGCCCGAGTACGTCGCGGTGTTCGGCGCCGATCACGTCTACCGCATGGACCCGCGCCAGATGCTCGCCCAGCACATCGAGTCCGGCGCGGGCGTCACCGTGGCCGGCATACGGGTGCCGCGCACCGAGTCGGCGTCCTTCGGCGTGATCACCCCCGCCTCCGACGGCCTGACGGTCGAGCGCTTCCTGGAGAAGCCCGCCGACCCTCCCGGTCTGGCCGACGACCCGGCGTGCGTCTTCGCCTCGATGGGCAACTACGTCTTCACCACCAAGGCCCTGATCGACGCACTGCACCGGGACGCGGAGGACGACGGCTCCGCGCACGACATGGGCGGTTCGATCCTGCCCCAGCTCACCGACCGGGGCGAGGCCGGGCTGTACGACTTCAGCGACAACCACGTGCCCGGCGAGACCAGCCGCGACCAGGGCTACTGGCGGGACGTGGGCACCCTCGACGCCTACTACGACGCCCACATGGACCTGATCGCCGAGCGCCCCGCCTTCAACCTCTACAACCGCCAGTGGCCGGTCTACACCTCCTCCGGGCAGCTCTCGCCCGCCCGGTTCAACGCGGGCGGCATCGCCAGCGAGTCGATCGTCAGCGCGGGATGCCTGATCCGGGGCCAGGTCACGCGGTCCGTGCTGTCACCGGGGGTCGTGGTCGACCCGGGGGCGGTGGTGCAGGGCTCGGTGCTGCACGACAACGTGCACGTCGGGCGGGGCGCGGTGGTGCGCGGGGCGGTGCTGGACAAGAACGTCCAGGTGCCGCCGGGCGCGACGATCGGGGTCAACCCGGAGCGGGACGCCGAGCTGTACACGGTCTCCAGGGGCGGGGTGATCGCCCTCGGCAAGGGCCAACGGGTGCCGTAGCGCACCCGGTTCCCGACTCCGGCCGGGCGGTCCCGCGCGCCGCCCGGCCGGTGCGCCGCCCGTCGGCCCGGAGCGGTCGGGCCGACGGGCGGGCTCAGAGGCGGGTACCACCGGTCGACGTTGTCATGTCCCTGGACGCCAATCGGAATCCGTGTTGTCATGCATCTGCCGTTACATCGATGTAATGCAGTGTCGGTGTGACGACCGCCCCCGTCCTCCTCGAAGGACCCTCGAAGGAGAGGATTCGTGCGCATCAGACGACTCAGAGACCGCGTGGCCCTGTTGCTGGCCACGGCGCTCGGCATCGGCACCCTCGCCGCCGTGCCCGCCGCCGGCGCGGCTACCGCCCCCGACGACGGCCCGGCCGTGGAGGTCCACGGCCTCAAGGGCGAGTACTACACCCACTCCGCCCCCGGCGCCTTCGACTTCGACGAGCTGAAGGCCACCGGCTTCGACCCGCAGGTCGACTTCGGCAACCTGGAGTCGCGCCTCAAGTTCGCCACCGGGCAGTCGGACGACGTCAGCGTCCGCTGGACCGGCCGGCTGGTCCCCGAGGAGACCGGCCCGCACACCTTCTCGATCATCGGCGACAACGGCTTCCGCCTCTGGATCGGCGGACAGCTCGCCATCGACCACTGGGTCGACGACTGGGACCGCGAACAGACCGCCCAGCCGATCGAGCTGACCGCGGGCCAGTCCTACGACATCAAGCTGGAGTACTTCGAGCACTACGGCGGCTCCAACCTCCACCTGCGCTGGACCGAGCCCGGCGGCGCCAAGGAAGCGGTCCCGCAGTCGGCGTTCCGACTGCCCGAGGGCTACGACTACGACGGCGCCACCTCGGCCACCGTCCTGGCCACCGGGCGCACCCTGAAGCTCGGCTTCGCCCACCCCGTCGCCACGCCCCCGGCCGGCTTCGCCGACCACCTCACGGCGGTCATCGGCGGCGCCACCTGGCCCCTGGGCGAGGCGAAGGCCGACCCCGAGGACCCCCACTCCCTCCTCGTCGCCCTCGACGAACCCGTCGTCGGCAACAAGAGCGGCACCGCCCCCGGCACCGCCGACATCCGCTACGACGGCGAAGGCGGCCTGACGACCGCCGACGGCAACGTTGTCAGCGCGTTCTGGACGAGCGGCTCCAACCGCTCCACCTACGAGCTGCGCACCGACTGGGCCGACGAGGTCGGGCCGGACAACGCGCTGCCCGAGTACCCGCGCCCGCAGCTGACCCGCGACGACTGGCGCAACCTCAACGGCAGCTGGCAGTTCGCCGCCGCCGAGGCCGGTGAGCGGCCGCCGGTCGGCAAGAAGCTGAAGGAGCGCATCCTCGTCCCGTACCCGGTGGAGTCACAGCTCTCCGGCATCGAGCGGCACGAGGACCGCATGTGGTACCGCCGCACCTTCACCGTCCCCAAGGACTGGAAGGTCGGCTCCCAGCAGCGCCTCCAGCTCAACTTCGGCGCCGTGGACTGGCAGTCCGAGGTCTACGTCAACGGCGTCGAGGTCGCCGACCACAAGGGCGGCTACGACAAGTTCAGCGTCGACGTCACCGACGCGCTCAAGCCCGGCCGCACGCAGGAGCTGATCGTCGGCGTCTACGACCCGACCGACGCCGCCGACGGCGAGAACCCGCCGCTGGGCAAGCAGCGCCTGGACCCGAGCGGCATCTGGTACACGCCGTCCTCCGGCATCTGGCAGACGGTGTGGATGGAGCCGGTCGCCGCCGACCACACCGACTCGCTCAAGATCACCCCCGACGTCGACGCGTCCACCGTCGCCGTCGAGCCGCAGGGCGTCCGCGACGGCGTACGGGTCACGGCCACCGCCTACGAGGGCAAGCGCAGGGTCGCCACGGTCACCGGCCGCACCGGCGAGCCCCTCACCCTGAAGATCAGGAACCCGCGGCTGTGGTCCCCGGACGACCCGTTCCTCTACGACCTGGAGGTCACCGTCGGCAAGGACCGCGTCGGCAGCTACTTCGGCATGCGCTCGGTCTCCGTGGAGAAGGTGAACGGCACCCCGCGCACCCTGCTCAACGGCGAACCGGTCTTCCTGATGGCCACCCTCGACCAGGGTTTCTGGCCCGACGGCCTGCACACCGCGCCGACCGACGAGGCCCTCGCCCACGACCTGAAGATGCACAAGGAGATGGGCTTCAACTCGGTCCGCAAGCACATCAAGGTGGAGCCGGACCGCTGGTTCTACTGGGCGGACAAGCTGGGCCTGCTGGTCTGGCAGGACATCCCGGCCATGACGGCGGGCGTCAGCCCGTCCACCGCCGCCCGCGCCGAGTTCGAGCGCGAGATGAAGGAGATCATCGACGAGCACATCAGCAGCCCGTCGGTGATCATGTGGGTCACCTTCAACGAGGGCTGGGGCCAGTACGACATCGGCCGGATCGCCGAGCAGGCCAAGGCATGGGACCCGACCCGGCTGGTCAACAACCAGTCCGGCCTGAACCTCGGGGCCGACGGCGGCGCCGGCGACATCATGGACGAGCACGGCTATCCGAGCCCGGCCCTGCCACCGTCCCCGGACGGCGAACGCGCCCTGGTGAGCGGCGAGTACGGCGGCCTCGGCCTCGCGGTGCCCGGTCACGCCTGGTCCGTCCAGCAGTCGTACGTCGACGTCGACCCGGCGACGTACACCGACGACTACCTCACCAAGCTCGACGAGGTGCGCGCCCTGGCCTGCAAGGGCGGCAACGGTGCCGTCTACACGCAGATCACGGACGTCGAAGGTGAGCTGAACGGGCTGCTGACCTACGACCGCAAGGTGGTCAAGCCCGACGTACCGCGCCTGAAGGCGGCGCACGAGCAACTGATCACCGACGTCTCCCGCCCGACTCCGGCGGGCTGCGTCTGACCGAGCGACAGGACGCCGGGTGCGGGCCCCGCCCCAGGGGCGCGGGGCCGTGTCGACATGCGGCTCCGCCGCGTGGGCGCGCCCAGCCACAACGGACCCGCACCCGGCATCCACGCGACGTCCCCCTGCCTGGAGGCAACCGCATGAGATGGACCCACCGCATCCGCGGCTTCGCGGCCGCCGCACTGCTCGGCACCGCCCTCGCCGCTCCCACCGCACAGGCGGCCACCGCCCCCGACGGCCCGCTGACCGCCCTGGTCAACCCCTTCATCGGCACCGAGAACGAGGGCAACACCTACCCCGGTGCCGCCGTGCCCTTCGGCATGGTGCAGCTCTCCCCGGACACCGGCCACAACGTCGGCTACGACTACTCGAACGACCGCGTCCGGGGCTTCTCCCTGGTCCACCTCTCCGGCGTGGGCTGCGGCCTCGGCGGCGACCTGCCGGTGCTGCCCACCACCGGCGACGTCACCGAGACGGACTACACCCAGTACGCCGCCGGCTTCAGCCACGACGACGAGGCGGCGAGCCCCGGCTACTACCGGGTCGGCCTGGACTCCGGCATCGAGGCCGAGCTGACCGCGACCGAGCGCACCGGAGTGCAGCGCTACACCTTCCCGGCCACCGACAAGGCCAACGTGCTGCTCAACGCGGGCCAGTCGCTGCACCGCACGGTCGCCACCGAGGTGGAGATCCTGGACAGCCGTACCGTGCGCACCGCCATCACCGGCAGCGGCTTCTGCCAGGACACCGAGCCGTACACCGTCTACACGGTCACCCGCTTCGACCGCCCCTTCACCGCCTACGGCACCTGGGAGGGCGCCACCGTCACCGCCGGGGCCAAGACCGGCCGCGACGGCGCCTACCTGCGCTTCGACACGACGAAGGACCGCACCGTCGAGGCGACCACCGCCCTGTCCTACGTCGACGCGCGCGGCGCCGCCCTCAACCTCCGCGCCGAGGGCGGCCGTTCCTTCGACGCCGTGCGCGAGGCGGCCGACCGCACCTGGGAGGAGCGCCTGGACGACGTGCGCGTCCGGGGCGGCGACGACACCCTGCGCCGTACCTTCTACTCGTCCCTGTACCGGTCCTTCCTCGCGCCGAACATCGGCAGCGACGTCGACGGCCGCTACACCGGCTGGGACCAGGGCAAGCACCGGGCGAAGGGCTTCACGTACTACCAGAACTGGTCGCTGTGGGACACCTACCGCACCCAGTCCCAGCTGCTGTCCCTGCTGGCGCCGCGCCAGGCGCGGGACATGGCGATCTCCGTCCTCAAGATCGACGAGCAGAGCGGCTGGCTGCCCAAGTGGGGCTACGGCACCGTCGAGACCAACATCATGACCGGCGACCCGGTCACCCCGTTCCTCACCAACGCCTACCAGCAGGGCCTGCTGAAGGGCTACGAGGAGCAGGCGTACCGGGCGCTGAAGAAGAACGCCGACGGGGTGCCGCCCGCCGAGTCCCCGGCGGTGGGCCGGGAGGCCAACCGGGAGTACCTCGCCGACGGCTTCGCCCCGTACGTCAAGGGCCGCCCGCACGCCAAGCCCGGTGACTCCGACTACGACCACGGCGCCTCCGCCACCCTGGAGTACGCCCTGTCGGACGCGATGCTCGCGCGGATGGCCGGCGACCTCGGCCACCACGAGGACGCCGCCCGGTACGCCGCCCGCGCCCAGAACTACCGGACCGTCTTCGACCCCTCGACCGGCTTCTTCCGCGCCCGCGACGCCGCGGGCGCCTTCACCGGCCCGGCCGACCCGGCGCAGAGCGAGGGCTTCCACGAGGGGACCAGCTGGCAGTACCAGTGGCTCGTCCCGCAGGACCTGCCGGGCATGATCGACCTGATCGGCGGCACCGACGCCGCGAACACGCGGCTGGACTCCTTCTTCGCCTACGACCGGCTCCTCGCCGACCCGGCGGGCACCGCCCGTGACGTCTGGGTCAACGGGCCGTACGACTACTACAACGCCGACAAGTACAACCCGCAGAACGAGCCCGACCTCATCGCCCCGTACACCTACCTCTCCACCGGGCAGCCCTGGAAGACCACCGACGTGGTGCACGCCGCGCTGACCCTGTTCACGGACACCCCGACCGGCATGACCGGGAACGACGATCTCGGGACCATGTCCGCCTGGAACGTGCTGTCCTCGATCGGGATCTTCCCGATCCAGCCCGGTTACGACACCTGGGGGCTGTCCACACCGGTCTTCGACCGGGTCGACCTGACCCTGGACCGCCACTACTACCCGCGCGGCGCCCTGACGATCACCGCCCCCGGCACCTCGGACACCGACCGCTACGTCCAGTCGGCCCGGACGGACCGGAAGAGCTATGACCGGACCTATCTGACGACCGACGCGCTGCGCTCGACGCGGTCGCTCGGGTTCACGGTCGGCCCGCAGCCGTCCGGGTGGGGAACGTCACCCCAGGCGGCGCCACCTGCGCTGACGTGACCTCAGACGCCCCATGAGTCCCGCCCCTCCCCGAGGGGCGGGACTTAATCCTTTGTTAACTGTGTGTAGCTTGATCGTACTTGACCGTAATCGGTGAGGAGAGTTTGACTGCTTGTCTCGACCCGTCAGCGACATCCGTCAGCGACATCCGTCATCGACGCGAGGCAAGCCATTGACTTCCGATCTGCTCGCTCCCCTCGATCTGGCGTTCTGGAACATCGAGTCCGCCGAGCACCCCATGCACCTGGGGGCGCTCGGCGTCTTCTCGGCGCACTCGCCCACCGCGGGGGCCCACGCGGCGGACCTGCTCGCCCTGCGCGCGGCGGGCGTGCCCGGGCTGCGGATGCGCATCCGGGACGTGTGGCAGCCGCCGCTCGCCCTGCGGCAGCCGTTCTCGTTCGGCGGCGCCGCCCGGGAGCCGGCCCCGGACTTCGACCCGCTCGACCACGTCCGGCTGCACGCCCCCACCGATGACTTCCACGCCGTGGCGGGCCGCCTCATGCAGCGCCCGCTGGTCCGGGACCGGCCGCCGTGGGAGGCACACGTACTGCCGGGCGAGGACGGATTCTCCTTCGCCGTGCTGTTCAAGTTCCACCACGCCCTGGCCGACGGGCTGAGGGCGCTGGGACTGGCCGCGGCCGTCCTCGACCCGATGGACCTGCCCGCGCCCCGGCCCCGGCCCGCGCCGCCCCGGCGGGCCCTGCTGCCGGACGTGCGCAAACTGCCGGGGCTGGTGCGCGGAGCCCTCTCGGACGCCGGGCGCGCCCTGGACATCGGCACCTCCGTCGCCCTGTCCACCCTCGACGTGCGCTCGTCGTCGGCGCTCACCGCCGAGTCCTCCGGCACCCGCCGCACGACCGGCGTCAGCCTGGACCTCGACGACGTGCACCGCGTCCGCAAGGCCGAGGGCGGCACCGTCAACGACGTGCTGATCGCGGTCGTCGCGGGCGCCCTGCGCCGCTGGCTGGACGAGCGCGGCGACGGCAGCGAGGGGGTGGCGCCGCGCGCCCTGATCCCCGTCTCCCAGCGCCGCCCGCGCACCGCCCACCCCCAGGGCAACCGGCTCTCCGGCTACCTGATACGGCTCCCGGTCGGCGACCCCGACCCGCTCTCCCGCCTCGGCGCCGTCCGCGCCGCCATGGACCGCAACAAGGACGCCGGGCCGGCCCGCGGCGCCGGGGCCGTGGCGCTGCTCGCCGATCACGTCCCGGCCCTCGGCCACCGGCTCGGCGGCCCCCTGGTCAGCCAGGCGGCCCGGCTCTGGTTCGACATCCTGGTCACCAGCGTGCCCCTGCCCAGCCTCGGCCTGAAGCTCGGCGGGCACCCGCTCACCGAGGTCTGCCCCTTCGCGCCGCTGGCCCGGGGCCACTCACTGGCCGTCGCCGTCTCGACGTACCGGGGGCGGGTCCACTACGGGCTGATCGCGGACGCCGAGGCCGTGCCGGACCTCGACCTCCTCGCCCACGCGGTGACCGAGGAGGTGACGGCCCTGCTGAGGGCCTGCGGCCCTTGATCCGGCGAGCCCTGCCGTATGACCTGCGGGTTCTGGCCCGAGGGGGGAGGCGGTGGGCTTGGCCGGGGGCGTGATCCGGGGCGGTGGCGGTCAGGGCCGACGCCTCTCGGCCCTGACCCGGAGGGGTGCGGCCTGGCGCACCACCCGCGGGTTCTGGTCCTTGGGGGCGGTGGACTCGTGCGGGGGCGCGTGATCCGGGGCGGGGCGGCCCGGCCGGTTCGCCACCCGGAGGGGTGCGGCCTGGCGCACCACCCGCGGGTTCTGGTCCTTGGGGGGCGGTGGACTCGTGCGGGGGCGCGTGATCCGGGGCGGGGCGGCCCGGCCGGTTCGCCCGCGGCCTCCCCGGTGAGGCGTCGGGGCCCCGGCCGGTCACTCGCGGCCTCCGCGCCGAGGTGGGCCGACGGTTCCGCAGGTCGCCCGTGGTGCCGATCCGGGCGGTTTGGCGGCCGGGCCCGTCACTCGCGTAAAATCCGGCGTTCGACAGCGGACGCGAGACAGAGCGCCGCGCGGGTGACCAGGGAAACGGCAGCGGCGATGACGGTGACACAGGACGGTTCGGCGGCCACGGACGAGGTGGGCGCGTCCGGGTACGGCCCCGGCATCGACCCCGAGCGGCTCGCCGTCTGCCTCAGCGTGCTCAAGGAACTCGACGGCATCGAGGTCGACCACCCCGACGCGATCGCGGTCCGCCGGGCCACCTCGCACATCTACCGCACGGTCAAGCAGCGCCGCCGCCAGGAGCGCCGGGCCGCCAAGACCGCCCACGACAAGGCGGTCACCGAGGCCACCGCCACCGGCTCGGCGGAGCGCATCGACGACGAGACCGAGGGCATCCTGCCCTCCTCCCGCACCGAGGAGGGCACGATCGCGGGGATACTCCAGCGCCCCCGCTCCTGCTACGTCTGCAAGCAGCGGTACGTCGAGGTCGACTACTTCTACCACCAGCTCTGCCCGCCGTGCGCCGCCGAGAACCGGATGCGGCGCGACGCCCGCGCCGACCTCACCGGCAAGCGCGCGCTGCTCACCGGCGGCCGGGCCAAGATCGGCATGTACATCGCGCTCAGGCTGCTGCGCGACGGCGCGCACACCACCATCACCACCCGCTTCCCCAAGGACGCCGTCCGCCGCTTCAAGGCCATGGACGACTCCGCCGACTGGATCCACCGCCTGGAAGTCGTCGGCATCGACCTGCGCGACCCCGCCCAGGCGGTCGCCCTGGCCGACCGGGTGGCCGAGCAGGGCCCGCTCGACATCCTGATCAACAACGCGACGCAGACCGTACGGCGCCTGCCCTCCGCGTACGCCGCCCTGGTCGAGGGCGAGAGCGCGCCGCTGCCCGCCGGTGAGCTGCCCGCGCGGCACGTCATCGGCGCCTTCGGCTCCGGCTCGGTCGACGGGCTGGCCGCGCTGCCCGCCGGGGTCAGCGGCCTCGACGCGCAGCAGGTCGCCGACCTCGCCCTGGTGGCCGGCAACGCCAGCGTGGTCCGGCACCGCGACGGCACCGCCATCGACGCCGGCGGCCTGGTCCCCGACGTCGTCGACAGCAACACCTGGGTGCAGAGCATCGAGCAGATCTCCCCGGTGGAACTGCTGGAGACCCAGCTGTGCAACTACACGGCGCCGTTCATCCTCATCAGCAAACTCCGGTCCGCGATGGCCGAGGCCGCCCGCAAGGCGCCCTCCAGGCGGGCCTACGTCGTCAACGTCTCGGCGATGGAAGGCGTCTTCGCCCGCGGCTACAAGGGCGCGGGCCACCCGAACACCAACGCCGCCAAGGCCGCGATGAACATGGTGACGCGGACCAGCGCCCAGGAGATGTTCGAGAGCGACGGCATCCTGATGACCTCGGTGGACACCGGCTGGATCACCGACGAACGCCCCCACTACGACAAACTGCGCCTGGCCGAGGAGGGCTTCCACGCCCCGCTCGACCTGGTCGACGGCGCGGCCCGGGTGTACGACCCCGTCGTGCGCGGCGAGGCGGGCGAGGACCTGTACGGCGTCTTCCTGAAGGACTACGCGCCCGGCAAGTGGTGAGGAGCCGGCCCCCGGCGCGTGGTGAGCGAACGCCTCGGTGGTGGTCAGCCGCCCGCGCCGAGACGCGAGTTGCGGGCCGCCACCAGTTCCAGCACCGTGCGCCAGTCCTCCAGCACCCCGGCGTCGAAGACGGCGGTGCGGCCCTCCTCCTCCGCCTCGCGCAGCCGGCGCAGGTCGTCGTCGGCCACGGCGTCCGGGCGGAGGCGGCCGGCGACGAGACGGGCGACGCGGTCACCGAGCAGCCCGCGGACCGCGTCGGCGGTGCGCCCGGCGCGGCCGGCCGGGTCGCCGGGCCACAGCAGCCCGCCCACGGCGAGCACCAGACCGGCGATCTGCAACTCCTTGTCGGCGGGGCGGCCCCGGCGCAGCAGCGCGGCGGTCCGCAGCGCGTGGCCGTGCGCGTCGGCGGCCGGGCCGCCGCCGGGACCGGCGGCCTCCCGGCAGGCGTACAGCAGGTCCATCAGCTCCTCGACGCTGCGCAGCTCCACGCGTCCGTCCTCCCGCGATCTCCCGCGACACGGCCCCTTGCGCACCGCAGCAGACCATGACGACCTTGCGGCGCGGCCAACGCCGTCTGAACTGCCCCGAGCCCCTGGGCCGCATGGGCCGAACGGGTGACCCGCGCATGTGAACGACATGTGACAAAACGGTGCGCACCGGACCCAACTGTGCGCGGGCTGAAGCATGATGATTACCAGGAGTTTGCAGCCCCATAGAGCGGACCCCCGCTCATTTGGTTAATGTGGAGCGGACGGACCGCAGTACGGGCCCTACCCACACCCATCGTCCGTCCGAGTGACCGGCGCCACCGCGTCCGAACTGCTCTAGACCGACACCCGCGCGGGCGTCAGGCACCGGACAGCAGACTGACCGGCGAGGCCCGAGGGTGACCCGACACATAAGGAGTGCGCGGTGACACCGGAGAAGACGAAGACCGAGGAACGAACCGTCGAAGGCGCGGAACGCACCGGGGGCGCGGGCCGCCGGCCCGGCCAACTGGGCAGCCTCGACGTATGGGCCCGGTCCGCCCCGATCCGCCTGGCGGGCTACGAGGACGACCTCGCCGAGCCGCACATCCTGCCCAGCGTGGACTGAACCCGAACCCGGATGATCACGGTCGGCATGGGCGTGCGAGACTCGCGTCCATGCCGATCAGGGAAGCGACCACGGACGACTGGCCACGCATCTGGCCGTTCTGGCACCGCATCGTCGCCGCCGGCGAGACCTACGCCTGGGACCCGGCGACCTCCGAACAGGACGCCCGGAGCCTGTGGATGAACCCCGCCAAGCGCGTGTACGTCACCGAGGACGAGACCGGCACCGTCGTCGCCTCCGCCTACCTCACCCCCAACTACGGCGGCCCCGCCGCCCGTATCGCCAACGCGGGCTTCATGGTCGACCCGGACCGTGCGGGCCGGGGCACGGGCCGGGCCCTCGCCGAGCACGTGCTGGCCGAGGCGAAGGCCCACGGCTACCGGGGCATGGTCTTCAACGCGGTCGTGGAGACCAACCCGGCCGTGCAACTGTGGAGTTCCCTCGGCTTCACCGTCCTGGGCACCGTGCCGGAGGCATTCGAACACCCCCGGCACGGCCCGGTGGGCCTGCACGTGATGTACCGCGCCCTCTAGGCGGGCGTCTTCTGCGCCGTGGCCGCCGCGGCCGCCGCCTGTCGGGCGGCCCGGGTGCGCGGACCGAAGACCGCGAGCACGATCGCGCCCAGCAGCCAGGAACCGGCGATGAAGCAGAACACGCTCTGGTAGCCCTGGCTGTTGTAGAGCGCCGCGACGACCAGGGGGCCGGCGGCGTTGGAGAGCCGGCCGAGGCCGTAGGAGACGCCCGTGCCCAGCGAGCGGCTGCGGGTGTCGAACAGCTCCGGCGAGTAGGCGTAACCGAGGGCGGTGTAGCCGCGCTCGAACAGGTTCACCAGGAAGCCGAAGACGATGATGAGCACCGGGTTGAAGGTGAGTCCGTAGAACAGGCCGCACACCGCGATCACCGTGCCGAAGGCGACCAGGCACCACTTGCGCTCGAACCGGTCGGTGACCAGCGCCGCCAGGTACGAGCCGAGCGGGGCGCCGACCGTGGTCAGGGCGACGTAGAAGACCGAGTCCTCGACGCTGAAGCCCTCCTTGGCCAGCAGGGTCGGGGCCCAGCTGGAGTAGCCGAAGAAGCCGATGGTCTGGGTGACCCAGACGACCGTGAGCAGCAGGGTCGGCAGCAGGTACTTCCGCTGCAGCAGCAGCTTGAGCGGGGCCTTGGTGACCGGGGCCTCCTCCACCGGCGGGGCCGGCTCGGGCAGCGGGCCGGTCTCGGCGGCGACCATGGCCTCGATCTCGCCCAGGACCCGCTCCGCCTCCTCGTGCTTGCCCCGGCTCTCCAGCCAGCGCGGCGACTCCTTGAGGTGGCGGGTGAACAGGACCAGCAGCATGCCCAGCGAGCCCCACAGGAACACCAGGCGCCAGGACCAGTCGCTGAGCGGGACGACGAAACTGGCGATCAGGCTGGTGACGGGGGTGCCGCAGATGCCGATGACGATGGCGTACGCCTGGTACCGGCCGCGGACGGCCGCCGGGTACATCTCGGCGACGTAGATCACCGCCACGACGGTCATCGCGGACAGGCCCGCCGAGGTCAGGACGCGGAAGACACCGAGCGAGACCAGGTCCCAGGCGAAGACCGAGAGGAAGGAGAAGAGGCCGAAGAAGACCGTCGTCTGCATCAGGGCGCGTTTGCGGCCCCAGCGGTCGGCGATGTTGGAGGCGACGATCGAGCCGATGAACATGCCGACGAACGACAGGGAGGTCACGTAGGCGACCTGGTCGACCGTGACGCCCCACAGCTTGATCAGCTTCGGCGCGGTGACCGAGAAGCTGTTGATGTCGGCGAACTCGAAGAAGTACGCGAACGACACCGCCAGCAGGGTCGTCTTGTGGAACCGGGAGACCGGCAGCCTGTCCAGCCGGTTGAGAGCGTTGACGCGGTGCATGCGATGACCCTTGCGGTGAGAGGGGACGAAATGCTCAGACGGTCTCTTCGGGCCAGTACAGGCTCATCGGATTGGCGACCAGGAGCTTGTGCCGCTGTTCGGCGGTGGGGGCGATGTGCGGGATGTGGTCGACCAGCAGCCCGTCGTCGGGCATGTGGTCCTTGAGGTTGGGGTGCGGCCAGTCGGTGCCCCACAGGACGCGGTCCGGGAACTCCTCGACCGTGCGCCGGCCGAACGGCACCACGTCGGTGTACGCGTGGCGCTCGCCGTCCAGGGCGGCCGGGCCGGTGACGGTGAGGCGCTCGGGGCAGGTCACCTTGACCCACACGTCGTTACGGTCGACGAAGCGCAGGAAGCGGGAGAACTCCGGGCCGTCCACCGGCTTCGTCACGTCCGGGCGGCCCATGTGGTCCACGACCAGCGGGGCCGGCAGCGAGGCGAAGAAGTCCTCCAGGTCGGGCAGGTCGACGGCTTCGAAGTAGAGGACGATGTGCCAGCCCAGCGGGGCGGTCTTCGCCGCGATGGCGCGCAGGTCCTCCTCGGGCGAGGTGTCGACCAGACGGCGCACGAAGTTGAAGCGCACGCCCCGCACCCCGGCCTCGTCCAGCTTCCGCAGCTCGGCGTCGGTGACGTCCGGGCGGACGGTGGCGATGCCGCGGGCCCGGCCGCCGGCGGCGCGCACGGCGTCCACCATCGCCGAGTTGTCCGCGCCGTGGCAGGTGGCCTGCACGATGACGTTACGGGAGAGGCCCAGGTGGTCACGGAGCGCGAACAGGTCATCCTTGCCGCCGTCGCAGGGCGTGTACTTCCGCTCCGGCGCGAAGGGGAACTCGGCCTGCGGTCCGAAGACGTGGCAGTGCGCGTCGACGGCCCCGTCCGGGAGCCGGAACTCCGGCTCGGACGGATCGGCGTACCAGTCGAGCCAGCCGGGGGTCTCGGGGGCGAGATCGGGCATGTCGGTCGTTCCTTTCACGAGCGGTCCCGGGGTCCGGGCCGGTGCGGCCGGTGCGGGGTGCTCGGTGCGAAGCTGCCGGGCCGGTACGGAGGTGCCGGGGAGCGTTCGGGCGGGGCGGGGCCGGCTTGCGGGGGCGAGGAGTCGCGGGGCCGCCGGGCGGTCCTGTGCGCCGGCCCCGGGCAACGACGGCCGGGGAGGGGTCCGCGGGCCGGCCGGCGCGCGGGACGGGCGGCGGGGCGGCGACGCGAAGGGGAACGGGGAGGAGCTGAGGGGACGGGCGGGGACAGGCGGTCGGGCGGCGGGGGTGGGGCGCGTCCCGCCGCCCGGGGGTCAGCGGCTCTGGCTCTTCAGCAGGGCGTCGAGTCGAGGGTAGACGGTGCGCGCGTTGTGCTCCTGGATCGCCGACCGGTGCTCGGCGGGCAGCTTCGCCGCCTCGACGTAGCGCCGGGTGTCGTCGAAGTGGAAGCCGGTGCACGGGTCGATGTCGCGGACCGCGCCGATCATCTCGGAGGCGAACAGGACGTTCTTCGGCGGTACGACCTCCAGCAGCAGGTCGATGCCGGGCTGGTGGTAGACGCAGGTGTCGAAGAAGACGTTGTCCAGGACGTGCTCCCCCAGCTCCGGCTTGCCCAGTGCCATCGCCAGGCCGCGGAACCGGCCCCAGTGGTAGGGCACCGCGCCGCCGCCGTGCGGGATGACCAGCTTCAGGGTGGGGAAGTCCTTGAACAGGTCGCCCTGGACGAGCTGCATGAACGCCGTGGTGTCGGCGTTGAGGTAGTGCGCGCCGGTGGTGTGGAAGGCGGGGTTCACGCTGGTGCTGACGTGCACCATCGCCGGAATGTCGTACTCCGCCATCTTCTCGTAGACGGGGTACCACGAGCGGTCGGTGAGCGGGGGAGCCGTCCAGTGCCCGCCCGAGGGGTCCGGGTTCAGGTTGAGCGCGACGGCGCCGTACTCCTCGACGCAGCGGGTCAGCTCCGGGACGCAGGTGGCGGGGTCGACGCCCGGGGACTGCGGCAGCATGGCCGCCAGGGCGAACCGCTCCGGGTAGAGGCGGCTGACCCGGAAGCACAGCTCGTTGCAGATCGACGCCCACTCGGCCGAGGTCTTGAAGTCGCCGACGTGATGTGCCATGAAGGACGCCCGCGGGGAGAAGACCGTCAGGTCGATGCCGCGCTCGTCCATCAGGCGCAGCTGGTTCGACTCGATGCTCTCGCGCAGTTCGTCGTCACCGATCTCCAGGTCGGCGCGCGACGGCGCGGACGCGGGGTCGTCGAGTCCGGCGATCTGCCGGTCGCGCCAGGCCGCCAGCGCCCCGGGAGCGGTGGTGTAGTGGCCGTGGCAATCGATGATCATGGCTGTTCCTGACTGCTGTGAGGAGTCGCCCCGGCGTCTGTGACGGGGCGCGGACCAGGTTCAACGTAACGGCCGACGAAATTGTTGACAATATGTTCCGGCAAAGTTTCCGTCCGGGAGCCGCGGGCCGGACGCCGGGACACGCGGATCGCGCGGTTCGGACCGGGCGCGGTGGGGGAGCTGAACCCTCGTCCGTCCGTCACCGTGACCCACTTCCCGGCCACCGCCCGCTCCCGAACCACGGAGACCCGCATGCATGACGACCGCAGCCTGGTCGAAGCCCGCCTCCAGCGCGTCCTCGACGAACGCGTCCGCCCCGCCGTCCACCCCGAGTCCGTACCGCTGGACGTGGCCGTCTGGCACGCCCCCGGCGAGCCCGTCCCGGTCGCCGAGGGCCTGGCCGCCGCGGGGGAACCCGTCGCGCCGGGCGCCCGCTGGGGCGCCCCCTGGGGGACGAGCTGGTTCCGCGTCACCGGTACCGTCCCCGAGCGCTGGGCCGGGAAGACCGTCGAGGCCCTGCTCGACCTCGGCTTCGACGGGAACATGCCCGGCTTCCAGTGCGAGGGCCTGGTGTACCGGCCCGACGGCACCCCGGTGAAGGGCCTCAACCCCCGCAACCAGTGGGTCCGGATCGGCGCCCCCGCCGAGGGCGGTGAACAGGTCCGCCTGCACATCGAGGCCGCCTCCAACCCTGTCGTCCTCGGCCCTCGCGGCTTCCTGCCGACCCCGCTGGGCGAGAAGGAGACCGCCGGCACCGAACCGCTGTACACCCTGGCCCGCATGGACCTCGCCGTCCTGGACGAGACGGTCTGGAACCTCGCGCTCGACCTGGAGGTGCTGGGCGAGCTGATGGCCGAGCTGCCCGTCGACTCCCAGCGCCGGTACGAGATCCTGCGGGCGGTCGGCCGGGCCCTTGACCTCCTCGACCTCCAGGACGTCAACGGCACCGCCGCCCGCGCCCGCGAACAGCTCGCCGGCGTCCTCGCCGCCCCCGCCGCCCCCTCCGCCCACCGGATCAGCGCGGTCGGCCACGCCCACATCGACTCGGCGTGGCTGTGGCCGCTGCGCGAGACCGTCCGCAAGGTCGCCCGCACCACCGCCAACATGACCGCGCTGCTGGAGGACGAGCCGGATTTCGTCTTCGCCATGTCGCAGGCCCAGCAGTGGGCGTGGGTGCGCGACCACCGGCCCGAGGTGTGGGCGCGGGTGAAGAAGGCGGTGGCGGACGGCCGGTTCGTGCCGGCCGGCGGCATGTGGGTGGAGTCGGACACCAACATGCCCGGCTCCGAGGCGATGGCCCGGCAGTTCGTGCACGGCAAGCGGTTCTTCCTGGACGAGTTCGGCATCGAGAACGACGAGGCGTGGCTGCCGGACACCTTCGGCTTCGCCGCCGGACTGCCGCAGATCATCAAGGCGGCCGGCTCCAGGTACCTGCTGACACAGAAGATCTCCTGGTCCCAGACCAACCGGTTCCCGCACCACACCTTCCGCTGGGAAGGCATCGACGGCACCCGGATCTTCACCCACTTCCCGCCCGTCGACACCTACAACTGCGCCATGACGGGTGCCGAACTCGCCCACGCGGCACGCAACTTCAAGGACAAGGGCACCGCCCGTCACTCCCTCGCGCCGACCGGTTTCGGCGACGGCGGCGGCGGCACCACCCGCGAGATGGTCGCCCGGGCCGCCCGCCTGCGCGACCTCGAAGGCTCCGCCACGGTCACCTGGGACACCCCGCGCGCCTTCTTCGAGAAGGCCGCCGCCGAGTACCCCGAACCACCCGTGTGGGTGGGCGAGCTGTACCTCGAACTGCACCGCGCCACCCTCACCAGCCAGGCGAAGACCAAGCAGGGCAACCGCCGCAGCGAACACCTGCTGCGCGAGGCCGAGCTGTGGGCGGCGACGGCCGCCGTACGCACCGGTTCCCCCTACCCGTACGAGGACCTGGACCGCCTGTGGAAGACGGTCCTGCTCCACCAGTTCCACGACATCCTGCCCGGCTCCTCCATCGCCTGGGTGCACCGCGAGGCCCGCGCCACCTACGACCGCGTCGCCGGGGAGCTGAACGGCATCATCGACGCCGCCCAGCGCGCCCTGGCCGGCGACGGCGGCACACCCCTCCACTTCAACGCCGCACCGCACCCCCGCCACGGCGTCCCGGCCGGCGGCGCGGGCACCCCCGTCACCGAGGGGAGCACCCGCCTCGGTCCGCGCCCCGGCGGCGGTCACGTCCTGGACAACGGGCTGCTCCGGGCCGGGATCGACGACCGGGGCCTGGTCGTCTCCGTGTACGACGTCGAGGCCGACCGCGAGACCGTCGCCCCCGGCGCGGCGGCCAACCTCCTCCAGCTCCACCCCGACCTCCCGAACAAGTGGGACGCCTGGGACGTCGACGCCTTCTACCGCAACACGGTCACCGACCTGACCGGCGCCGACTCGGTGACGGCCGGCGAGGACGGCGCCTCGGTACGGGTGGTGCGGTCCTTCGGGTCGTCGACGGTCACCCAGGTGCTGACGCTCCCGCCGGGACAGCGGCGGCTGGAGGTGGACACCGAGGTCGACTGGCACGAGACGGAGAAGTTCCTGAAACTGGCCTTCCCGCTCGACGTGCACGCCGAACGGTACGCCTCCGAGACCCAGTTCGGGCACGTCCACCGCCCCACCCACACCAACACCTCCTGGGAGGCGGCCAAGTTCGAGGCGTGCAACCACCGGTTCGTCCAGCTGGAGGAACCGGGGTGGGGCGTCGCACTCGTCAACGACTCCACCTACGGCCACGACGTCACCCGCACCGTCCGCGCCGACGGGGGCACGACCACCACGGTCCGGGTGTCGCTGCTGCGCGCCCCGCGCTTCCCCGACCCCGAGACCGACCAGGGCGTCCACCGCTTCCGGCACGCCCTGGTGCCGGGCGCGGCCGTCGGCGACGCGGTCCGTGAGGGCTGGCGGATCAACCTGCCCGAACGGCACCTCACCGGCGCCGGGGAGGTCGCCCCGCTGGTCACGGTCGACCGGGACGCGGTGGTGATCACCGCCGTCAAGCTCGCCGACGACGGCGGCGGGGACGTGGTGGTCCGCTTCCACGAGGCGCACGGCGGCCGGGCCCGGGCCACGCTGACGGCCTCCTTCGCGGTCGCCGGCGTCACGGTGACCGACCTGCTGGAGCGGCCGCTCGCCGGGGAGGCCGCGCCGGAGACGTACGGTGAGCGGATCACCGTACGGCTGCGGCCCTTCCAGCTGGTGACGCTGCGGCTGCGGCGGGCGTAGCGCGCGTGCCACTGGCCCGGTTCGTCGGGTGAGCCGAGCCAGTGGTCCGATGACTTTGCTGCCCGATTGGGAAAATAGCGTGCATTTCGGTGGTTCGAGGGGTGTTCGCGGGATCAATACGTCTGATAAATATGCGGAACCTGGTCGCTCACCCCGAGGAGCCGCGTGCCCGCCACCGACGCCCGCATCACCGCCGTCGACACCTACGACATCCGGTTCCCCACCTCCCGCGAGCTGGACGGCTCCGACGCGATGAACCCGGACCCCGACTACTCGGCCGCCTACGTCGTCCTGCGTACCGACGGGGCGGACGAACCGGAGGGACACGGCTTCGCGTTCACCATCGGGCGGGGCAACGACGTCCAGGTCGCCGCGATCCACGCACTGCGCCACCACGTGGTGGGCCGGTCCGTCGCCGAGCTGTGCGCCGACCCCGGCACGCTCTGCCGCGACCTGACCTCGGACAGCCAACTGCGCTGGCTGGGACCGGAGAAGGGCGTGATGCACATGGCGATCGGCGCGGTCGCCAACGCCGTCTGGGACCTGGCGGCCAGACGGGCCGGCAAGCCCCTGTGGCGGCTGCTCGCCGACGCCGACCCCGAGTGGCTGACCGGCCAGATCGACTTCCGGTACCTCACCGACGCGCTCACCCCCGACGAGGCCCTGGACCTGCTGCGCCGGGGCCGCAAGGGCGCCGCCGAGCGCACCGGGCACCTGCTGGCCGCCGGCTACCCCGCCTACACCACCTCCCCGGGCTGGCTCGGCTACGACGACGCCAAGCTCACCCGGCTCGCCGCCCGGGCCGTCGCCGACGGCTTCCGGCAGATCAAGCTCAAGGTCGGCGCCGACCTCGACGACGACATCCGGCGCTGCCGGGTCGCCCGCGCGGTCATCGGCCCGGACGTGCGCCTCGCCCTCGACGCCAACCAGCGCTG
This sequence comes from Streptomyces sp. NPDC016677, assembly GCF_055562815.1. Lineage (NCBI taxonomy): Bacteria > Bacillati > Actinomycetota > Actinomycetes > Kitasatosporales > Streptomycetaceae > Streptomyces > Streptomyces sp. NPDC016677. Next base: position 486,269 of record NZ_JBVHEO010000002.1, on the reverse strand, counting down.
GGACGTCCCCGAGGCCGTCCGCTGGACCAACGCGCTCGCCGCGTTCGCCCCCTACTGGATCGAGGAACCCACCAGCCCCGACGACGTGCTGGGCCATGCCGCCGTCCGCCGGGCCGTCGCCCCGGTCAAGGTGGCCACCGGCGAACACGCCCAGAACCGGGTGGTGTTCAAACAGTTCCTCCAGGCCGGCGCCCTCGACATCGTGCAGATCGACGCCGCCCGGGTCGCCGGCGTCAACGAGAACCTCGCGATCCTGCTGCTCGCGGCGAAGTACGGCGTCCCGGTCTGCCCGCACGCCGGCGGTGTGGGCCTGTGCGAACTCGTCCAGCACCTGGCGATGTTCGACTACGTGGCGCTGTCCGGCACCACCGAGGACCGGGTCGTCGAGTACGTCGACCACCTGCACGACCACTTCCTCGACCCGGTGGTGATCCGCGAGGGTCACTACGCGGCACCCACCGCACCGGGCTTCTCGGCTGCCCTGCGGCCCGAGTCGATCGCCCGGTACACCTACCCCGGCGGCACCTTCTGGGCCGCCGACGCCGAGCGGACCGAAGGGCGGACGGCATGACCGGCACGAACGACTTCGCGGGGCTCAGGGCCCTGGTGACGGGCGGGGGCTCCGGCATCGGCCGGGCCACCGCCGAGCTGCTCGCCCGGCGCGGCGCGGCCGTAGCCGTCCTCGACCGCGACACATCGACGGTGGGCGAGCCGTTCCTCGCCCTCCGGGCCGACGTCACCGACGACGCCTCCGTACGCGCCGCGGTCACCGCCGCCGCCGGCGCGCTCGGCGGCCTGGACGTCCTCGTCAACAACGCGGGCATCGGCGCCCAGGGCACCGTCGAGGACAACGGCGACGCCGAGTGGCACCACGTCCTGGACGTCAATGTGATCGGCATGGTCCGGGTCGCCCGCGCCGCGCTGCCGCACCTGCGCCGGTCCGCGGGCGCGGCGATCGTCAACACGTCGTCCATCGCCGCCACCGCGGGCCTGCCGCAGCGGGTGCTGTACAGCGCGACCAAGGGCGCGGTCCAGTCCCTCACCCTCGCCATGGCGGCCGACCACGTCCGCGAGGGCATCCGCGTCAACTGCGTCAACCCCGGCACGGCCGACACCCCGTGGATCGGCCGCCTGCTGGAGCGGGCCCCCGACCCGGCCGCCGAGCGGGCCGCGCTGGAGGCCCGCCAGCCCACCGGCCGCCTGGTCGGCGCCGACGAGGTCGCCGGCGCCATCGCCTACCTGGCGAGCCCGTTGTCCGGCGCCACCACCGGCACCGCGCTCGCCGTGGACGGCGGCATGCAGGGCCTGCGACTCCGCCCGGCGGGGGCGTGAACACCCTGGGCGCCAGCGGCGTCCCCGTCAGCCCCCTCGCCCTCGGCTGCGCCGCCCTCGGCAACCTCTACACCGAGGTCGGCGAGGAGCAGGCGGCGCAGACCGTCCGGGCCGCCTGGCAGCGGGGCGTCCGCCACTTCGACACCGCCCCGCACTACGGCCTCGGCCTCTCCGAACGGCGCCTGGGCGCGGCCCTGCGCGCATGCCCCCGCGACGCGTACACGCTCTCCACCAAAGTGGGCCGCCGGCTGGAGGCGGTCGAGGCGGACGGCGACGACCTGGCGCACGGTTTCGCCGTGCCCGCCACGCACCGCCGGGTCTGGGACTTCACCGCCGACGGCGTACGCCGCACCCTGGAGGCCAGTCTGGAACGGCTCGGCCTGGACCGGGCCGACGTCGTCTACCTGCACGACCCCGACGACCACGCCGAGCAGGCGTTCCGGGAGGCGTACCCGGCCCTGGAACGGATGCGGGCCGAGGGGACGGTCGGGGCGATCGGCGCGGGCATGAACCGCACCGGGCCGCTGACCCGGTTCGTCCGCGACACCGACGTCGACGTGGTGCTGTGCGCCGGCCGCTACACGCTGCTCGACCAGAGCGCGCTGGACGACCTGCTCCCGGCCGCCGCGGCACGCGGCACCTCCGTCGTCGTCGGCGGCGTCTTCAACTCCGGCCTCCTGGCCGATCCCAGGCCCGGGGCGTCGTACGACTACGCCCGGGCGCCGGCCGGTGTGCTGGAGCGCGCGCTGCGGCTGAAGTCGCTCGCCGAACGGCACGGCACCTCCCTGCGGGCCGCGGCCCTCGCCTTCAGCGCCGCCCACCCGGCCGTCGCGAGCGTCCTGGCGGGTGCCCGCTCGGCCGCCGAGGTCCACGACTGCGCCGACCGGTTCGCCGAGCCCGTACCCGCCGCGTTCTGGCGGGAGCTGAAGCGGGCCGGGCTGCTCCCCGAGGCCGCCCCCGTGCCGGACTACGACCGGTGAGCGGTGCCCGTCAGCCGGGTCGGCGGCAGGTACTCGCGTACGTACGTCCGCTCCCAGCAGGCGCCCGTCTCCCGCAGCTCCCGCCAGGTCGTGTACCGGTAGCGGAAGAGGCGGGCGCGGACGTGGCGCGGTGGCGCGTCCGGCGGGAACGGTGAGCGGCGCAGCAGCCGCAGGGTGTCCCGGTCGTTCTCCAGCAGCCGCTCCACCAGCGCGGAGAACCACGTCCCGGCGTACGCGGGCGACAGCGCGGCGAACCACATCATCCAGTCCAGGCGCAGATGGTAGGGGGCGAACTGGCGCGGCCAGCGCCGCGGGTCGCCGGGCTTGCCCTTGAACTCGTACTCCCGCCAGTCCCCGTCCTGGCGCGGCACCTCGTCGGCGGTGCCCTCGACCACTACCTCGTACCGCACCCGGCTGACGCTGCCGAACGCGCCGTAGGTGTTGACCAGGTGCAACGGATCGAAGGAGCGGTTCATCACCTGGCGCCGGGAGAGCATGTTGGCGACCGGACGGTAGCTGAGCGCCAGCAGCAGCGCGGCCACCGCCAGGACCACGGCCTCGTACCAGAGGGGTGTCGCGGGGAGGGCCGGGGGATCGGACGGGAAGCGGACCGCCGGCAGGGCCAGCACGATCGTGATCCAGTTCAGCCAGGAGAAGTTGCCCGAGAGCACCAGCCACAGCTGCGTGACGATCATCAGCGCGGCGGCGACGCCGGCCACCGGCTGCGGGGTGAACAGCAGGAAGGGGACGACGAGCTGGGTGACGTGGTTGGCGGCCACCTCGACGCGGTGCAGGGGCTTGGGCAGGTGGTGGAAGAACCAGCTCAGCGGGCCCGGCATCGGCTGGGTCTCGTGGTGGTGGTCCAGACAGGTCAGCTTGCGCCAGCACTCGTCGCCGCGCATCTTGATCAGCCCCGCCCCGAACTCGACCCGGAACAGCAGCCAGCGCAGCAGGAACAGCACCACGACCGGCGGGGCCACCTCGTCGTTGCCGAGGAACACGGCGACGAAGCCGGTCTCCAGCAGCAGAGACTCCCAGCCGAAGCCGTACCAGGTCTGCCCGACGTTCACGATCGACAGGTACAGCGCCCAGGGCACCAGCCACAGCAGCATCGCCGCCCACAGCGGCACCAGTCCGTCCACCCCCGCCAGCAGCGCCACCGCCACCGCGCAGCCCGTCCAGGCGCAGCCGGCGAAGAGCCGGTCCGAGTAGCGCCACTGGAACAGGCTCGGCGCCCGCCTGAACGGCACCCGCTCGGTGAACCGGGGCACCGGCAGCATGCCGCGCTCGCCGATCAGCGCCCGGAACTGGAGGGCCGCCGTCAGGAACGCCACCAGGTACACGGCGGCCAGCGCCTTCTGGAAGACCAGCCGGCCGGCCCAGTAGTCAGGTGCGGTGAACCATTCCACGGCCGTACGCTCCTTCGTTCGTTCGTTCCGCGCGGGGTCACGGTTACCCTCCCTCAGGTCTCCGTCCCCGGGTCACCCGCCCCGGGCGGACCGAACGAGTCGAAGAATCGGTCACATGCTGACAAAGTGGGTTTATGGCTGAACGGGGAGCGAGCGAGCTGTCCCTCCCGGACGACTGGCCCGCCCATCCGGACCCGATCCTGGCGCTCAACCGCATGGGCAGCTTCGACTGGGACCTGGTCAGCGGCCTGTTCCACATGGACGCCCGGGCCCACGAGGTCTTCGACCTGCGCCCGGAGGAGTACGACGGACGCGCGGAGTCGCTTGCCGTGCGCGTCCCCCGGCCGGAGAGCACCCGCCTGGACGCCCTGGTCGCCCAGGCCATCAAGGACGGCAGCGAGAACTACGGCACCTACTTCCGGCTGCGCCTGCGCGACGGCCGGCTGCGCTGGACCCACACCCAGGGCTACATCCGGCGCGACGAGGCCGGCCGGCCGTACCGGGTCATCGGCATCGTGCGGGACGCCACCCAGGAACTGAGCGAGATCGAGTCGCACCGCGAACGGGCGATCCGGGACGAGGCACGCCGCCGGCAGACCGACGTCGTGGAGACCGCCACCGCCGCCCTGGCCCACGCCCGCACCGTGGACGACGTCATCGAGGTCCTCAGGGACACCAACGGCCTCACCCGGCTGGGCGCCACCAGCCTGGTCATGGGCCTGGTGGAGGCCGGCCGCATCCGGCTGGTCGCCGACGGCCCCGACAACAGCTTCGTCCCCGGCACCCGCGTCACCCGGATCGACGAGCCCTACCCGATGAGCGAGGTGGTGCGGACCCTGGGGCCGCGGTTCATCGAGTCACCGGAGGAGTTCGCCGAGCGCTACCCCGCGCTGTGGCCGCACATCACCCACCTGGACATCACCTCGGCCGCCTATCTGCCACTGATCGCGCAGGCCCGCCCGGTCGGCGCCATCGGCCTGCTCTACAGCGACCGGTACGGCTTCTCGCCCGAGGACCGCAACGTGCTGGTCGCCCTCGGCAGCAGCATCGCCCAGAGCCTGCAGCGGGCCATGCTCTACGAGCAGGAGATGGACCTCGCCGCCGGTCTCCAGCAGGCCATGCTGCCGCGCACCATCCCCTCCGTCCCCGGCTGCGACGTCGCCGTCCGCTACCGCGCCGCCACCATCGGCGGGACACTCGGCCGCGACATCGGCGGCGACTGGTACGACCTGATCCCGCTGCCGGGCGGCCGGGTCGGCGCCGTCATCGGCGACGTCCAGGGCCACGACACCCACGCCGCGGCCGTCATGGGCCAGATGCGGATCGTGCTGCGCGCCTACGCCGCCGAGGGGCACACCCCCGCCACCGTGATGGCCCGGGCCTCCGTCTTCCTCCACGAACTCGACACCGACCGCTTCGCCACCTGCCTGTACGCCGAGGCCGACCTGGCCACCGGCGTCGTCCAGGTGGTGCGCGCCGGGCACATCGACCCGCTGGTACGGGGCCCGGACGGGACCTGCCGCCGGGTCCCCGTCGCCGGCGGGCTGCCGCTCGGCCTGTCCGCCGAGTTCGGACGGCTCGACTGCCCCGTCTCCACCCTCGAACTCGACCCCGGCTCCACCCTGGTGCTGTGCACCGACGGCCTGGTCGAGCAGCCCGGCACCGACCTCGGCGACGGCGTACGGGCGCTGGCCGCGACGGTCGCCTCGGGGCCGTCCGACGTCAGGGAACTGGCCGACCTGCTCATCCGCGAGGCCGAGGAGCGCGGCGGTGAGGACGACGTGGCCCTGCTCCTGCTGCGCCGCCGCGGCCTGGAGGCCCCGCGTTCGCACGGCCGGCTCCAGCAGCACGTGGCCCCCGGGGACCCCGAGGCGCTCGCCGAGGCCCGTCATCTGATCCGGGCCGCGGTGCGGGCCTGGGGCGCGGGTGAGCACGGCGACGAGATCGAACTCGTCGCCGACGAGCTGATCACCAACGCGCTGATGCACACCGAGGGTGCCGCGGTCCTCACCCTGCGGTTCCTCACCGGCGTCGACCGCCGGCTGCGGATCGAGGTCGAGGACTCCTCCAGTGCCCTGCCGCGCCGCCGCGACGCGGGCGAGTCCGGCGTCTCCGGGCGGGGGCTGCTGCTGGTGGAGACGCTGGCGAACGGGTGGGGCGTGGAGGCGCGGGGCGGCGGCAAGTGCGTGTGGTCGGAGTTCCTGGTGCGGGGGCCGCGGGCCTGAGGCGCGAGGTGGCGCTGTCGGTCCCCGGTGGCACTCTGGACACATGCCCGAACTCCCCGAGGTCGAGGCGCTCCGGCAGTTCCTGACCGAGCACCTCACCGGTCACGAGATCGTCCGCGCCCTGCCCGTGGCGATCAGCGTCCTGAAGACCTACGACCCGCCGCTCACGGCCCTGGAAGGGCACGCCGTGGCCGCCGTGCACCGGCACGGCAAGTTCCTCGACCTGGAGACGGAGGGCGGCCCCCGGCTGGTGACCCACCTGGCCCGGGCCGGCTGGCTGCACTGGAAGGACCGCCTCCCCGACGGCGTCCCCCGCCCCGGCAAGGGGCCCCTCGCCCTGCGCGTCGCCCTGGAGACCGGCGCCGGGTTCGACCTGACGGAGGCGGGCACGCAGAAGCGCCTCGCCGTGTACGTCGTCCGGGACCCGGCCGAGGTGCCCGGGGTGGCCCGGCTCGGCCCGGACCCGCTCGCCGACGACTTCGACGAGGCCCGCCTGGCCGCCCTGCTGCACGGCGAGCGGCGGCAGCTCAAGGGGGCGCTGCGCGACCAGAGCCTGATCGCCGGAGTCGGCAACGCCTACAGCGACGAGATCCTGCACGCGGCGCGGATGTCCCCCTTCAAACTGGCCGCGTCCCTCACCCCGGAGGAGCTGAGCGGGCTCTACGCGGCCTTGCGGGAGACGCTCACCGAGGCGGTCGAGCGCTCCCGGGGCGTGGCGGCCGGGCGGCTGAAGGCCGAGAAGAAGAGCGGCCTGCGGGTGCACGGCCGTACCGGCGAGCCCTGCCCGGTCTGCGGCGACACCGTCCGCGAGGTCTCCTTCAGCGACTCCTCGCTCCAGTACTGCCCGACCTGCCAGACGGGCGGCAGGCCGCTGGCGGACCGGAGGCTGTCCCGGCTGCTGAAGTGACCCCGCCGACGGCCTACCGGGTGGACAGGGTGACCAACCGCTCCCCGCCCGACGTCCGTACCTCGTACCGGGCGATCTGGTCCGGACGCAGCGCGGCGCCACCGCGCACGGTGGTGGCCCGGGTGTCGTGCCCGGGCACGTGCCAGCCCGCGACGGTCGTCTCGGAGCCGTCCCGGCCGACGGCGACGAGCCGGCAGGGCCGAGGGCCCGCCCCATCCCTGACCTCGATCTCGACGCCGCTGCCCCAGGGCCGGTACTCGGCGGTCACCCGGGCCCACACCCCCGACCGCCGGTCGGTGGCGGCCACCCGCACCGCGTCCTCGCCCCGCGTCGCGAGCAGCGCGGCGCCGGGCGCGGCCACCGCGCACACCAGCGCCGCGGCCGTGGCGCACCACAGCCTGCGGCGGGCGGCGCGCTGCCCCGCGGCCACCTCGGACAGCAGCCGGTCAAGGAGCCGGGGGCCGGGCCCGGCGAACGGGTGCACGGCGCGCGGGGCGGCCCTGCGGTACAGCAGCAACTGCCGGGCCACCGGCCGCAGCCCGGTCACCGTCGCGGTGCAGCGGGGGCACCCCATGAGGTGGTCCTCGAAGCGGAACGCGTCCCGCTCGTCGAGGACACCGAGCGCGTAGGCGCCGGCGTCGTGATGCCTCTCCAGGGACCTCATGCCGCATTCCTCGTGCCGTCGGGCGGGGTGACTTCCTGCCCCCACCCGTACGCGGCCCACCGCCGAATCACTCAACCCGGCCGGCACCGTGACGCCGGCCGGCCGAGCGGATCCGCCGGGCCCTGGAGCGCGCGAGGTGCCCGGAGGAACGGACCTAGAAGAGGTGGATGGCGAGGTGGCCGAGCGGCAGTCCCAGCTGCCACGCCGGGGTCCACACCTTCGGGCCCTCGTCCTCGCCGGTGGCGGGGGCGCCGCCCGGCACCGCGTTCAGGTCCGGCGCGAGCAGTTCGGTGTCCTGGAGCCAGCGCCAGGCCGCCCGCGCCAGGACCAGGTCGCCGTCCGGACCGCCGCCGGCCGCGGTCTCGGCCAGCCGCTCGCGCACCCACTCCCGCCACGGCTGGTCGTACGCCGTCAGGGAGAGCCAGGTCTCCAGCCGGGAGACGACCTCGGCGCCGCACAGCTCGCCGTCGGTGTCGGACAGGAAGACGGTCAGCGCCAGCGCGTAGCGCCCGGCGCGGAACTCGAAGGACGTGGGCGGCATCAGATCGCCGCCGCGCAGCAACTGGTCGGCGACGTACTCGGCGTACAACCACGCCATGGGGACGGTCAGTTCGTCCCCGCCGCCGTCCGTGTCCTCGTGATCTCTGTGCAGCATCCCTTCCTGCCCTTCCTCCGGTGCGTGTGCGTCGCCCCACCCGGACCCTGCCGAGGGCCCCGTCCGGAACACGGATGAGGACAGCCGATTACCCAACCGGGGTCCACGGCAAGGCGCTTTACGGAGGCTTGACCCAGCGTCCGGTTTCATCGCAGGTCGGTGGCGTATCCCGGCAGCACCCGGCGCAGGGCGCGCAGCGCGTAGAACGCCCGGGACTTCACGGTACCCGCCGGTATGCCCAGGGTCGTCGCCGCTTCCGCCACACTCGCCCCCTGGAAATACACCAGCACCAGGACTTCACGGTGTTCCGGAGTGAGTGTCTTCACAGCCTCGCGCACATCGAGGGCGGCGGCGGCCCGCTCGGCGTGGTCCGCGCAGACGGGCGTGTGCTCCAGGGCCGCGTCACCGACCTCGGCCGGCCGGGCCTGCCGGGCCCGCCGCGCGTCGATCGCCAGGCGCCGGGCGACGGTGAGCAGCCAGGGCCGTACGGAGGCGAAGTCGTCGGCGCGCAGCGCCTCGGGATGCTGCCAGGCGCGGACGAGGGTCTCCTGGAGGAGGTCCTCGGCGCGCTGCCGGTCGCCGTCGCACAGCCGCAGCAGCAGCCCGAACAGCGGCCGGCCGTGCTCGCGCTGGAGCGCGGCGAGCTCGTGCTCGGCGGTCGTCGTCCCGTGGGTGAGGGTGGTTCCGGCCGTCATGGCCGTATGGCATCGCAGGGGGCGGCCGGGGGACAGGGCGGGCACACGGGTGTGCGGCGGACGGTCGATCGCGTCGACGAACGGTTCGACGAACGGTCGGTCACCGCCGTGCCCGCACGCCGGACGGGCTAATGGGCGTGTCGGAGCCGCCCGAAAAGAGCCGGGACTCCTTACCTGTTTGTGTGTAAATCTGATTTTTATCCGTGCGTGACCACACCCGGGGTGAACGGATGATCACACGCAGCCGACAGGTGGCCCTGGCGCTGACCGCCCTCCTCACGGCGGGCGCGGCCTGCCAGGCCCGCGACCACGAGCCACCGCCGGACCGGCCGGCCCCGTCCCCCTCAGCGGCCTCGGGAGCCTCGGGGACCGCTCCGGGCCGGAGCGCCGGAGCCTTCACCCTGGTCGCCTCCGGCGACGTCCTGCCGCACGACTCGGTCATCGAGCGCGCCCGCTTCGACGCGGGCGGCAGCGGCTACGACTTCGGCCCGATGCTGGCCGGCGTCGCCCCCGTCGTCTCCCGGGCCGACCTCGCCCTGTGCCACATGGAGACCGTGTACGGCGCGGACGGCGACTACTCCGGCTATCCCCTCTTCAAGTCCCCGCCCGAGGTGGCGGCGGGCCTCGCGGCCACCGGCTACGACGGCTGCTCCACCGCCTCCAACCACACCCTCGACGACGGCGCGGACGGCATCCGCCGCACCCTCGACGCCCTCGACCGGGCCGGCGTACGGCACGCCGGGTCCGCGCGCACCGAGCAGGAGGCCCGCACCGTCACCGTCCTGCGGGCCGGCCATGCCCGCGTCGCCCACCTCGCCTACACCTACGGCACCAACGGCCGCCCGCTGCCCGCCGGGCAGCCCTGGGCGGTGAACCTGATCGACGAGCAGCGCGTCCTCGCCGACGCCGCGGCCGCGCGCCAGGCGGGCGCCGACGTGGTCGTGGTCTCCCTGCACTGGGGCACCGAGTGGCGGGAGGCCCCCGACGAGCGGCAGCGGTCGCTCGCCCGCTCGCTCACCGCGGCCCGCACCGCGGGGCGCCCCGACATCGACCTGATCATCGGCACCCACGCCCATGTCCCGCAGGCGTACGAGAAGGTCAACGGCACCTGGGTGGTCTACGGGATGGGCGACCAGATCGCCGGCGAGATGACCAACGACGCGGGGGCGCCCGATCCGCGCGGCAACCAGTCGACGATCGGCCGCTTCACCTTCGCGCCGCCCGCCCGGCCGGGCGGGCGCTGGGAGGTGACCAAGGCGGAGTTCGTGCCCCAGCTCTTCGACATCGACGCGGGGCGGGTGGTGAACCTCAACCGGGCGCTCGCGCAGGGCGCCGAGGTACGCGCCGTGCGCGACCGCATCCGGGACGTGGTGCTGGGGCGCGGCGCGGCGAAGGACGGGCTGGTGATGGGGGAGTAGCCCGACGGACTCCCGGCCCCGGAAGGCGGACGTCGGTGAGCTGCCCGTGAGACAGAGGCAGAAGCAGAGGCGGAGGCGGCGTCACGGCACGACCGTCACCGGCCAGCGGCCCGCCTTCACCAGCCGGATCGCCACGGAACCGACGATGCGGTGTCCCGCCTGTTCGGAGGCGCCCACCACCACGGCGTCCGCCTTCAGGTCGTCGGCCGCCTGCCGGAGGCCGTTGAACGGATCGCCACGGAACGTGTGGAACTCCCAGCGGACCTCGAATATCCCCTTGGCCCGCTCGGCCGCCTCCCGGATGTGGGCGACCAGGTCCTCCGCGATCTCGTCGGTCGTCTCCGCGACCGGCGCCCCGAGCGACACCCCCGCCGCCAGCATCGGCTGCACGTACACCACGGCGAGCAGCGCGTGCTGCCGCCGGGCCAGACCACCGGCGTAGGCCGCCGCCCGGAGCGAGGAGGCCGACCCGTCCACGCCGACGACGATGACCTTGGGCCCGTCCGTGCCCCGCTCGAACTGATGGGAATGCTGCTGTTCCGGTTCCGTCACGCGGCGAGGTTATCGGAACGGGCGGACGCCGCCGGCGGGGGAGGCCCGGCAGGCCGGCGCCGGTCCGGCGCTGGTCCGGGCGGGTGGATTCGTGCCGCCGCCCCGGTGTCGCACTGGTGCGTCGGCCGGTGGCCGGGCGACTGATGAGTCATGAAGACGGATCAGTTGCTCACCCGGCGCGGGGCGTTGCTCGCCGGCGCCGCCGCGGTGGGGGCGGCCGGGACCGCCGGTGTGCTCGGGGCCCTGACCGGGAAGGAGCCGGTCGCGGCCCGTCCGGCCGCCCCCGGCCCTCCGGCTCGCCGCGCGTCCAAGCCCTCCGCCTACCGCCTGCGGCCCCTGACCGGTCACGGCCCGCCGCGCACCGCCCTCGCCCCCGTCCCGGTCCGGCGCGAGCCGCTCCTGAGCGTCCCCGGGGGCGGCCGCGTCATGGTGCTGACCTTCGACGACGGCCCCGACCCCCGCTACACCCCCGACATCCTGGACACCCTGGCCGAGTACGGGGTGCGCGCGATGTTCTTCGTGTGCGGCGAGATGGCCGTGGACAACAAGGACCTGCTGGCCCGGATGGCCGACGACGGACACGTCGTCGGCAACCACACCTGGTCCCACCCGCTGCTCACCCGGCTCGGCCGCGACGACATCCGCTTCGAGATGGAGCGCACCGCCGAGGTCATCGACGCGGCCTTCGGCGAGCCGCCCCGCTGGTTCCGGGCGCCCTACGGGGCGTGGAACCGCGCCGCCTTCCAGCTCGGCGCCGAACTCGGCATGGAACCGCTCGCCTGGACCGTCGACACCCTGGACTGGACCACCCCCGGCACCCGCGCCATCGTCGACCGGGTCGAGGACGGAGCCGCCCCCGGCGTCGTGGTGCTCTCGCACGACGCCGGGGGCGACCGTTCGCAGAGTGTGCGCGCCCTGCGTTCCTACCTTCCGAGCCTGCTGGACTCCGGGTACCACCTCACCGTGCCCCGGCGGCCCCGCGTCTGACGCCCGTGCGCCCGCCGGGCCGGGACTCCGCCCGGAGGATTCCCGCGATTCCTCTCGACGGATTCCTCTCGGTGGATTCCTCTCGGCGGGTTCCGGTCAGCGGATTCCGGTCAGGCGGGCGAAGGCGACCACGTTCCCGGCGTATCCGTTCTGCTTGGAGAATCCGCCGCCGCAGGTGATGACGCGCAATTCCGGACTTCCCTTGGAGGCGTACACCCGGTCGCCGGGGAAATCGTCCTTCTCGAAGACCTCGATGCCGTAGATCTCGAACTCGGCGGTCTTTCCGTCCGCGCGGTCGACCTCGACCTTGTTCCCCTTCTTCAGGGCACCGAGTCCGTAGAAGACGGCCGGGCCCTGTTTGTTGTCGACATGCCCGACCACGACCGCGGTGCCCTTCTCCCCGGGCGAGACCGCGCCCGTGAACCAGCCGGCCAGATTCGGGTCCTCGGGCGGCGGCGCGCCGACCCAGCCGTCCGCGTCGAGGCCCACCGGCATCATCGGCGCGTCCACCTGGATGGCGGGGATCCGCACCCGGTCGGGTACCGCGTACGGCAGTGGCGCGAGGCTCTTCGGGACGGTGCCGCCCTCCGCGCGGCGGGCCTCGGCGGCCGCGGCCGACGCGGGCTGCGGCGGGCCCGCGTCGAATTCCCCCGAACCGTTGCGAATGAGCGCGAGGCCGGTCAGCAGGACAAGAGCTATGACACCCCACGGAGCGCGCTTCCTGTGCCGCTCCTCCTCTTCGGCCAGCTCGGACGCAGACATTCGACATCCCCTCTCGACACAGCCGTCGCCGTGTCAGTCGCGCATACCGGAAACGCTAGGTGCCGTCCGGCGCGGCGGCGACGGGGCGGATGCGAACGGGTGGATCCGCATACGGCCGGTGAGCCATCCGAGGCGCCGGGCACGGGAAATTTCTGACGGTCCGTGACCTGCGGTGATATCCACTGCCGAGGTTCCGCCGCGGCAGCGCCGCTCACCAGGACGGACCATCGCCGAAATGCGCCTGGGGCCGCACCAACTGAGGGTTTTTCCGGGAGGCGCTTTCTCGCCGATCGACCGGGGACGGGTCCCGGGGCGTCTTCCGCGGAGGATCACATGCGTAACTCCCGTGCCCTGGCGGCCGCAGGCGCCGCCGTCGTTGTTTCCGGGGTTCTCGGGCTCGCCGCTCCCACGGCCGTCGCGTGGGACACGCCGAGCAACATCGTGGCCCTGCCCAGCGTCATCGCCCGCGGTGGCCAGATGACCGTCACCGTCGACGGCTGCCCGCACGGCGGCACGATGACCTCGCGCGCCTTCCCGACCACCCACCTGACACCGGTGCGGGGTGCCAACGAGACCTCCAAGGGCGTCGCCACCATCAAGAGCGACGCCCGCCCCGGCTCCTACGAGATCAAGGTCAACTGCTCGGGCCGGACACTGACCCGGCCGGCCGCGTTCACCGTCATCGGCGGGGTCCGGGGCGGCATCGGCGGCAGCAACTCCAGCGGCGCGACGCCGGCCGACATGGCGATCGGTGGCGGTCTGGTCGCCGCGGCGGTGGCGGGCGGCGGGCTGTTCTGGATGCGCCGCCGGGCCGAGCGGCGCGCCTGACCGGTGTGCCCGGCGCCCGGCCGGGCCCCGCCTTCGGGGGGGCGGGCTCCCGGGCGCCGAACGGAACCCGCACGGGACTTCACCCCGGCTCCCTTCCTCGGGGAGCCGGGGTGAAGTGTGGTGCGCGGGCGCGGGGAGGGGTCCGTCAGCCGCCGTCCTCGCCCGTGCGGCGGCGGGAGAGGTGGTACGCCGCGCCCACCGAGCCGGCGACGAGCAGCGCGCCGAGCCCGAGGTTCTTGAGGTCGAAGCCCGCCACGGTGCCGCCCTCGCCGGCGTGTACGCCCTTCTCCGGGTGCTCGTGACGGCCGTGCCCGGGGTGTTCCGGCGGCGGCGGTGGGGCGCTGGTGGGAGGGGGCGGCGACGTGGGTGTGGGGCTCGACCCGCCGGCGATGGTCAGGCCGGTCGTCCCGGTCGCCCCGTCGCAGCGGAACGCCACCTGGTGGACCGAGCCCGGTCTGGCGTCCCGGTCGACCACCGCGGTGGCCGACGTGTGCCTGGGGGGAATGGTCACCGGGTCGAACACCGGGGCGGAGACCGTCGCGGGACCCTTGCAGCGGCCGTCGGCGCGGTCGACGATCAGGGTGACCTCGCCGCCCGCCGCGATGGTGGAGGGCAGGACGCGGAAACCGAACGGGGTGACGGTGCTGTCGCCGGCCGCGCCGGCGACCGGGACACAGGACGTGAGGGCGCAGGCGCCCAGCAGTGCGGCCGCAGCGACGGGTATCGCGCGCATGAAGGATCCTCCGGGTCCCGAGGAGCAGTTGCGGACCTGTTCCGCTCGCGACGGACATGCACCTCGATGTCCGAAACGCTAGGAAGGCGCGCGGAGGGGCGCGATCGCAGTCGCGCGAATGGGGCAACGGGCTGGGCCGCCCAGGGGAAGGGCCGGACGGACGGCACCCGTCGGCCGCCGCCCCCCTCCGCCCGGACGGACGCACTCGGAGACGCACTCAGGGACGCCGTCAGGGGGACGCCGTCAGGGGGACGCCCCCAGGGACCGCCCCAGGACCCCAGGACGCCCTCAGCTCTTGACGCCCGGGAAGAGCCCCAGGTACGGGTCGGTCGAGGCGCCGAAGCCCCGGCCGTAGGGGTCGTCGAAGTCCCAGATCAGGAAGAGCAGGAAGGCGATCAGCGCCGAGAACAGCCCGGCCAGCACCAGTTCGCGCGCGGTGCGCCGGATCTGCAGGGCGAAGATCATGCCGATGGTGACGACACCCCCGGTGATGAGCCCGAACCACACCACGCCCGGCATGGTCGACCCGGTCGACTCCGCCCGCGAGACACGGGCCTGGTCGGCGGCGCTCACCTGGTCCAGGAGCGGCTGGTAGGCCTGGGCCTCGAAGTCGGACCGGGGCTCGTAGTCCGTCACGTCCGCGCGGATCCGGTCCAGGAGCGCGGTGCCGCGCTCGGTGACGTCCCCGGTGTCGGCCATGGCCGGCCACTCGACGCTGACGACGTGTCCGACATAGGCATTGACATCGTCCCGAATCCGGTCGCGGACCTCGGGCGGATAGACCCGGACCCGCTCCGAGATCTCGTGCAGCGCCACCGCCTCCGCCTGGACGTGGTCCTGGGCGGCGCTGCGGGCCTCCCAGACGCCCGCGATGGCCAGACCCAGGACGATGGCGTACACCACGCCGATCCACATGGTCATGTACTCGATGACGTCCGGGGTCTCGGTGATGTCCTCGTCGTCCGCGGCCCTGCGGTGCCGTACGACGGTGATGACGACCACGACCGCACAGGCGGCCAGCATCGCGAGGGTGAGAACAAGCCATTCCGGCAAGAGAAGCCTCCAGGGATCAGCGCGGGCGCAGGGCGACGACGGCGGCCAGCGCGGGGATCAGGATGAGCAGGACGAAGACGAGCGGGGACATGGCGCCGTGCGTGGAGCGCGGCTGCTGCGGGGCGGAGCGGTGGCGCGGGTAGTGCACCGGGGACAGGGACGGCGTGGGCGTGGGCGTGGCCGAGGCCGGCGGAGCCGACGGGCGCGGGGGCGCGGGCGCCGGGGTGGCGCTGGGGGACGGCGGCCGGACGGGCGGCGGGGGCGCCGGACGCGGTGGCGCGGGAGGTTCGGGCTCGGGCGTGGGACGGGCCGGCGGGGACGGGGTTCGAGAGGGAGGGGGAGGGGGATCGGGGGACGGCGGCTCCGGGGACGGCGGCTCCGGGGACGGCGGCTCCGGGGACGGCGGCTCCGGCGGAGCGGGCGGCGTGGGCGTGGGGCTCGGCGTGGGCGGCGGGCACGGCGGGAACGTGGGCCAGGTGGCGCCGCTCCCGGCGACCGCCGCGGCCCGGTTGTCCCCCGGGCCGCTCGACACGTACGCGCACGCGTCCGCCGCCGCGGGTCCCACTGGGGCGCCGACGAGTGCGAACGCCAGCGTCACCAGGGCCAACGTCCGTCCGGCAGGGGCGGATCGGATCGGTAGGGGTCCATGCACGTGGCGAATCATCGAGGGTGCGGGGACGAGACACGCCGAAATGTCACCGGATTGGCTCAAAGGAGGGACGGTGGCCGATCGGGTGTCCGTCGGCTCGTACGGGTGTCTGGCCAAGTGCCGCGTGGCGAGGGGCCGTTGAAGAAACTCGTGCCTCCGTTGAACGCCGACGGGCCGCCGGTGCGTACCCCATGCCGTGCGGAGGAGCGGAACTCCTCCGCACCACCCATACAAGAAGGGGGAGTTGACGATGAGGACCTCGTGGCGGAACGCCTCACTCGTGGCGAGCGCCGCGGTGGTGCTGGCACTGACGACGGCGTGCGGTCAGGACGGCGGCACCACCGGCGCCGGCCAGAACGTGGGCGCCTCGGCCCAGCCCGGCGAGATCGGCAACGTCGGCGCCGGCCAGGGGCTCGAAGCGGGCGCCGGCAACGCGCGGTCGGCGAGCCCGGTCACGGCCGGCAAGCTGTCCGTCGCCACCGACGCGGCACTCGGCGAGCTGGTGACCGACGGCGACGGCCGCACCCTGTACCGCTTCGACGCGGACACCGCCGAGCCGCCCAGGACCACCTGCGAGGCGGACTGCGCCACGGCCTGGCCGCCGGTGGCCGCCGACGACGCGATCGCCGGCGAGGGCATCGACGAGTCCCTGCTCGGCGAGGTCACCCGCCCCGACGGGACCGAGCAGCTCACCATCGGCGGCTGGCCGGCGTACCGCTACGCCAAGGACACGGCCGCCGGGGACGTCAAGGGCCAGGGCGTGAACGGCAAGTGGTTCGCGCTGGCCGCCGACGGCACGAAGGCGGCCCGGCCCGGGCTCTCCACCCGTGAGGACCCGGAGCTGGGCGAGATCGTCGTCGACAAGGACGGGATGACCGTCTACCGCTTCCTGAAGGACGAGGCCTGGCCCGATCCGGTGTCCGCCTGCACCGGCGACTGCCTGAAGAAATGGCCGGTCGTCGCCCCGGTCGAGACCAACGACACCGAGGACGTCGAGAGGAAGGGCCTGATGAGCTTCACCCGGCCCGACGGCGCCGCCCAGCAGACCCTCGACTGCTGGCCCCTGTACACCTTCGCCGGCGACGAGGAGCCCGGCGACATCAACGGTCAGGGCGTCGGCGGCACCTGGTACGCCGTCGCCCCCGACGGAAAGGCGGTGGGCGCGCCCCAGAAGTAACCGACCCTCCCCGAGGCCGGGCCGCCCCCTCCGTACCGGACGCAGGGGGCGGCCCGGCGTGCGCGTCCGGGGGCCGCCGCGCGTACCGTCCGCGGCTGGCACGTGCCGGAGGCAGTGACCGGGAACGGATGGTCAATTTCCGTTTGGACTCGCTCCTCTGGCGGACGATCAGTAGCCTCTGCTCGAACACCGGATCGCCTTCAGCCTTGGAGAGCCAGATGGAGCGTCCCGCCTGGGCCCCGCGGAGCATCGACATCACGGTGCCCAGCGTGTCCCGGATCTACGATTTCTACCTGGGCGGTTCGCACAATTTCGAGGTCGACCGGGAAGCGGCCCGCAGAGCCATGGAGTTCATGCCGGGACTCCCCAAGGTCATGCAGGCCAACCGGGCGTTCATGCGCCGCGCGGTGCGCTTCGCCGCGGGCGAGGGCGTCACCCAGTTCCTGGACATCGGCTCCGGCATCCCCACCTTCGGCAACGTCCACGAGGTGGCCCGGCGGGCCTGCCCGGGCGCCCGCGTCGTCTACGTCGACCACGACCCGGTGGCCGTCGCGCACAGCGAGGCCGTCCTGGCCGGCGACGAGGACGCCGACATCGTTGCCGCCGACCTGCTCAAGCCGGGCGAGATCCTCGCCAGTGAGCAGGTGGAGCGGTTGATCGACCTGAATCGGCCGGTGGCCCTGCTCCTCGTTGCCATACTGCACTTCGTGGCAGACGAGGACGACCCGTACGCGGCGGTGGCCGAGTTGAGCTCCGCGCTCGCGCCCGGCAGCATGCTGGTCCTCACGCACGCCGCGTACGAGGGCATCCCGCTGCCGCCGGAGCGGGCCACCGGCGCGGTGGACGTGTACAAGGACATCCGCAATCCGCTGATCATGCGCACGCGCGAGGAGATCGCGCGGTTCTTCGAGGGGTACGACATGGTGGAACCCGGACTGGTGCCGATGGCGCGCTGGCGCCCCGAGGGCGCGCCGGAGGACGAGGACCCCTATGCGTTCTCCGGTTTCGCGGGCGTGGGGCGTACCGCGTGACCGCGCAGCCGGACGGGCCGGAGGACAGACTGCGCAGATTCGCCACGATCTGGAGCCGGGCGGTGTTCCCGGTCACCACGACGTCGTCGACCCGGCCGGAGTTCGAGGCCGAACTGCTGCCGCTGGCCCGGCGGCTGAGCGAGGTGCTGCGCGAGCGGGCCTTCGACGCGGAGGAGGCCAAGGCGGTCGGCGCCGCGCTCGTCGACGCCCACTGCACCGACCCCGAGGCGCTCAGCCGCACGCTGGACTGCGTCGACGCCTATCTGGTGCTGTACTGCGGTGAGGGCGGCGACCAGGAGGACCTGCGGGCCCGCTCCTCGCGGATGCAGCACGCGATGGCGGCCGGTTTCGCGCAGGCGCTGCGCGCCCGCACCCTGGCCGAGCAGGAGTCCATCGCCCAGGCCGCGCTGAAGGCGCAGGGCGTGGTGGCCGCCGCGCTGCACGCCAGCGAGGCCCGCTTCCGCGCGGTCTTCGAGGGGGCCGCCATAGGCATCGGCATCGCCGACCTCGACGGCAACATCCTCCAGGTCAACGAGGCGCTGACGCGCATGTTCGGCCTGACCGACCAGAAGCTGCGCCAGGGCAGGGTCCGGGACTGGACGCACCCCGACGACGCCCCGCAGACCTGGCGGCTCTACGACGAACTGGTGCGTGGCGAGCGCGAGCACTACCACTTGGAGAAGGCGTTCTACCGGCCCGACGGCACCGTGCTGTGGACCAACCTGACCGTCTCCCTGCTGCGCGACGCCGACGGCGTCCCGCAGTACCAGCTCGCGCTGATGGAGGACACCACCGAGCGCCGGCTGCTCAATCTGCGGCTGCGCTACGAGGCCACCCACGACGCGCTCACCGGCCTGCCCAACCGCAGCTTCTTCTTCGAGCGCCTGGAGAAGGCCCTGAACGCCGGCGCGGGCCAGCGCTTCGGCCTGTGCTACCTCGACCTCGACGGCTTCAAGACCGTCAACGACAGCCTCGGGCACGCGGCCGGCGACCGGCTCCTGGTCGAGGTCGCCGACCGGCTCCAGGCCTGCGCCACCGCGCCCGGCGAGATGGTCGCCCGGCTCGGCGGCGACGAGTTCGTGGCACTCACCACCGGTACGGACACCGCGTACGAGGTCGACGAACTGGCCGGCCGGATCATGAACGCGCTGCTCGCGCCGATCGGCATCGACGGCCGGGAGATCACCGTGCGCGGCTCCATCGGCATCGTCGAGGGACCGGCGGGGGAGCGCAGCGCGGCCGAGGTGCTGCGCAGCGCCGACATCACCATGTACCGGGCCAAGTCGGCGGGCGGCAACCGCTACGAGCTGGCCGACCCGGAGGCCGACGCCCGCGCCATCACCCGGCACGGGCTGACCACCGCGCTGCCGGCGGCGCTGGAGCGCGGCGAGTTCTTCATCGAGTACCAGCCGCTGGTCCACCTCGGCGACGGCAGCGTGCGCGGCGCGGAGGCCCTGGTGCGCTGGCTGCACCCGCAGCACGGCGTGCTCGGCCCGGACCGGTTCATTCCGCTCGCCGAGCACACCGGCCTGATCGTGCCGCTGGGCCGCTGGGTCCTGGAGCAGTCGGTGCGCCAGGCCCGCGCCTGGCGGGAGCTGTACGGCGACGGCGGCGCGGACCCGCTGCGCATCAACGTCAACCTCTCGCCCTGCCAGCTCACCCACCCCGGGCTGGTCCAGGACACCGTCGACATCCTGGAGCGGGCCGGCGTCACGCCGGACGCGCTCTGCCTGGAGGTGACCGAGTCGGCGCTGATCGGCGCCGACGACGACCTGCTCAAACCGCTGCGCCGGCTGGCCGAGATGGGCGTCGACATCGCCCTGGACGACTTCGGCACCGGCTACTCCAACCTGGCCAACCTGCGCCGGCTGCCGGTGAGCGTCCTGAAACTGGACCGCTCCTTCACCCAGAGCATGCAGCAGTTCCCGGCCGACCCGGTCGACCTCAGGATCGTCGAGGGCATCGTCTCCCTCGCCCACGGCCTCGACCTCGCGGTCACCGTGGAGGGCGTGGAGACCGGCGCGCAGGCCGAGCAGCTCCGCGTCCTCGGCTGCGACACGGCCCAGGGCTGGTACTACGCCCGTCCGGGCCCGCCGGAACGGCTCCACCAGCTGGCGCTGGTGGACGCCACGGGGTGACTTCTCGGCGCAGGGTGGGCTGATGCCGCCAGGGGCGCGGGGAACCGCGCGACCAGCCACAACGGAACCCGCACCCGAAGACGACACGTGCGGGCTCCGCCGTGGCTGAGCGCGCAGTTCCCCGCGCCCCCGGGGGGGCATCTCCGCGCCCGGCGTCGAGACGTCACCGTTCCAGCAACATCCGCTGGAGTTCCCGCGCCGCCCTCGGCGGAGCCACGTCGCTGCGGTGGGCCAGCGCGATCGTCCGGTGCAGTCCGGGCCGGGTCAGCGGAGTGACCCGCAGCCCCCGCCCCGACCGCGCCGCCACCATCCGGGGCACGACCGCGATCCCGAGCCCCGCCCGCACGAAACCGAGCACGGCGTCCATCTCACCGCCCTCGACCGCGAACGTCGGCTCGAACCCCGCGGAGCGGCATGCCGCGACCGTCAGTTCCCGCAGGTCGTAGCCGTGCCGGAACATCACCAGGCGCTCGCCCTCCAGATCGCCGATGTCCACCGCCCGCCGCCCGCCCCCGGGCCTCGGCTCCTCCGGTGACGACACCACCACCAGGTCCTCGCGCAGCAGCTCCACCGTGGTCAGCGCCGGCGAGGGCGTGGGCAGCGGCAGGACGACCAGCGCGAGATCGAGCGCGCCGCGCGCCAGCTCCCGTACCAGGTCGTGACTGCCGCCCTCCTCGATCAGCAGCCGGATGCCGGGGTAGCGGTCGTGGAAGGCGCGCAGCACGTCCGGCAGCAGACCGGTGCACACGCTCGGCGTGGCGCCCAGCCGGACCCGGCCGCCGCGCAACTGCGCCAGCTCCTGCACCTCGTGCCGGGCGGTGTCCGCGTCGGCCAGGATGCGCCGGGCCAGCGGCAGCAGCGCCTCCCCGGCGTCGGTCAGCGTGATGTTGCCCCGCGCCCGCTGGAACAGATCGGCGCCCAGCTCCCGCTCCAACGCCTTGACCTGCTGCGACAGCGACGGCTGGGAGACGTGGACCAGGTCGGCGGCCCGGGTGAAGTGCCGGGTCTCGGCCACCGCCACGAAGTACTGGAGCTGCTGGAACTGCATCCGCCCATCATAGGCATCGCCTATCGGAACGAGCCGGACCATGTCTTGGACCGATGGGGCCGTCCGGCCCTAGCGTCTTGTGACATGGCTCTGGCAACGCGGACGGACCGACGGCCGTCCATGGCACGCACCGTGTGGGACTCGACCGTCGGCAAGAAGACCGTGATGGCGGTCAGCGGGCTGATCATGCTGCTGTACCTGGTCGTCCACATGATCGGCAACCTGAAGATCTTCTTCGGTACGGAGGAGTTCAACCACTACGCCCACTGGCTGCGCACGGTCGGTGAGCCGTTCATGCACTACGAGTGGACGCTGTGGCTGGTCCGCGTCGTGCTGGTCGTCGCCGTCGTCGCCCACGCCACCTCCGCGTACCAGCTCAGCCGCCGCGACATCAAGGCACGGCCCACCCAGTACGCGCACAAGCGGAAGCGGGCCAGTTACGCGACGAACACCATGCGGTACGGCGGGATCATCCTCGCCCTGTTCATCGTCTGGCACATCCTGGACCTGACCACCGGCACCGTGCACTCCGGCGGCTTCGAGTCGGGCAAGCCCTACCAGAACGTCGTGGACACCTTCTCCACCTGGTACGGCAACGTCGTCTACATCGTCGCCATGCTCGCCCTCGGCCTGCACATCCAGCACGGCTTCTGGAGCGCCGCCCAGACCCTCGGCGCCGGCAGCCGCACCCGCGACCGCGCCCTGAAGACCGTCGCCAACGTCCTCGCGCTGCTGCTCACGGCCGGTTTCATCGCCGTCCCCGTGGGCGTCATGACCGGAGTGGTGAGCTGAACATGACTTCCTACGCCGACTACACGACCGGTGCGCCGGTCGTCGAGACCAAGGCCCCCCGGGGCCCGATCAACGAGCGCTGGGACAAGCGCCGGTTCGAGGCCAAGCTGGTCAACCCCGCCAACCGCCGCAAGCACACGGTGATCGTGGTGGGCACCGGCCTCGCGGGCGGCTCGGCCGGCGCGACCCTCGCCGAACAGGGCTACCACGTCGTCCAGTTCTGCTACCAGGACTCCCCGCGCCGCGCCCACTCCATCGCCGCGCAGGGCGGTATCAACGCGGCGAAGAACTACCGCAACGACGGCGACTCCGTGCACCGCCTGTTCTACGACACCGTCAAGGGCGGCGACTTCCGGGCCCGCGAGTCCAACGTCCACCGCCTCGCGCAGATCTCCGTCGAGATCATCGACCAGTGCGTGGCGCAGGGCGTGCCCTTCGCCCGCGAGTACGGCGGTCTGCTCGACACCCGCTCCTTCGGCGGCGTCCAGGTCTCCCGTACCTTCTACGCCCGCGGCCAGACGGGCCAGCAGCTCCTCCTCGGCGCCTACCAGGCGCTCAGCCGGCAGGTCGCGGCCGGGAACATCGAGCTGCACCCCCGTACCGAGATGCTGGACGTGATCGTCGTCGACGGGCGGGCCCGCGGGATCGTCGCCCGCGACCTGATCACCGGGAAGATCGACACGTACTTCGCGGACGCGGTGGTGCTGGCCTCCGGCGGCTACGGCAACGTCTTCTACCTGTCGACCAACGCCATGAACTCCAACGCGACCGCCGTGTGGCGGGCGCACCGGCGCGGCGCGTACTTCGCCAACCCCTGCTTCACGCAGATCCACCCCACCTGCATCCCGCGCACCGGCGACCACCAGTCCAAGCTGACGCTGATGAGCGAGTCGCTGCGCAACGACGGCCGGATCTGGGTGCCCAGGGCCAAGGGCGACGACCGCCCGCCGAACAAGATCCCCGAGGACGAGCGCGACTACTACCTGGAGCGCATCTACCCGTCCTTCGGCAACCTCGTCCCCCGCGACATCGCCTCCCGCGCCGCGAAGAACGTCTGCGACGAGGGACGGGGCGTCGGCCCCGGCGGGCAGGGCGTCTACCTGGACTTCGCGGACGCGATCAAGCGCATGGGGCGCAAGGCGGTCGAGGCCAAGTACGGCAACCTCTTCGACATGTACCAGCGGATCACCGACGAGGACCCCTACGAGGTCCCGATGCGGATCTACCCCGCCGTGCACTACACGATGGGCGGCCTGTGGGTCGACTACGACCTCCAGACCACGGTCCCCGGTCTGTTCGCGGTCGGCGAGGCCAACTTCTCCGACCACGGCGCCAACCGGCTCGGCGCCTCCGCGCTGATGCAGGGCCTGGCCGACGGCTACTTCGTGCTGCCGGCCACCATCAACGACTACCTCGCCCGCAACCCCCACCAGGACGAGGTCGGCGACGACCATCCGGTGGTGCAGGAGGTGCTGGCCGAGACCCAGGACCGGCTGAACCTGCTGCTGTCCGTCGACGGCGACCGCACCCCCGACTCCTTCCACCGTGAACTCGGCGAGCTGATGTGGGAGTTCTGCGGCATGGCCCGCACCGACTCCGGGCTGCGCAAGGCCCTTGAGCGCATCCCGCAGATCCGCGAGGAGTTCTGGCGCCGGATCAAGGTGCCCGGCACCGGCGAGGAGTTCAACCAGTCGCTGGAGAAGGCCAACCGCATCGTCGACTACCTGGAACTGGCCGAGCTGATGTGCCTCGACGCGCTGCACCGCGCCGAGTCCTGCGGCGGCCACTTCCGCGAGGAGTCCCAGACCCCGGACGGCGAGGCCGCCCGCAGGGACGAGGAGTTCTCCTACGCCGCCGCCTGGGAGTTCTCCGGCACCGGCGAGGCTCCCGTCCTGCACAAGGAAGACCTGGTCTTCGAGTACGTCCACCCCACCCAGCGGAGCTACGCATGAGGCTCACCCTGCGCGTCTGGCGCCAGAAGAACGCCGACGCCGAAGGCGCCATGTCCACGTACGAGGTGGACGGGATCTCACGGGACATGTCGTTCCTGGAGATGCTCGACACCCTCAACGAGGAGCTGATCCTCCAGGGCGAGGACCCCGTCGCCTTCGACCACGACTGCCGCGAGGGCATCTGCGGCGCCTGCTCGCTCGTCATCAACGGTGACGCGCACGGGCCCGAGCGCACCACCACCTGCCAGCTGCACATGCGGTCCTTCCAGGACGGCGACACGATCGACATCGAGCCGTGGCGGGCGTCGGCCTTCCCGGTGGTGAAGGACCTGGTCGTGGACCGGTCCGCGTTCGACCGGATCATCCAGGCCGGCGGCTACATCACCGCGCCGACCGGCGCCGCGCCGGAGGCCCACGCCACGCCGGTGCCGAAGCCGGACGCCGACTTCGCGTTCGAGCACGCGGAGTGCATCGGCTGCGGCGCGTGTGTGGCCGCGTGTCCCAACGGGGCGGCGATGCTGTTCACGTCCGCGAAGGTCAATCACCTGAACGTGCTGCCGCAGGGAGCGCCGGAGCGGGAGTCCCGGGTGCTGGACATGGTGGGGCAGATGGACGCGGAGGGGTTCGGCGGGTGCACGCTGGCGGGTGAGTGCGCCACCGCGTGCCCGAAGGGCATTCCTCTGATGTCCATCACGAGCATGAACAAGGAGTGGTTGCGGGCGGCCCGGAAGGCCGGGAAGCGGTAGTTCTCCGTTGCGGGGCGCGGCGTCGTTGTGGCTGGTCGCGCCCACGCGGCGGAGCCGCGAATCGACACAGCCCCGCGCCCCTGCGGGAGTGAACGTTCGCCGAAAAGGGTGGACGGGCGGGACCGGGAGAGGTGCTCCTCCCGGTCCCGTCTCGCCTGTCGCGCCCCCGGCATTCAGCAAGCGCACATCCGCTCTCCCGGCGCTGGTCATGCGCAGGACAGCCGGGCTCGGAAGAACTGTGGCGAGCCCGGCCCCTCGACCAGGAGAGCAGTCATGAGCGGTGTACTGACCGTCGACCGTCCCCCGCAGCCCGCGGCACCCGTCCGTTATACCGTCTCCCTCGCCCGCGACGAGGACGAGGTCCGGGCCGCGCAGCGGCTGCGGCACGAGGTCTTCGCCGGCGAGATGGGGGCGCTGCTGTCCGGCCCGCAGCCGGGCCTCGACATCGACTCCTTCGACGCGTACTGCGACCACCTGCTGGTCCGCGAGGAGGTCAGCGGACAGGTCGTCGGCACCTACCGGCTGCTGCCGCCCGAGCGCGCCTCGGTCGCCGGACGGCTCTACGCGGAGAGCGAGTTCGAGCTGGCCGCGCTGGACCCGATCCGTCCGGACCTGGTCGAGGTGGGCCGCTCCTGTGTCCACCCCGACCACCGCGACGGCGCCGTCATCGGGCTCATCTGGGCCGGCATCGCCCGCTACATGACCGACCGCGGCCACGAGTGGCTGGCCGGCTGCTGCTCCGTCCCGCTCGCCGACGGCGGCGCCCTCGCGTCGGCCACCTGGGACCGGGTGCGGGAGCGCAACCTCGCCCCCGAGGAGTACCGGGTGCGGCCGCTGCTGCCGTGGGTCCCGCAGGCCGGGACGCCGGCCGGACCCACCGACGTGCCGGCCCTGCTGCGCGGCTACCTCCGGCTCGGCGCCTGGGTCTGCGGGGAACCCGCGCACGACCCCGACTTCGGCGTCGCCGACCTGTACGTGCTGCTGCCCATGAGCCGGGTCAACCCGCGCTACCTGCGGCACTTCCTCTCGCTCGTGCCCGCCGCCCGGTGAGCGTCTGGCTGCCCGCCGCGCCCTGCACCCCGCAGGCGTGCGTGGATCGGGCGCGGACCGCGGCGGCCGTACCGCGTGCCGTGCTGCGGCTGACGGCCGTCGTGGTCCTGCTGCTGGCCGGGATCGCGCTGACGCCGGTGGGACACCGCGTGCCCGCGGCCCTGGTGCGCCGGTGGTCCCGGTGGATCGTACGGGCCTCGGGCGTCCGGGTCCGGATCACCGGGAGCGCTCAGCCCGCCGGAGGGCTGCTGCTCGTCGCCAACCACGTGTCCTGGCTGGACGTCCCGCTGCTCGCCGCCGTCCGCCCGGCGCGGATGGTGGCCAAGACGGAGATCCGGGGCTGGCCGGTGGCCGGGTGGCTGGCCGCCCGCGGGGGAGTGCTGTTCATCGAGCGGGACCGGCTGCGGGCGCTGCCCGGGACCGTCGCCCGTATCGCCGCCGAACTGCGCGGCGGCGCCGCGGTCGCCGCCTTCCCCGAGGGCAGCACCTGGTGCGGGCGGGCCCGGGGGCCGTTCCGCCGGGCCGTGTTCCAGGCCGCGCTGGACGCGGGCGTACCGGTCCAGCCGGTGCGCATCCGCTACCTGGCGGACGGGCGGACGGTGAGCACGACGCCCGCCTTCGTCGGCGAGGACACCCTGCTCGCCTCGCTGTGGCGGGTGGCGTCGGCGCGCGGTCTGGTGGCCGAGGTGCGGGTGCGGCCGGTCGTTCCCGCCGGGGCCTGTCCCGACCGCCGTGACCTCGCCCGGGCCGCCGAAGGGGCGGAGGAGGCCGCCCGCACCGGTCACCAGGGGGAAGCACACTCGAAAAGTTTGTGCAATTTGTGACGTGTGTGCCGTTTTCTGTCTCTTGATGCGGAAAACCAGATAAGCGTCACTCCAGAAGGAGGGTGAGGCCAAGATGATCACCCGCGAAGAGATCACGATGCTGTTGGACCATCCCGTCTACGACGGCGACGGCAACAAGATCGGCGACGCCAAGCACGTCTTCTTCGACGACATGACCGGGCACCCCGAGTGGGTCAGTGTCAGGACCGGCACGTTCGGCTCCAAGGAGTCGTTCATCCCCATCCACAACGCGACCCTGGTCGAGGACCACCTTGAGGTTCCCTACCCCAAGGACCAGGTCAAGGGCGCGCCCAGCGTCGACATCGACGCGGGCGGGCACCTGTCGGCGAGCGAGGAGCACCGTCTCTACGACTACTACGGCGTCAACTGGGACAGCGTGCTGTCCGAGGCCGAGGCGTCCGGTGGTCCGGGCACCGGCACCGCCACGGGCACGGGCACGGGTACCGCCGCGGCGGCCGGCACGGCGGGCGTGGCCGGTACGGCGGGCATGGCGGGCACCGCCGGCCGGGGCCGCACGGACCGTACGGGCATGCGCGAGGACGACGCGATGACGCTCTCCGAGGAGCGGCTGCACATCGGCGTCGAGCGGCGCGAGGCCGGACGGGCCCGGCTGCGCAAGTACGTGGTCACCGAGGACGTGCAGCAGACCGTCCCCGTACGGCACGAGGAGGTCCGTCTGGAACGGGAGCCGATCACGGAGGCCAACCGTGACGCCGCGCTCTCCGGTCCGGAGATCAGCGAGGCCGAGCACGAGGTCACCCTGTACGAGGAGCACCCCGTGGTCGAGACCGAGACGGTACCGGTGGAACGCGTGCGGCTGACCACCGAGGAACACGTCGAGGACGAGACCGTCCGGGGCCGGGTCCGCAAGGAGCGGATCGAGACCGAGGGCACGGTCGACGACATCCGGCGGCCGGGCCGCGAGTGACCCGGCCGCTCCGGCGGCGTGGTGTGTCCCTCAGCGGAGCGCCGCGCCGCCGACGGCCGTCTCCGGAAGGCCGGGGACGTGCTCCGCGCCGTCCCGGACCGGCTGCCCGACGATCCGCGCGAGCCGCCGGAAGGAGTCGTACAGGGCCGCGCGGTCGTAGGTGCTGGTGGTGACCAGCACCTCCTGGGCGCCCGTCTCCCGCAGCAGGGTCTCCAGTTCGCCGGCGACCTGCTCCTCCGTGCCGGCGAGGTGGCCGGTGAGACCTGCCTCGTAGAAGCCGCGCTCCTTCGCGGTCATCGTCCGGGCCTCGACCCGCTCGGCGGGCGGCAGGGGCGGGAAGGTGCCGTGGGTGCGGGAGTGCGCCATGGACCACGCCTCGGGGAGCAGCAGCCGTCGGGCCGCCTCGGGGGTGGCCCCCACGGCGATCGTGCCGGAGACGACGACGTACGGCTCCCGGGCCCACCGGGAGGGGCGGAAGGTGTCGCGGTAGCGGTCGATGCCGCGCCGCATCCGGTCGCGGTCGCGCAGGTCGCCGATGACCATCGGCAGGCCCGCGCGGGCGGCGACGGCCGCGCCCTCGCCCATCGCCAGCACGAACGGCGGCACGGTCAGGCCCTCGGCGGGGCGGGCGTGCGCGCCGGTGGCGGAGGTGCCCTCGAACCAGCCGAGCAGCTCCGCCAGTTGCTCCTCGAAGCGGTCGGCGTCGTCCTTGTCGCGGCCCAGCGCCCGGCGCACCCCGTCGGTGAAGCCCACCGAGCGGCCCAGCCCCATGTCGATCCGGCCCGGGAACAGCGACTCCAGTACGCCGAACTGCTCGGCGA
The DNA here is from genome assembly GCF_055562815.1 of Streptomyces sp. NPDC016677. Taxonomy (NCBI): domain Bacteria; kingdom Bacillati; phylum Actinomycetota; class Actinomycetes; order Kitasatosporales; family Streptomycetaceae; genus Streptomyces; species Streptomyces sp. NPDC016677. Next base: position 457,892 of record NZ_JBVHEO010000002.1, on the reverse strand, counting down.
CGACGAGGGACCGGTGGTTGGGGAGCATCACGCCGCCGGTCCCGATCCGGATCGTCCGGGTGGCGCCGGCCGCGGCGGCGGCCAGCACGGTCGGCGCCGAACCGGCCACCCCGGGCACCCCGTGGTGCTCGGACACCCAGAACCGGTGGTAGCCGAGCCGCTCGGCCTCCCGCGCGAACCGCACGGTGTCGCGCAGCGCCTCGCCGGGCGGGTGCCCCTCGCGGGTGCGGGAACGGTCGAGGACGGAGAACGGGGTCCGGGCGGTCAGTGCGCTCACACGTGGTTCAACGTCCCGCGGGCGGCGGCATTCCCGCGCGGTCAGCCCTCGGGGTGCAGCAGGCCGCGCTCGTACGCCTTGCGCAGGTGCTGCGGGACGAGGTGGCGGACACCGTCGACCGTGACCGGGACGAGGGCCGGGGTGGCCGCCTTCCACTGGGCGCGGCGGTGGCGGGTGTTGCTGCGGGACATCTTCCGCTTGGGGACGGCCATGGGAACGTGCTCCTCGGTGGTCGGGGCGTGGCAAGGTCACCGAGGACGCTATATGAAAATGGATGCCATTTACAAAGTGGCCCCCTCGGGGCTGATCCCCGGGTGGCGCTCACTCGTCCAGGCGGAAGCCCACCTTCAGCCCGACCTGCCAGTGGGCCACCTGGCCGTTCTCGATCTGGCCGCGGACCTGGGTCACCTCGAACCAGTCCAGATGGCGCAGGGTCTCCGAGGCGCGGGAGAGGCCGTTGCGGACGGCCTGGTCGACGCCGTCGGGCGAGGTGCCGACGATCTCCGTGACGCGATACGTGTGGTTCGTCATCACTCCACGGTGCCCCACGCCGTGCCGGAGCGCGACATGTCGGGCGATGCGCCGGAGGCCCTTGACCCCGACATTGGTACGGACCAAAATCCAGGCACCCGTACGAGCCACGGGCTCGTCCCCCCATGTCGGGTGTCCCTTCGCCGTGTTCCGGACAGAACAGGACCCCTCGTGAGACGTCGCCGCCTGCTCGCCCTCGTTCCCGCCGCCGCCCTCCTGCTCGGCGGCTGCGGCCTGGCCGGGGACGACGACTCCGGCGGGCGCACCGTCACCGTGTGGCTGATGAAGGGCAGCGCCTCGCGGGAGTACCTGGACCGCTTCACCGAGGACTTCTCCCGCACCCACCCCGGCATCACCCTGGACCTCCGCCTCCAGGAGTGGACCGGCGTCGTCGACAAGGTGCGGGACGCGCTGGCGGCGGACGGCGCGGACGGGCCGGACGTCATCGAGGTCGGCAACACCCAGGTCCCCACCTACGCCGAGGGCGGTGGGCTGCTCGACCTGACGCTGGAGTCGATGCGGGACTGGGGCATCCGCGACTGGCTGCCGGGCCTCGCCGAACCGGGCGCCTGGCAGTCCCGGCAGTACGGCATCCCCTGGTACGCCGCCAACCGCGTCGTCGTCTACCGCAAGGACCTCTTCGAGCGGGCGGGCGTCAGCCGGCCGCCGCGCACCCAGGACGAGTGGCTCGACGTCACCGAACGGCTCGACGAGAACGGCGGCCAGGGCATCTATCTGGCCGGACAGGACTGGTACACGCTCTCCGGCTTCATCTGGGAGGAGGGCGGCGAACTGGCCCGGCAGCGCGGCGGCGGCTCCTGGGAGGGCACCCTGGACAGTCCGGCGGCCCTGCGCGGCATGGAGTTCTACCGCCGGCTCCAGGCGCTCGGCGACGGCCCCGTCGGCGCCGACGAGGAACACCCGCCGCAGGCGGGCGTGTTCGCCCGCGAAGAGGTCGCGCAGATCGTGGCGGTGCCCGGAGCGGCCCAGGCCGTCCTCCAGGAGAACCCCGGGCTCCAGGACGAGCTGGGCTTCTTCCCCGTCCCGGGCAGGAAGGCCGGTACCCCCGGCGCCGTGTTCACCGGCGGCTCCGACCTGGTCGTGGCCGGGAACACCGGCGACCGGGACGCCGCCGTCGCCGTGGTCGAGGCGCTGACCGGGAAGAAGTGGAACACCGAACTGGCCCGGACCATGAACTACGTACCGAACAAGAAGTCCCTGGCCGGCGCCGTCGCGGGCGAGGAGGGCGTCGCCGCCATGGCCGCCGGGGCCGCGCACGGGCGGGCCACCCCGACCACGCCCCAGTGGGGCGCGGTCGAGGCGGACAACCCGGTCAAGGAGTACATGACGAACGTGCTCACCGGCGCCGACCCGGTCGCCGAGGCCCGCAGGGCCGCCGACCGGGTCACCGAACTCCTCGACCCGGGCACCCGGTGATGCCCGGTGATGCCCGGTGACGTCCCGTACCGTCGTCAGCGCACCGTGCTCAGGGACAGCGCGAAGCGGCCCTCCCGGTCCGTCCACCAGTGGACCGGCTCCAGGCCCGCCGCCGCCAGTTCGGCGCGTACGCCCGCCTCGCGGAACTTCGCCGACACCTCGGTGCGCAGTTCCTCCCCGGCCGCGAACTCCACGGCCAGGTCGAGCGCCTGCACCTTCACCGTCTGCGCGGTGCGCGAGCGCAGCCGCATCTCGATCCACTCCCGTTCCGCGTCCCAGCGCGCCACGTGGTCGAAGGCGGTGAGGTCGAAGTCGGCGTCCAGCTCGCGGTTGATCACGGACAGCACGTTCTTGTCGAACGCGGCCGTCACCCCGGCCGCGTCGTCGTACGCCCGGACCAGCACCGCCTCGTCCTTGACCAGGTCGGTGCCGAGCAGCAGCGTGTCGCCCGGGGCCAGCGCGGAGCGGACCGAGGCGAGGAACGCGGACCGTTCGGCGGGCAGCAGGTTGCCGATGGTGCCGCCGAGGAACGCCAGCAGCCGGGGGCCCGGCGTGTCCGGCAGTTCCAGGGCGGTGAAGTCGGCGATCAGCGCGTGCACGTCGAGCCCCGGCCGTTCGGCGGCGATCGCCCGTCCGGCCCGGTCGAGGGCGCTCTCGCTGACGTCGACCGGGACGTAGGCGCGCAGACCGGTCAGCGCGTCCAGCAGGTACCGGGTCTTCTCGGAGGAGCCGGAGCCCAGCTCCACCAGGGTGCGGGCGCCGGACGCCGCCGCGATCTCACCGGCCCGGACGGCGAGGATCTCGCGTTCGGCGCGCGTCGGGTAGTACTCGGGCAGTGCGGTGATCTCCTCGAACAGCTCGCTGCCGCGCGCGTCGTAGAACCACTTGGGCGGCAGCGTGCGGGGGCTGCTCGTCAGGCCGGCCAGGACGTCGGCGCGCAGGGCGGCGTCCGTGGCGTCCTCGGGCAGGATGCGGGTGATGCGGAACGTGCTCACGTACGGGACTCCTCGGCGGGTGCGGGGGTACGGGCGTCGCTCGGTTCCTCGGCGGGAGCGGGGGCACGGCCGTCGCTCGGTTCCTCGGCGGGAGCGGGGGCACGGCCGTCGCTCGGTTCCTCGATCGGCGTCAGCAGTACGTCCGCGCTGCTCGCCGTCAGCAGGGTGCGGTCGGGCACCTCCCGCCAGCGCGGGTCGTCGTCGTAGGGCTCGGAGGCCACGACGGTGCCGCCGCCGGGCCGGGCCAGGTACCACAGGGTGTCGCCCCAGGCGGTGGCGGCGATCGTGTCCCCGTCGGTGAGGAGGAGGTTGAGGCGGGCGGTGGGGGCCGCCGCGGCGACCTCCAGGACCGTGCCGGCCAGCGCCCGGGACCGGGGGACGCCGGCCCGCAACCGGTCGAGGACCAGCGCCCACACGAACGCCGAGTCGTTGCGGGCCTCCAGCGACAGCAGCTCCTCGGCCGGCAGCGACGGCACCAGCCCTGCCAGCGAGCCGGGCCAGCCGGGCACCGCCCCGTTGTGGCTGAACAGCCAGGTGTCCGCGGCGAACGGCGCCGCCGCGGCTTCCGCGTCCGCCCCGGACAGGGTGGCGTCGCGCACCGCGCCGAGCACCGCCGTACTGCGCACCACCCGGGCCAGGTCGGCGAAGGACCGGTCCGCCCAGACCGGCCCGGCCCGCCGGTACCGGGCCGGCACCGGGTCGTCGTCGGCGTACCAGCCGACGCCGAACCCGTCGGCGTTGACCGTCCCGTACCGCTGCCGGCGCGGCGCCCAGGACTGGCGGTACAGGGCGTGCGGGGGCGTCACGAGGAGCCCGCCGAGCGGCAGCGCGGGCCCCACGTAGGCGAGGTGACGGCACATCAGACGCCCTCCGCGGACCGGGCCGTGCGGAACCCGGCGAAGATCTGCCGCCGGATCGGGTAGTCCCAGTTGCGGAACGTGCCCCGGCAGGCCACCGCGTCCACCGCGAACGAACCGCCGCGCAGCACCTTGTGCGCGGGGCCGAAGAACACCTCCGAGTACTCCTTGTACGGGAACGCCCGGAACCCCGGGTACGGCAGGAAGTCGCTCGCCGTCCACTCCCACACGTCGCCGATCAACTGCCGTACCCCGAGCGGCGACGCACCGGCCGGATAGCTGCCGGCGGGCGCCGGGCGCAGGTGCCGCTGGCCGAGGTTGGCGTGCTCGGGGCCGGGGTCGGCGTCGCCCCACGGGTAGCGCGTCGAGCCGCCGGTCGCCGGGTCGTGGCGGGCCGCCTTCTCCCACTCGGCCTCGGTGGGCAGCCGCCGCCCGGCCCAGCGGGCGTAGGCGTCGGCCTCGTACCAGCACACGTGCACCACCGGTTCGTCGGGCGGCACCACCTCCGTCACCCCGAACCGGCGGCGCAGCCACTGCCCGCCGTCCCGGCGCCAGAACAGCGGGGCGGTGATCGTGCCGCGGCGGATGTGGTCCCAGCCCTCGGCGGTCCACCAGCGCGGGTCGGAGTAGCCGCCGTCCTCGATGAACGCCTGGTACGCCGCGTTGGTGACCGGCGTGGTGTCGATGTGGAACGGCGCCACCTCGCGGCGGTGCGCGGGCCGTTCGTTGTCCAGCGCCCACGGCTCGGTGGAGGTGCCCATCGTGAACGGGCCGCCGGGGACCAGGACTTCGGCGGGACCGGTGAACAGCGGCACCGGGTCCGGATCGGGGGCGGTGAGGGCCTGCGGGCCCCGGCGGAGCTGATGAGTGATCAGCATCGTCTCGTCGTGCTGCTGCTCGTGCTGCGCGATCATCCCGAAGGCGAAGCCCGCCTCCGTCAGCCGCGTCCCGTGGAAGGCGGCGTCCGCCAGCACGTCCAGGGCCCGGCCGCGCACCTCGGCCGCGTACCGGCGGGCCTCCTCGGGCGACAGCAGCGGCAGCTTGGGGCGCTCGGCGCGCGGGTGCTCGAAGGCGTCGTAGAGGCTGTCTATCTCGGGCCGTATCGCCTCCTGTCCGCCGACCGCCCGCAGCAGCCACAGCTCCTCCTGGCTGCCGATGTGGGCGAGGTCCCACACCAGCGGCGACATCAGCGGCGAGTGCTGCGCGGTCAGGTCCGGCTCCGCCACGCAGCTGGTCAGCAGCGTGGTGCGGTCGCGGGCGGTGACGAGCGTGGTCAGGGCCCGCTCGCGCAGGGTCTCGGCGTCGTGGGCGGGGTCGGTCATCGAGAGCGGTCCTTCCGGTGCTCGTCCAGCAGGTCGTCGGCGGGGCACCGGCCCCGCGCGACATGGCGGTCCAGGTACGCGGCGACGGCGTCCGTCACCCGGGCGCCGGCGCCGAGCCGGGGCAGCGCGCGCAGCGCCGCCGCGAAGCACACGGCGGCGGCCTCGCGCAGCTCCGGGTCGGTGAGCCCCAGCCGGGCCGCGTCCCGCCACAGCGGGTTGTGCGGGGCGGGCCGGCCGCCGGTGCGCTCGGCCAGCGGCTTCACCGCCCGGTAGGCGGTCTCGGTGGCCTCCGGGTCGTCGAACAACGCCGCCGTGACAGCGAGCGGCACGAGCCAGCCGTCGTCCCCGGGCTGCGCGTCGATCATGCGCAGCTCCAGGTGGCCGTGCGGTCTGACCGGCGGGAACAGCGTGGTGAGGTGGTAGTCGAGGTCGTCCGCGGTGGGCGGCCTGGGGGAGCGGGACCGGGTCCACTCGCGGAAGGTGAGCCCGTCCGGGACCTCCCACGGACCGGTGTCCTTCCGTACGCACATCACCGGGGCGTCCAGCGCGTGCCGGGCCCAGGCGCCGGCCGGGTCGGTGTCCAGCGGGGGGCCGCCCGCCCGGCCCGGGCCGATCCGCTCCCAGTACAGCTGCCGCGTGGACCGCCAGCCGGTGGGGCGTCCGGCGGCCAACGGGGAGTTGGCGAACGCGGCCACCAGGACCGGGCCCAGCTGGTGGGCCAGCCACCAGCGCCGCACCTGCCCGAGCGGTCCGGGCTCCTCGTGCCCGGCGTCCACGCACACCTGCACGGAGGCCGAAGCCCGCATCATGCGGCGGCCGGCCGGACCGGTGCGGTCCAGGCACGCCTCCATGGCGTCGTAGCGCGGCTGACGCAGGAAGCGGGGAGGGAGGTGCCACGGGTCGTGGCCGAGGCCGGCCAGGACCAGACCGTCCTCGCGCAGTACCGCGCGGACGGCGGCCAGGTCGGCGGAGACGGTGTCGACGACGTCCGTCAGGGAGGCGGCGGGCGGCGAGCTGAGCTCCAGCTGACCGCCGGGCTCCACGGTGAGCGCCGACTTCAGGGGGACGGACCGCAGTGCGGCGTACGCCGCGTCGAGCCGTCCGGGGGTGACGGGGAGCCGTGGGTCGCGCAGCTCGTGGACGAGCCATTCCACTTCGACCCCGAGACGGCGGGGCGGACCGGTCTTGAAGGCGATGCCGCGGACCAGTGCCTCGACCTCGGCCTCGCTGATGGCGGTGCGTGGCCTCTCACAGCCACTGAACGGTTCTGACATGTCGGGATCCTCCTGAGATTCCACCATGTCGACGGGGACCGGCCGGACGGCCGGGCCGCACACTCGTCCCACCCAAGACCTTCCCGCGGCACGGCACAAGAGTGCGAAAACTCCGTTGCACCGCACGACCAGCATCGCTCACGATGCGTTCATGAGCACGACGGGGGAGACCGCGCGGTACGCGGTCACGGCGTCCACGGGGGTGGCGCCGTGAGCGCGCGCCTGCGCGAGATCGCCCAGCGGACGGAGCAGATCGTCGCGGCGGGGGCCTACCGCGCGTCCGACGGACGCGAGATGGTGATCGCGGCGGCCGTGGCGGCGGCCCGGTCGGGCACCCGTATGCACGGGCCGGAGCCCGTCCCCGTCCCGGACGCCCCCTCCGTACCGACACGCGTCGAGGTCACCGGCGAGAGCAGCCTGGAGGCCGCGCGCCGCCTCGGCGGCGATGTCGCGGTCCTCAACTTCGCCTCGGCGCGCAATCCCGGCGGCGGCTACCTCAACGGCGCCCAGGCCCAGGAGGAGGCCCTGTGCCGGGCCTCCGCGCTCCACACCTGCCTGCTGCGGGCCCGCGACTTCTACGACCACCACCGGGCGCACCGCGACCCGTTCTACACCGACCGCGTCGTGTACTCGCCGGCGGTCCCCGTCTTCCGGGACGACCGCGGCCGGCTGCTCGACGAGCCGTACACCGCCGCCTTCCTCACCGCCGCCGCGCCCAACGCGGGCGTGGTGCTGCGCACGGCGCCGGACCGCGCCGCCGATCTGCCGCGCGCCCTGGCCGTCCGGGCCGAGCGGGTGCTGGAGACGGCCGTGGCCCACGGGCACCGCCGCCTCGTCCTCGGCGCGTGGGGATGCGGAGTCTTCCGCAACGAACCGGCGCGGGTCGCGGGCGCGTTCCAGGCGCTGCTCGGACCCGGCGGCCGGTTCGCGTCCGCGTTCTCGCACGTGGTCTTCGGCGTCCTGGACCGCACCAGGGGCGCCACGGTCCGCGCCGCCTTCGAGCGGGCGTTCGGCGAGGCTCAGCTCCAGCCGTAGCGCTCCCGCAGCCGGTGGCGTACGAGGTTGAACCGCATCCGGTCCAGCGCGCACGCCTCCCGCCGCATGCCCGCCTCGTGCAGCCGCAGCACCCGGTCGGTGTCCACCCAGGAGTCCCGGCCCGAACGGTCCCACGGGCCGCTGCCGATGGGCACCCAGTCCCGGTCGGCGTCGTGCCGCTTGCTGGACAGCTGCACGGCGAGCACGGTACCGGCCGCCTCGCGGGCGACCACCAGCACGGGACGGTCCTTGCCCCGGCCGTCGTTCTCCTCGTAGGGCACCCAGGTCCAGACGATCTCGCCCGGGTCGGGGTCACCGTCGTAGGCGGGGGAGTACTCGGTGCGCACCGGGCCCACCGCCCGGACGTCGGCCTCGGTGGTGGCGTGCGGGCCGTGGCGGCCGGGGGCGTTCCCCCCGGTCCCGTGGCTCTGATCGGTGAAGGCAGTCACGGCCGTACCGTACGGGACGCGGGCGTGCCGCCGGCCGCGGGGGCATCGGAGGACCGATAACGGCCATCGGGGCTCCTATTGGTACGCCGATGGCGCCCGGCCTACGGTCGAAGGCGTCGCCGAGTGGCAGCACGCCGCCCGAGCGGCCAGCATGCAGCCAGGAACACCGAGAGAGGCCCCATGACCACCCAGCACGCGATCGACTGGCCGGAGAGGTACCTGCCCGGCACCGGCGACAACTTCGTCTCCAACGAGGTGATCGTCCAGGGCGTCACCGCGTCCCGGGCCTGGCGGTTCCTCGTCGACACTTCCACCTGGGAGTCGTACTACGACAACGTCGCCGGCATCTCCTTCCCCGACGGCGACGGCCCCGAGCTGGCCGACGGCGTCCGCTTCGCCTTCGGCACCTTCGGGTTCCCGCCGCTGGACGCCCGCGTCATCGGGTTCCAGGCGCCCGGCGAGGGCGTGCCGGGCCGCCTGTCGTGGACGGCGCTCCAGGAGGGCGGACCCGACGAGCGGCTCGACGTGCTGCACGCCTGGCTGGTGGAGGACCTGCCCGGCGGCCGGCTGCGGATCCTCACCCAGGAGTCGCAGTTCGGCAAGCCCGCCGCCGACCTGGCGCGGCAGACCCCGAACCCGATGCTCAACGGCCACCAGGCCTGGCTGGACGGGCTGGTCCGGGCCGCCCGCGGCCAGGTGGCAGGCTGATCCCCGTACGCGTGATCCCCTGGAGGAGGAAGCCGACCTCATGACCGACCAGCTCACCGTGAGCGTCCTGGGCACCGGCATCATGGGCGCCGCGATGGCCCGCAACCTGGCCCGCGCCGGACACACCGTCCGCGTCTGGAACCGCACCCGCGCCAAGGCCGAGCCGCTCGCCGCCGACGGCGCGCACGTCGCCGGGACGCCCGAGGAGGCGGTGCGGGGCGCGGACGTCGTCCTGACCATGCTGCACGACGGGCCCGCCGCCCTCGACGTCATGCGCCAGGCCGCGCCCGGTCTGCGCCCCGGCGCCGCCTGGGCGCAGTCGACCACCGCGGGCGTCGACGCCCTCGACGGCCTGGCCGGCTTCGCCCGCGAGCACGGCCTCGTCTTCTTCGACGCCCCGGTGCTCGGCACCCGGCAGCCCGCCGAGGCCGGTCAGCTGCTGGTCCTGGCCGCCGGACCGGCCGACGCGCGGGACGCGGTGACGCCCGTCTTCGACGCGGTGGGCAACCGCACGGTGTGGACCGGCGAGGACGGCGCCGCCGGCAGCGCCACCCGGCTCAAGCTGGTCGCCAACAGCTGGGTCATCGCCGCCACCAACGCGGCCGGCGAAGTCCTGGCGCTGGCCGGGGCGCTGGGTGTCGACCCCGACCACTTCTTCGACGCCATCGCCGGCGGCGGGCTCGACATGGGCTATCTGCGGGCCAAGGCCGCGCTGATCCGTGAGGGCAGGCTGACCCCCGCGCAGTTCGCCGTGCACACGGCCGCCAAGGACGCCCGGCTGATCGTCGAGGCCGGCGAACGGGGCGGCGTCCGCCTCGACGTGGCCGCCGCGGGCGCCGCGCGCCTGGCCCGGGCCGCCGCGCAGGGACACGGCGACGAGGACATGGCCGCCGCGTACTACGCCAGCTTCACCGAGGAGCCGTCCGGCTGACCGGCAGCGGGGCGTGCCGCCCCGGCGAACGGGAACGATCAGAGCCGGAACGACCGAGAACCGGAACGACGGAGAACCGGAACGACCGTAACCACGGAGAACCGGAACGACCGAGAGCCGTAACCACGGAGAACCGGAACGACCCAGCACCGGAACGACCCAGCACCGGAACGACCCAGCACCAGCACGACCGAGAACCGGAACGACCAAGGAGTCCGTATGTCCAAGCCGCCGCTGCCCGCCGACGCCGTCGAGATGCTGCGCCGCGCCAACCCCTGCGTCATGGCGACCCTCCGCTCCGACGGCACCCCCGTCTCCACCCCGACCTGGTACGTCTGGGAGGACGACGGCCGCGTCCTGATCAGCCTCGACGAGGGACGCGTACGCCTGGGACACCTGCGCCGCGACCCGCGGGTCACCCTCACCGTCCTCGACGGGGAGGACTGGTACACCCACGTCACCCTCATCGGCCGGGTCGCCGAGTTCCGCGACGACGAGGGCCTGGCCGACATCGACCGCATCTCCACCCACTACACCGGCGGCGCCTACCCCGACCGGGTCCGGTCCCGGGTCAGCGCGCTCATCGAGGTCGAGCGCTGGCACGGCTGGGGCGCCCACAAGGACAGCGACCAGGCGTCCTCCTGAGCCGCCGCCCCGGCCCGGGCGGGCCCTGGTCACCACGCCGGAAAAGCGCTCGACACCGCGGCGCGGAGCCGCCTACCATCCTGGCCGCGGTGTCGCGTGCCGGTCACCGGCCGGGTGAGGCATGGAGGCGCCGCGGAGATGCCCGTGGAGGCACTGACCCATGTCGGTCGAGTTCAACCACACCATCGTTCTCACCCGCGACCGGGAGAAGTCCGCCCGTTTCCTCGCCCACGTCCTGGACCTGGAGGTCGGCGCACCGGCCGAACCCTTCCTGCCCGTGACCACCGCCAACGGGGTCACCCTGGACTTCGCCACCGTCGACACCGAGATCCCCGTGCAGCACTACGCGTTCCTCGTCTCCGAGGAGGAGTTCGACGCCGCCCTGGCCCGGCTGGTCGCCGACCGGGTGCCGATCCAGGCCGACCCGCACGGCCGGCACCCGCGCCGGATCAACCGCAACGACGGCGGGCGCGGCGTGTACTTCACCGACCCTGCGGGCCACGCGCTGGAGATCTTCACCCGCCCCTACGGCAGCGACCCCGCCTCGCCCCTGAACGGGGTCACGGAACAGGTGCCCGGGGCGGTGTGACCGGCGGGCCGGCCGGCCCAGCGGCGGCGGTGCCCGCGGGGCCTACCGGGACAGCAGCTCCCGCAGCGCCCCCGACACCTCCGCTGGCGCCTCCTCCGCCATGAAGTGCCCGCAGTCCACGGTGAGGTGCCGCAGATCCGGGGCCCAGGCCCGCCACAGCGCGGCGGCGTCGTAGCCGAGGGCCGCGCCCCAGTCCTGCTGGAGCACGGTCACCGGCATCCGCAGCCGGTTGCCGCGCTCCCGGTCGGCCCGGTCGTGGTCGACGTCGATGCCGGCCGAGGCCCGGTAGTCGGCCACGATGGACGGCACCGCCTCCCGGGACGCCGTGAGGTACGCGGCGCGCACGTCGGCCGGGAGGGCGTCCGGGTCGCGGGTCCAGACGTCGAGGAAGTGACCGAAGAACGCGTCCGGCGCGCCCGCGATCAGCGCTTCCGGCAGTCCGGGCGGCTGGGCCATCAGGTACAGGTGGAAGCCGACGGCGGCGGTGGTGCCGTGCAGCACGTCCCACATGTCCAGGGTCGGCAGCACGTCCAGCGCGGCCAGGTGGGTCACCGCGTCCGGGTGGTCCAGCCCGGCCCGGACGGCGACCAGCGCGCCCCGGTCGTGCCCGGCCAGCGCGAACCGCTCGTGCCCCAGTGCCCGGGCCAGGGCGACGATGTCGGCGGCCATCGTCCGCTTGGCGTACGCGGTGCCGTCCGGGTCGGCCGGCTTGTCGCTGGCGCCGTAGCCGCGCAGATCGGGGCAGATGACGGTGTGCCCGTCCGCCAGGTCGGCGGCGACGTGCCGCCACATCAGGTGGGTCTGCGGGAAGCCGTGCAGCAGGACGACGGGGCTGCCGGAGCCGCCGACGGCGACGTTCAGCGCCACGCCGTCGGCGACGGTGACCCGGTCGTAGGAGAAGCCGGGGAGGGTCGGTGTCATGAGGGGTGCGTTCCTTTCATCGGTCCTTCGCGCACCCCTGACCCTGCCGGGCGCGAATCAGCAACCGATCAGCGCGCGTACCGTGGTGATCTGGTCGGAAGCGAACGGAACAGGTCGGACGGAATATGGAGACGGTCACCTTCGGGGTGCTCGGGCCCGTCACGGCCGAGCGCGACGGCCGGGCGCTCGCCCTGCGGGGACCCCGGCACCGCGCCGTGCTGGCCCGGCTGGTGCTGGCCCGGCGGCGGGTCGTCCCGGTGGCCCGGCTGGTCGAGGACCTGTGGGACGTACCGCCCGCGCGGGCCGTGGGAGCGGTGCGCACCTTCGTCGGTGATCTGCGCCGGGCCCTGGAACCGGACCGGCCGCGCCGCGCCCCGGCCCGGCTGCTGGTCACCGAGGGCCCGGGATACGCGCTGCGCGCGGCGGCGGACGCGGTGGACGCCTGGCGCTTCGAGGAGGCCGTCACGGCGGCCGGCCGGCTGCCCGCCGCGCAGGCGCCGGACCGGCTCGCGGCGGCCCTGGGGGAGTGGCGGGGGCCGGCGTACGCGGAGTTCGCCGGGGAGGAGTGGACGCGGGGCGAGCGCTCCCGGCTGACCGAACTGCGCCTCGGCGCCGTCGAACGCCGGGCGGAACTCCTGGTGGAGCTGGGCCGCGCCGCCGAGGCCGTCCCCGACCTCGACGCCCACCTGGACGGCCACCCCTGGCGCGAGGAGGCGTGGCGGCTGCTCGCCCTCGCCCTGTACCGCACCGGACGGCAGGCGGACGCCCTCGCGGTACTGCGCCGGGCCCGGGCCCGGCTCGCCGGGGAACTGGGCATCGAGCCGGGGCCGCGGCTGCGCCGCCTGGAGGCCGCTGTTCTCGCCCAGGACCCGGCCCTGGACCCGTCCGGCGAACCGGCCGAGGCGGCGGCCCGGCTGTGGACCCGCGCGACGCGGGCGTACGACCGCGCGGTCGCCGCCGGCTCCGGGGCCCGCCTGGAATCCACCGTCGGCCTGCTGCGCGCCCTCGCCGTCACCGGCGGCGGCGGTCTGGAGGCCGCCCGGCTCCAGCGTCCGGCGGCCGTCGCCGCGGCCGAGGAGACCGGCGACGCCGAACTGACCGCCCGGGTCATCGGCGCCTACGACGTCCCCGCCAACTGGACCCGCAGCGACGACCCCGAGGCGGCCCGCCGGATCGTCGAGGCCGCCGAACGCACCCTCGCCGCCCTCCCGGACACCCCGTCGGCCGCCCCCGCCCGCTGCCGCCTGCTCGCCACCGTCGCCCTGGAGAGCCGCGGCGTACGCTCGGCGCGCGGCCCCCGGGCGGCACGCGAGGCCGAGGAGATCGCCCGGAAGCTGGACGACCCCGCGCTGCTGGCGTTCGCCCTCAACGGCACCTACATGCAGTCCTGCACCACCGCCGGGACGGCCCGGCGCCGCGACGCGATCGGCGCCGAACTCGTCGCCCTCGCCGCCCGCCACGCCCTGGTCACCTACGAGGTCCTCGGCCACCTGATCCGCCTTCAGGCGCGTTCCGCCCTGGCCGACTTCACGGGCGCCGACGAGCACGCCGCCGCCGCGGACCGGCTGGCCGCCCGGCACGAACGGCCGCTGGTGGCCGTCTTCACCGACTGGTACCGCGCCCTGCGCCAGGCCGCCCGCACAGCCCCGTACGACCGCGCCGAGGCCGGATACCGGGCCGCCGCCGCGCGCCTGGACGGCGCCGGGATGCCGGGCCTGGAACGCGGCCTGCTGCCCCTCGCCCTGCTCGGCCTGCGCCTGTCCCGGGGCCTGCCGCCCCGGGTCGACCGGCGGGCGGACTGGGGCCCCTACCGCCCCTGGGCACAGCCGTTCGCCCTGCTGGCCGAGGGCGAACGGACGGCCGCCGCAAGCGCCCTGCGGAACCTGCCCGAACCACCGCCCGACCTCCTCTACGAGGCCCTGTGCTGCGCCGAGGCCGCGCTCGCCCTCGCCCTCGGTGACCGGGCGGCGCTGCGGCGGACGTACGACAGGCTGCTGCCCGCGTCCGGCGAACTGGCCGGCGCGGGCAGCGGGGTGCTCACGTTCGGTCCGGTCGACGACTGGCTCACCGCCCTCGGCCGGGCGCTCGGCCGGCCCTGACGGGCGGGTCCTGGAGCCGTTCCAGCCGTTTCCCCGCCGGCCGGGCGGTTTGACCGGGCCGATCTCGGCAACGCGGTCGGAGACAGGCACCGCCACAGCGCCCGGGAGGCGCCCGCCATGACCCACCGCGTCCGGGACGTGATGTCGCCCGCCACGGCGACCGTCGAGCCCATGACCACCGTGACCCACGCCGCCGAGCTGATGCGCGAACGGAACGTCGGGGACGTCCTCGTCGCCTACGACCGCGACCTGTTCGGCGTGCTGACCGACCGCGACATCGTCCTGCGGGCCGTCGCCGACGGCCGCGACCCCGACGACACCCGGGTCGGCTCCGTGTGCACGCCGCCGCCCGTGGTGACGCTGACCCCGGAGGACACCACCGACCGGGCGGCCGAGCTGATGCGCCGGTACGCCGTGCGCCGCCTCCCGGTCGTCGAGCACGGCGGCGACCTGGTCGGCATCGTCAGCCTCGGTGACCTCGCCGCCGCCGAGGACCCCCGCTCGGCCCTGGGCGGCATCAGCACGGCGGCCCCCGGCCACTGACGCGCGGACCGGCCCCGGGCGCCCGCCAGCCTCGACGCCGTTCACCTGGCCGATCCGTATCAGTCGCCCTCCGCCTGGCCGATCCGCAGCCGCGCCCCCTGCCGCAGCAGCTCCCGCTGGACCAGCCGGTACGGCAGCCCCCGCGGGCCCTGCCCGTGCCGGACGGTCAGCGCGGCGCACACCCCGGCCGCCTGGCCGGTGGCCATGGCGATCGGCATGACCCGGTACGACGAGTGGGCGACGTGCGTCCCCGAGATGCAGCGCCCGGCGACCAGCAGCCGGTCGGTGCCGCGCGGCAGCAGGCAGCGCAGCGGGATGTCGTAGAAGCTGCCCCTGGGCACCCGCTTCAATACCGTTCCGGAGCCGCGCGGGTTGTGGATGTCGACCGGGTACGCGCCGTGCGCGACGACGTCCGCGAAGGGGCGGGCGGCCAGGATGTCGTGGCCCGTCAGCTGGTAGTCGCCGAGGACGCGCCGGCTCTCCCGGACGCCGACCTGCACACCGCTCTGCACGGCGTAGGCGTCCTCGAAGCCGGGGACCCTCGCGCGCAGGAACCGGTCGATCTGGGCGAGCTGGCGGCGGGCGGTGTACTCGGCCCGGGTCAGGTCCCACACGCTGGTGCCGAGCACCCGGGTCACCCGGGTGCAGTTGACGCTCACCTCGTGCGGGTGCGGCGTCGCGAAGAACAGGATGTCCTCGCGCGCCAGCCGCAGGTCCCCGTCGGCCCGCGCCTGCTCCACCAGGTCCCACAGCCCGTGCACCCCGCGCCACTGGTCCGGGTGCTCGCGCACGTACTCCGCGAAGTCCGGCCGCGAGAAGTCCGCCATCCGGAACATCAGCGTCATCGGCTGCACCAGCCCGTCCTCCGGCCGGCCGATCTCGTACGGCGCCCCGCAGGCCGCCGCGACGTCCCCGTCCCCGGTGCCGTCCACGACCACCCCGGCGTCGATCACCACGGGCCCGGACTTCGTCTCGAACACCACCCGCCAGCCGTCGTCGAGTTTCAGCGCCGTCGACGCGAACGCGTGGAACAGCATCCGCACGCCGGACTCGTCCATCATCTCCAGCAGGGTCAGTTTGAACAGCTCGGGGTCGAACGGGACGGTGTAGCCGGTCTTCGGAGTAGGGCGCAGACAGCCGCCGCGTTCCATCAGCCGCTCCAGCAGCCGCCACAGCACGCCCGCGACCACCGGCTCGCCCTCGCCGTGGTCGGTGGGCAGCAGCCGGGAGGCGTCCCCGGCCTCGGTGAACGCCGCCTGCTTGTGCTCGTTGTGGAACGACATCAGCGGCATCACCAGCGCCGCCGTCGCGTTGCCGCCGAGGAACCCGTACCGCTCCACCAGCACCACGTCGGCCCCGGCGTCGGCCGCCGCCAGCGCCGCGGCGAACCCGGCCGGACCGCCGCCCACCACCAGTACGTCGCAGCCGCCCCCGTGCTGCGCGGACCGCGGCGGCAGGGTGACCGTGCGCGGCTCGGCGGGTTCGCGCAGAACCGGCATCACACCTCCAGGGGCCACGGCTCGGCCGCGCCGGACAGCGCCCCGTCCGCCCGCCCGCCGACCGCGTCCAGCAGCGAGCCGCAGCGCGCACAGGTCTCCCGGGCGGCCGTCGTCAGCTCCCGCATCCGCGACCTGAGGTCCTCCTCGCGCCGCGGATACTCGTCCCACAGCCGGTCGACCTCCGCCAGCAGCAGCCCGGCCTGCTCCCGCGCCACCCCCACCAGCGCCGGGGCCCCGAGCCGCCGCGCGAAGTCGAACACCTTGCCGGAGTAGGGCAGCGGAAGCACCGGTACGCCGGTCAGCGCCGCGAAGATGACGAAGTGCAGCCGCATGCCGACGGCCAGGTCCAGGTGGCGCATCAGGCCGAGGACCTGGCCCGGACTGTAGGCGCCGTGCAGGATGCGGCCCTTGTCCGGCGCGGTCATGTGGGACAGCACGGCGTGCGCGTGCCGTACGTCGTGCCGCTCCATCGGCAGGAACACCACATGCGCGTCCAGGCGCCGCACCAGGAAGTCCGCGACGGTGGCGAGCAGGGCGTGGTAGTCGCTCTCGTCCAGCGCCTCGGCCGCCCGGCCCGGTTCCCGCACCGACATCCCCACCAGCCGGGCGTCGGTGGGCACGCCCTCGTCGCGCATCATGGCGTCGGTGAAGGGCTCCGGGCGCAGCAGCAGGGCCGGGTCGGCGGTGACGGTGACCTCGCGTTCCAGACCGACCTCCTCGAGCACCAGCCGGGACTCCTCGTCCCGTACCACCACGTCGTCCATGTCGGCCAGCACGGTCCGTACCGCTTCCCGGTCCTCGGCCTCCCGCAGCGGCCCGGCGCCGATGGCGTAGGCGAAGGTGGGCACGTCCCGGTCCTGCGCGGCGCGCACCAGCCGCAGGTAGCGCCGGGCCTCGCCGTCGAAGAGGAGGCCGCCGCCGCCCAGGACGAGCAGGTCCAGGCGGGGCAGTACGTCCAGGACGTGATTGCGGCTGACACCCTCCCAGTCGACGACCTCGTCGGCCTCGGAGTGATGGGCGCGGGTGTGCTCGGCGTTCCGGCTGAGGACGACGAGGTGGGCGTCCGGCCGGTGGGCGCGCAGACAGCCCAGGACGCAGGTGAGGATCGCCTCGTCGCCGGTGTTGAAACCGCCGTAGGAGCCGAGCACGCCGATGCGCGGGCCGGACCGGGCGGCGGGCGGATGCGAAGGTGCGGTGGTCATCCGGGTACTCCCGTCGGGTCGGGCCGGGCGGGCCGCCGGCCGGGGTGGTGCTCAGGCGGGCGGGGCCTGCGCAGGGACCCGGGTTGCCTGCGTCGCTCCCCGGAAACCCCTCGTCTCGTCCGCCCACGCCCACGCCCCCGCCGCACCGGCACCGGCCCGCACCGCGGCCCGCCGCACCGCCCGGGGCCGGTGCGCGGGCTACTCCACCAGCGACTGGGTGCCCAGGACGGTGACCAGGGCCAGCCGCTCGGCGTCCGGGGTGCCCGGCTCGGCGGAGTACACCAGGACGCGCAGGTCGCCGCCCGCCACACCGAGCACGTCGCAGTCCAGGTCCAGCGGCCCCACCGCGGGGTGGTCGATCGTCTTGCGGGCCACCTCGTGCCGGCCCACGATCCCCGACTCCCACAGCTCGGCGAACCGCTCGCTGTGCGCGCACAGGTCCTCGACCAGCCGCCGCAGCCGCCGGTCGGCGGGGTACCGGCCCACCGTGTGGCGCAGATCGGCGACGAGTGCCTCCTCGAACGCCCGCCGCTCCGACGGGCTCTGCCGCGCCCGGCCGCGCGGGCCGGCGAAGGCGCGCCACACGCTGTTGCGCTCGTGCCCGCGCCAGTCGGACGGATCGCCCATCAGCGCGGCGTACGGCTGGTTGGCCAGCAGCAGCGTCCACGCGGCGTCGAAGACGGCGACGGGGGTGCCGGCCAGCCGGTCCAGCAGCCGGTGGACGCTGGGCGGGATGTACGTGGGCACCGTGTCCGGACCCGGCGGCGCCAGCCCGGCCTGCCGGTACAGATAGGCCCGCTCCTGAAGCGGCAGGCGCAGCGCGCGGGCGAGCGCCTCGACGACCTGCGGTGAGGGGTTGGCCGCCCGGCCCTGTTCCAGCCGGGTGACGTAGTCGGCCGAGATGCCGGCCAGCAGGGCCAGTTCCTCCCGGCGCAGCCCGGCCGCGCGCCGCTGACCGCGGGCCGGCAGCCCGGCCGACTCGGGGGAGACGCGGTCGCGCCACCGGCGTACGGTCCGTCCGAACTCGGTCGTCGTCATGGCCTCCAGTGAACACCGCCGGGCGCCCGCGTACCTGGTACCGCTGGTCCCAGGCAGCGAACCCGGACCCGGAACCGGAACGGACGCGGCCGTGGCGCACAGGAGGCGGCGCGGCCGAGCCGTCCGCGCGGCGCGGTCCACCGGGAGACCGGCACGGTCGGCGCCCGGGGGTCCTCAGCGTCCCGGCGCGGGACGGCTGCGGGAGACCACGCGGACGCCCGTCGCGTCGACGACCCGCATCTGGAGCGAGCCGCAGGCGCACCGGGACCACACCGTGTGGCCGGTGGCCGTGGGGTGCCGGGACACCACCTGGCAGGGCTCGGCGGCGTCCGGCCACCCGCAGTGCGGGCAGGCGGTACCGGTCGTGCCGGTCGTGCTGGTCATGGCGTCTCCTTGTCCGTGCGGGTGCGGTCGGTGTCCTGCTCGGCCGGCTGATCGTCGCGACACAGCCAAGGGTGCGACGAGAGGTCCGTACACGTCCAGGTTGACTTACCGGACCTCACCGTGAAGCGTGGACTTCATGATTGACCTGCGTCGGCTGCACGTCCTGCGGGCGGTCGCCCACTACGGCACGGTCACCGCCGCCGCCCGCGCCCTGCACTTCACACCGTCCGCCGCCTCGCAGCAGATCCGCCAGCTCGCCCGGGAACTGGGCGTCGACCTGCTGGAGCCGCAGGGCCGCGGCGTACGGCTCACGCCCGCCGCCGAGAGCCTGCTCACGCACGCCGACGCCATCCAGGCCCGCTGGGAGGAGGCGGAGCTGGAACTGCGCGCGGGCCGGGCCGAGCCCGCCGGTCCGCTGCACGTGGCCGGGTTCCCGGTGGCCGTCTCGGTGCTGCTGGCGCCGATGACCGCCCGGCTGCGCGAACGCCATCCCCGCCTCACCGTCCGCATCCGGGAGACGGACGTACCCGAGAGCTTCGACCTGCTCTTCGAGGGGGAGACCGATCTCGCCGTGGTGGAGGCGACCCCGCGCAACCCGCCGCCGGGCGACGCCCGCTTCGACCAGCGGCCCCTGCTGGACGACCCGTTCGACCTGGTCGTCCCCGAGGGGCATCCGCTGGCCGGGCGGGACCGGGTCGGCCTGGCGGACGCGGCGCACGAGCCCTGGATCGCACCGGTGCCCGAGAGCCCCTGCCGACTGCACGTGATGTCGGCGTGCGGCGCCGCCGGTTTCACCCCCGACGTGGTCCACCACGCGCGGGACTGGAACGTGACCGCCCACCTCGTCGCGCACGGCCTGGGCGTCGCCCTGATCCCGCGCCTGGCCCATCTGGACCCGCACCTGCCCGTCACCCGGCTGCGCTGCGCCGACCGCCCGCACCGCACGCTGCTGACCTGCACCCGGCGCGGCGGGCACCGGCGGCCGGCGGTCGCCGCGGCGCTGGCGGAACTGCGCGCCCTGGCGCCGACGGCGGTGGCCTGACACCGCACCTCCTGAACCGCCCGCGGGGCCGGAGTCCCGAAGGACCCCGGCCCCGCGCCGTGCGGTGCCGCGCACTCAGGCGGCGGTGATCTCCCCGGCGTGGCCGTGCAGACGCGAGACGACCTCGGTCAGCTGGGCGGCGACCTCGGAGTCGTCCGCCGGGTGGGTCTCGGCGAAACGGGTCACCGAGCCGGGGATGGACAGCTTCAGCTCCTCGATCACCTTGCCGCCCGCGATGCCCACGGCCTTGCGGGCGTCGTCCTGCGCCCACACACCGCCGTACTGGCCGAAGGCGGTGCCGATCACGGCCACGGGCTTGCCGCCGAAGGCGCCGGCGCCGAACGGGCGGGACAGCCAGTCGATGGCGTTCTTCAGCACGGCCGGCATGGTGCCGTTGTACTCCGGCGACAGGATCAGGAAGGCGTCGGACGCCTGGGCGGCCTCACGCAGCCGGGCGGCGGCGGCCGGGACGCTGCCCTCGACGTCGATGTCCTCGTTGTAGAAGGGGATCTCGGCCAGCCCCTCGAAGAGCTCCACCTCGGCGCCGGCCGGGGCGAGCTTGCGGGCCGCCTCGGCGAGCTGGCGGTTGTGCGAACCGGCGCGAAGGCTGCCGACGAGGGCGAGGATACGAACAGACATGGTGATGACTCCAGGCGCTGAGAACACTGCACGACGCCGCAGAACACTGCGGACACGAATCCGGACCGAGGTCCGTTTAATGTTGTAGCACCCTAAGCGGACCGCGGTCCAGTTTTCTTCCCGATGCTTTACGCTGACGACATGTCCGCCGCCCTTCCGCCCCGTCCCGCGTCCCCGGTTCCCGTCGACCCGCCCGAACTGCTGCGGCTCGGCGCCGGCCCGCTGGAGAAGGAGCCGTGCCTGCGCGCGGACGCCGCGCGCAACCGCGCCCGGCTGCTGGAGGCCGCCGCGCGCCTGGTCGCGGAGCACGGCGCGGCCGGGGTCACCATGGAGGCGGTGGCCGCGGCGGCCCAGGTGGGCAAGGGCACGGTGTTCCGCCGCTTCGGCGACCGCACCGGACTGCTGATGGCCCTGATGGACCACTCGGAGAGGAAGTTCCAGGCCGCGCTGCTCAGCGGCCCGCCGCCGCTGGGACCCGGGGCACCGCCCGTGGAACGGCTGCGCGCCTTCGGGTGCGCGCTGCTGCGCCGCGCGAGCGAGGAACTGGACCTGCAACTGGCCGCCGAACCCGGCCCCGGACGCCGCTACACCGTACCGGCCCGCCGCTTCCACAACGCCCACGTCGCCCTGCTGCTGCGCCAGGTGGTCCCGGACGCCGACGGCGAGCTGCTCGCGCACACCCTGATGTCCTCGCTCGACCCGGTGCTGGTCCACCACCTGACCGTGCAGTGCGGGATGCCCCTGGCCCGGCTGGAGCGGGCCTGGGTGGACCTGGTGGCCCGGACGACCGGGACGCCGCCGCCCCACTGACCGGAGCACCGCTCACACTCCGTCAGATACCGTACGGCGCCCCGTAGTTGGTCCGATCCGGACTACCCTCCCCCGGCCGCGGCCCCGCCCCGCGGCTCTGCCAGGATGCCGTACGTCATGGTGCAGATACCGAACCCGCCCGTGCCCACGAGCGCCGATGTGGCCCGTCTGGCCGGCGTCTCCCGCGCGACCGTCTCCTACGTCCTGAACAACACCCACGCCGTCCGCATCAGCGAACCCACCCGCCGCCGGGTCCACGAGGCGGCCGAACAACTCGGCTACGTCCCGCACGCGGCGGCCCGCACCCTGCGCGCCGGCCACAGCCGCACGGTCGTGATGCCGGCGCCCGCGTTCCCCGCCGGCCCGCTCTACATCCGCTTCGTCGGCGAACTCCAGAAAGCCCTCGCCCACCTCGACTACACCGTCGTGCAGTACGGCGCCGGCGGCCCGTACGGCGACGACAGCGCCCGTGCCTGGGCGGAGCTGCGGCCGATCGCCGTCCTGGTCCCCGGACCCGGCCTCGGCCCGCGCGGCGTGGCGGTGCTGAAGCGCTCGGGCGCCCGCGCGGTGGTGACCTTGGGACCCGAGGCCGTCGACGGCGCCCACGCCCTGATCATGGACCACCGGGCCGTCGGTCACGCCGCGGGCCGGCACCTGTACGAGCGCGGGCGCCGCCGCGTCGGTGTGGTGATGCCGGCCGAACCCGGCCTGCGGCTCTTCTCCGTACCCCGCCTGGCGGGCGTCCGCCGCGCCCTGCACGGCACCGACGCGACCCTGACCGAACTGCCCCTGCCCTACGACGAGGAGGCCGCCGCCCGGCTCGCCGCCCGCTGGGACACCCTGGGCCTGGACGCCGTGTTCGCCTACAACGACGAGTACGCCATGCTGCTCTGCCGCGCCCTCCAGGACGCCGGTGTCCCCATCCCCGGGCGGACGGCCGTGCTCGGCGCCGACGACCTCGTGCTGGGCCGGCTGCTGAGGCCGCGGCTGAGCACCGTACGCCTCGAACTGCCCGCCGGCCGCGAACTCGCCGCGCTCGTCGACCGTGCCGTACGCGAACCCGGCGCCGTCCCCGAGCACCGCGCGGTCCTCGGCGCGTGCGTGGTGCACCGCGACTCCAGCTGAGCCCGGCCCCGCGCGAGGACCGCGCCGGCGGCGGAACTACTGCCCGTTCCGGACCTCCTGCGCCTGCTGCTCGGCGACCGCCCTGCGGACCTCGTCCATGTCCAGCTTCCGGGCCTGCCCGATGACGTCCGTCAGCGCCGCCTCGGGCAGCGCGCCCGGCTGCGCGAACACGGCCACCTGGTCCCGGACGATCATCAGGGTCGGAATGGACTGGATGCCGAAGGCCGCGGCCAGTTCCGGCTGCGCCTCGGTGTCCACCTTGCCGAAGACCAGGTCGGGGTTCTCCTCCGCCGCCTTCTCGTAGACCGGGGCGAACCGATGGCACGGCCCGCACCAGGACGCCCAGAAGTCGATCAGCACGAACTCGTTGTCCGTGACCGTCTGGTCGAAGTTGTCCTTGGTGAGTTCCACGGTGCTGCTCATGGCTGATGCCTCTTCCTGGTCGGGGGCGGGTGCCGTCGGCGCAAACAGCGAAGACCGAGCGGGTATTCCGCGCACGTACCCATGTGGCCCCGGCGCACACCACCCACCAGACTGACCCCATGACGGAAACGGAATCCAACGTGTACGACGTCGTGGTGATCGGCGCCGGCCCGGTCGGCGAGAACGTCGCCGACCGCACCCGGGCGGCCGGACTGACCACCGCGATCGTGGAGAGCGAACTGGTCGGCGGCGAATGCTCCTACTGGGCGTGCATGCCCAGCAAGGCCCTGCTGCGCCCGGTCATCGCCCGGGCCGACGCCCGCCGCACCCCCGGACTGGGCCAGGCGGTCCAGGGCCCCCTCGACACCTCCGCGGTCCTCGCCCACCGCGACTACTACACCTCCGGCTGGAAGGACGACGGCCAGGTCGAGTGGATCGAGGGCATCGGCGCCGACCTGTACCGCGGACAGGGGCGCCTCGCCGGACCGCGCACCGTGGAGGTGACCGGGCCCGGCGGGGAGCGGCGCGTCCTCACCGCCCGGCACGCCGTCGCCGTCTGCACCGGCAGCCGCGCCGCCCTGCCCCCGCTGCCGGGCCTGGCCGACGTCCGCCCCTGGACCAGCCGCGAGGCGACCAGCGCCCAGCGGGCGCCGGGGCGGCTGATCGTGGTCGGCGGCGGAGTCGTGGCCGTGGAGATGGCCACCGCCTGGCAGGCCCTCGGCTCGCGCGTCACCGTGCTGGTCCGGGGCGGGGGACTGCTGGAGCGCATGGAGCCGTTCGCCGGGGAACTGGTCGCCGAGGCGCTCACCGAGGCCGGCGCCGACCTGCGCACCGGCACGTCGGTGAAGTCCGTCAGCCGGGAGAACGGCACCGTCGTCGCCGTCACCGACACCGGCGACCGGATCGAGGCCGACGAGATCCTCTTCGCCACCGGGCGCGCGCCGCGCACCGACGACCTCGGGCTGGAGACCGTCGGACTGGAGCCGGGCTCCTGGCTGGAGACCGACGACAGCCTGCGCGTCACCGGCCACGACTGGCTGTACGCCGTCGGGGACGTCAACCACCGGGCCCTCCTCACCCACCAGGGCAAGTACCAGGCGCGGATCGCGGGCGCCGCCATCGCCGCCCGCGCCGCGGGCGAGGGCGCCCTCGACTCCGGACCGTGGGGCGCGCACGCCGCGACCGCCGACCACGCCGCCGTCCCCCAGGTGGTCTTCACCGACCCCGAGGCGGCCTCCGTCGGCCTGACCCTGGCCGAGGCCGAACAGGCGGGCCACCGTGTCCGCGCCGTCGACGTCGACCTCTCCACGGTGGCCGGCGCCGGTCTCTACGCCGACGGCTACCGGGGCCGGGCCCGGATGGTCGTCGACCTGGAGGACGAGATCGTGCGGGGCGTGACCTTCGTCGGCCCCGGGGTGGGCGAGATGATCCACTCGGCGACCGTCGCCGTCGCCGGCCAGGTCCCGGTCGGCCGCCTCTGGCACGCGGTGCCGTCCTACCCGACGATCAGCGAGGTGTGGCTGCGGCTGCTGGAGTCCTACCGCGACAGCTGACCGCCGTCCCGGGGCGCCGCCGCCCGTCCGGCCGGCCCGGGGGCGGGCAGCGGGACCGCCGCCGTCGTCGTACGGGTGCGGCCCGCCCGGCGGTCAGTCCAGGCCGAAGCCGAGCGCGGCCGCCGCCTCGTGCGGTGTGGGCTGTGCCCAGCGTTCCCTCATCGCCCGGGCCGACGCCAGCGAACGCGGCTGCGCGCGGTCCAGATAGAGCGTCCCGTCCAGGTGGTCCGTCTCGTGCTGCACGATCCGGGCGGGCCACCCGGTGAACACCTCGTCCAGCGCGCGGCCGTGCTCGTCCGCCCCCGTCAGCCGTACCGCCGCCGGCCGGGCGACCACCGCCTGCCAGCCCGGCACGCTCAGACAGCCCTCGTAGAACGCGGCCCGGCCGTCACCGGCCGGC
The DNA here is from genome assembly GCF_055562815.1 of Streptomyces sp. NPDC016677. Classification (NCBI taxonomy): domain Bacteria; kingdom Bacillati; phylum Actinomycetota; class Actinomycetes; order Kitasatosporales; family Streptomycetaceae; genus Streptomyces; species Streptomyces sp. NPDC016677. Next base: position 433,164 of record NZ_JBVHEO010000002.1, on the reverse strand, counting down.
TCGTACGCCGGATTGACCAGGACCCGGAACGGCTGCGGCACCCGCCCGCGCGCCCGGCGCACCTGAGGCGGCACCGGGGCCGGGTCCTCGATCACCGCGATCCGCAGCCCCACCCCCACCTGCACGGCCGCCAGGCCGACCCCCGGCGCCGCCCGCATGGTCACCCGCAGCGCCTCGACGAACCGGGCCAGCAGCGCGGGCTCCAACTGCCCGTCGAACGGCTCGGCCGCGCGCCGCAGCACCGGATCGCCGGCCTCGACGATCGGCAACGGGCCGCCAGGGGCCAGGAGTTCCTCGACACGCTCGGCGATCGGCGTACGCCCGGCCCAAGTTCCCATCACGCCAGGATGCCACGGCCCCCTGACACCGCCCGGCACGCGAGTGATGTACATCACACGAATCGCCGGGAACTCGACGCCCCCCGGAGCCGACCACTGGACCGTCACGCCCGACGACGCCGACGCCCCGGAGAGACGCCCATGACCACCGCTTCCTCGACCACCACGGACGAGGCCCCGCACCCGGCCACCGCGCAGCCGGCGCCCGGCAGATGGTCCCCGCTGCGCCCCCTCGTGCTGCGCCTGCACTTCTACGCCGGGGTGTTCGTCGCCCCCTTCCTCCTGGTCGCGGCCGTCACCGGCCTGCTGTACGCCGCCTCCTTCCAGGCCGAGGAGCTTCTCTACGCCGACGAGCTGACCGTTCCCGAGGCGGGCGGGGCCAAGCTGCCGGTCTCCGAGCAGGTCGCCGCCGCCCGCGAGGCCCACCCCGAGGGCACCGTCTCGGCCGTGCGCCCCTCGCCCGCCGACGACGCCACCACCAGGGTGATGCTCTCCGGCGTCGCGGGCGTCGACCCCGCCCACACGCTCGCCGTCTTCGTCGACCCCTACACCGCCGAGGTGCGCGGTGCCCTCGAACAGTACGGCTCCACCGGGGCGCTCCCGCTGCGCACCTGGATCGACGAGTTCCACCGCGACCTGCACCTCGGTCAGACCGGCCGGCTCTACAGCGAGTTCGCGGCGAGCTGGCTGTGGGTGATCGCGGGCGGGGGACTGGTGCTGTGGTTCTCCCGGCGCCGGGCCCGCAGAAAGGTGCGCGGCACCAGCGGACGCCGCCGCACCCTCGGCCTGCACGGCGCGACCGGCGCCTGGATCGCGGCCGGGCTCGTCTTCCTGTCGGCGACCGGCCTGACCTGGTCCACGTACGCCGGGGCCAATGTCGAGAAGCTGCGCGTCTCGCTCGGCCAGACCACCCCCACCGTGTCCTCGGCCGCGGCGGGCGGCGAGCACGCGGGCCACGGCGCTGCGGCGGGCGCCGGCGGGGACGCGGCCCACGGGGTCGGCCTCGACAAGGTGCTGGCCGCCGCCCGCGCCGAGGGCCTCGGTGACCCGGTCGAGATCGTCCCGCCCGCCGACGCGTCCACCGCGTACGTCGTGCGGCAGGTGCAGCGCAGCTGGCCGGAGAAGCAGGACTCGGTCGCCGTCGACCCGGCCACCGGTGAGGTCACCGACGTGCTGCGGTTCGCGGACTACCCGGTGCTGGCCAAGCTCACCCGCTGGGGCATCGACCTGCACACCGGCAACCTGTTCGGCCTCGTCAACCAGCTCGCCCTGATGGCGCTGGCGCTCGCGCTCGTCCTGCTCATCGTGTGGGGGTACCGCATGTGGTGGCAGCGCGGACGCGGCTCCTCCTTCGGCCGCCCGATCCCGCGCGGCGCCTGGCAGCAGGTGCCGGCCTACCTCCTCGTGCCGCTGCTGGCCTGCGTCGCGGTCCTCGGCTACTTCGTGCCGCTGCTCGGCATCCCGCTCGCGGCGTTCCTCGCGGCCGACGTCGTCCTCGGCGAGATCGCGTACCGCCGGGGCCGCCGGACGTACGCGAGCGGCCCGGCGGCGAGGCGCTGAGCCCCGCGGCCGGGCCGTCCGGACCGGGCGGCGGGCTCAGGCCTCCGCGAAGTCGCCCCCGAGGGCCGCGGCGATCCGCAGCTGGGAGTCGGCCTCGTCCTGCCGGCCCTGCCGCTCCAGCGTCCGGCCCAGCATCAGCCGGGCGTAGTGCTCCACCGGGTCACGCTCGACGATGACCCGCAACTCGGCCTCGGCGCGGCTCAGCTGGGCGGAGTGGTAGTAGGCGCGGGCCAGCAGCAGCCGCGGCCCGGTCTGCTCCGGCACTCCTCGACCAGCCGGCCGAGGACCAGGGCCGCCGCCGCGTAGTTCCTGGCGTCGAAGAACCTCCGGGCGCGCTCCCAGCGCTCGGCGGGCGTTCCGTGGTCGTAGTACGCCGGGTAGGCCGGGCGGGTCGGGTGCGTCGAGTGGGTCGTGTTCACGGGTGGCCTCCTTCACACCGGTCAACCACGCGAGGTGGTTGAACATTCCACGACCTGTGAGGGTGCGTGCCCGCCGGACCCGGAGCACCGGGGCGATGTCAGTGCCTTGCCGCAGAATGCGCGTCAGCGAGATCAACTCCGGCCGGACCGGGTAGGCGGTCTCGGGACCCGCCCCGCAGAAAGGCCCTCGTCGATGCCGTCCACCACCGCCGGCCAGTCCAGCCCGGACGCCGCCCAGGTCCTGCGTGTCGTCTCCGACCCGCGCACCCCCGTCTTCGTCACCGAACATCCGGGCGGGCGGCGCAGGTACGGCTACTGGCGGCCCTTGGTGCCCGGAGCGCCGACGGGCGGCTGTTACGTCGCCCTGCCCACCGCCGTCTGCGAGGAACTGCGCTCCGCCGGCCGGATCGCCCTCGACGACCCCATCGTCGACCCCGCCAAGACCACCTGCCGGGTCCGGCCCGTCCCCGCCCACACCGCCGCCGCCCGCGCCCGCCGGCAGTGGGCCCGCGCGGCATGACGGACGCGAGTCCGACCCGGGGTGAGAACAGGGCAGTTGACGCCGGATGAGGCAAGTATTCCTAAGCCGCGCACAGCTTCCTGCTACCGTCTCGCTAATTGTTGACGAAATTGTTCGGCACATGGTCAATCGAACGCACGAGCACAAGCCCCGCACGCGGGCGGCGCACCGCTCCCGCCGATGGTTCATGAACAAGGCCCTGCTCGCGGGCGGCGTCTCCGCCGTCGCGGCCATGGGCGGGTACGCCGCCACCCAGGCCGGCGCCGAGACGACGGCCACGGCCGACGCGACGGCCAGTGCCGGCCCCTCCGGCCCGCCGGCCGGCGGCGGCTTCGGCCAGACGATCGCCTACGACGACTTCGTCGGCGTCACCACCGACGGCACGGTCGTCGAGGACCTCTACGCGATCCACTCCACCGGCGTCTCCACCACCCCGGTCGTGCGCGCCGCCGCGGCCTTCGTCGACTCGCTGACCGACGACCAGAAGTCGGCCACCCTCTTCGACATCGACGCCGACCAGTGGCTCGACTGGACCAACGTCGACTCCGACGACCGCGAGGGCGTGGCCCTGCGCGACCTGACGGAGAAGCAGTACGCGCTCGGCATGAAGCTGCTGAAGCAGGCGCTGTCGGCCCGCGGCCTCAAGCAGGCCAACGGCATCCGCAAGCTCAACCACTTCCTCGGCGAGTACTCGGGCGACACGTCCAAGGCGCTGAACGAGGACGCCTACTGGTTCACCGTCATGGGCACCCCGTCGGCCACCGACGCCTGGGGCTTCCAGTTCGAGGGCCACCACCTCGTCGTCAACTGCTTCGTCCTCGGCGACCAGGTCGTGATGACCCCGACCTTCATGGGCTCCGAGCCGACGAAGATCACCTACGACGGTGTGGACTACGACCTCTTCCGTCAGGAGACCGTCGCCGGCCTGAAGTTCTTCCGCTCCCTGAACGCCACCCAGCGCGCCGCCGCCCTCTCCGCCGACGAGAAGGCCGGCACCGACCTGATCGCCGGCGCCGGCCAGGACAACGCCCGGATCCCGTACGCCGGCGTCAAGGGCTCCGCCCTGGACTACCGCCAGCAGCAGCTCCTGCTCGACCTGGCCGAGGTGTACGTCGGCCACCAGGACGAGGGCCACGCGCGGGTGAGGCTGCGGGAGATCGAGAAGCACCTCGACGACACGTACTTCTACTGGATCGGCGAGTACGAGGACGACTCCGCGTTCTACTACCGGATCCACAGCCCCGTCGTGCTGATCGAGTACGACGCCCAGTCCCCGCTCGCCTACCACGAGGACGCGGACGGCAGCTCGGCCTCCCCCTCCGCGTCCGCCTCGGCCTCCGCCTCCACGGGCCCCGGCGCGGGCGGCCCCGGCCAGCAGGGCGACCCCACCCAGCAGCACATCCACACCGTCATCCGCACGCCCAACGGCAACGACTACGGCGTGGACCTGCTCAAGCTCCACCTGGCGACCGACCACTGACCGCTCCGCCACCCCCTCGGGCCCCGGACTCGGCCGGGGCCTTCGCGTGGCCCACCGGCTACCAGGTGCCGGCGGCCCGCCTGAGGTGGTCCCGGACGCGGCGCACGTCGGGGTTGGCGTCGGCGCCCGGACGCTGCACCAAGAAGAGGGTGTTCAGCGGCGGCTCCGCGGGGGAGTGCAGCGGCACCAGCCGGCCGCTGTCCAGGTGCTCCCGGCACAGCGAGCGGGGCAGCACGCTGTAGCCGGCGCCTGAGTTCACCGCCGCCAGGACGGCGTAGAGGTTGGGCACGGTCACGGCGGCGTCGGTGGCGAGCTGCCGGCCGAAGACCGTGCGCCAGTAGCGGCGCAGGATCGGCAGGTCCTCGGCGTACGTCACCATCGGCACCGCGCGCAGGGCCGCGACCGGGTCGCCGGCGCCGGCGACCCGGTCGGCCCAGGCGGGTGCGGCGACCAGGACGTACTCCTCGTCGGCCAGCGGGACCGAGGCGAAGGCACGGCCGCGCGGCCGGCGGGTGGTGATCACCAGGTCGTGGCGTCCGGCGCGCATCTCCTCCATCAGCGGTTCGGGCAGCCCCTGTGCCACCCGCAGCCGCACCCCGTCGGCGACCAGCGGGGCGAGCGAGGGCAGCACGCGCACGCACAGCAGCTCGGACGGCCCGGCCAGGTGCACGGGCGCGGCCGTGGCACCGGCGTCCCCCAGCACGGCCAGCGCGTCGAGCGGGGCGGCGACCTGCCCGGCCAGTTCACGCGCGTACGGGGTCGGCTCCACCCCGCGCGGCAGCCGCGTGAAGAGGGCGCGTCCGGTCTGCTGCTCCAGGGTGCGGATCTGGGCGGTCACCGTCGGCTGGGACAGGCCGAGCCCGGGTGCCGCCGCCGTGAACGAACCCGCGCGGTACACGGCCAGGAAGGTGCGCAGCAGATTCAGGTCCGCGTGCGGTGGGAGCCCCCGGCCGCCGGTGCCCGGCGGTTCCTCCCGGGCCGGCGTGCGGTGCTTCATGGCGCCAGCGTAGCTGCCCCTGCCATCGGGGTCCCGATGGCGGAGACCGGTATGCCGGTCGGTGGGCGGGTGCGCCGCCGCCCATTTGCCGAAACCGCAAAGTCGTTCGCCGTCGGCGCGGTGTCCGGTGCAGGGTCGCCGGTGAGGCGCCGCACTTCCGCGGCGCCGGCCGAAGCGCCCTGGAGGCACCCCATGACCAGCGTCCCCCCGCCTGCCCGGCCCGCCGAGTTCTGGGAGTCCCGCTACCGTGACTCCGGCCGCGTCTGGAGCGGGCGCCCGAACGAACTGCTCGTACGGGAGGTGTCCGGCCTGACCCCGGGCACCGCCCTGGACCTCGGCTGCGGCGAGGGCGGTGACGCCGTGTGGCTGGCCTCGCGCGGATGGCGGGTCACCGGCGTGGACATCGCGGCCACGGCCCTGGAGCGTGCCGCCGCGCACGCCGCCGAGGCCGGTGTCGGGGACCGTGTCGCGTGGGAGCGGCACGAGTTGGGCGAGTCGTTCCCCGAGGGTTCCTTCGACCTGGTGAGCGCGCACTACCTGCAGTCCCCGGTCGCCCTCGACCAGCGGGGCGTACTGCGCCGGGCGGCGGACGCCGTCGCACCCGGCGGCACCCTCCTGCTCGTCCTGCACGCCGGCTGGCCGTCCTGGCAGACCGAGCCCCCGTTCGACGCCGAGTTCCCCACCCTGGACGGCCTCCTGAACGACCTGGACCTGCCGGCCGCCGAGTGGACTGTCGAGACCCGGGAGACGGTCCGGCGCGCGAGCACCTCCCCCGACGGTGCCGACGGCCACCGCGAGGACCATGTGTGGCGGCTGCGGCGCGGCAGGTGAGCCAGCCGTGTCCGGTTTGTTGAAAAAGTTACCTCATGTGTTTTTTGTGAGGTAGGCATGTTTTGTGACTAGAGGGACACTTGTGGTGTGAAGGTCACGGCCAACCAGAGGGAGATGGTGACATGCCTTCCAAGGAAAAGATGATCGAAGAGGTCATCCGCACCCAGGACATCGACATCGACGCGGCGCTCGACCCGGCCGAGGCGGAAGGCGTATTCCGCGACAGCCGCGAGTGCGCGGCGCTGGCTCTGTCCGGTGGCAAGTACGGACTGCTGCTGTCGCCCCCGACCCCGCGCCCGAAGAAGGGCTGACCTGACCGACAGGAGCAGTGAATGCACCAGCCAGGCACCTCGTCCCTCCTGAAGGGCGCGGTGCGGGAGTTGGCTGCCGGCGTGGCCTCCGCTCTGAGCAGCGGGGGCCACCGCCCGGTCTCCGGGGACCCGTCCCCGGCCACCGGGGCCGACGGCTTCGCACCGGCCGCCGTCCGGGTCCTGGGAGCCGACTTCCTGCTGCCGCACCTCCTCTTCGGCACCCGCCCGGGCGAGCCGGAACTCGCCCTGTTCCGGCAGGCCGTGGACACCTACCCGCCGCGCGCCGACGCCGCGCCCACCGTGGTGTGGAGCCACTGGGCGATGACCCGGACCCTGCACCGGCTGACGGGCTCCGGCCCGGCCGGCCCCGAACCCGGCACCGGCTGGCTCGACGTCGCCGACTGGCGGACCCTGACCCACCAACTGGCGGTCCTCGCCCCGCTCGCGCTGCCCGGCGAGGAGTGCGCCGTGGCCCGTGCGGCCCGGCAGCGCCCCCTCGACCTCGCCCGCGGCTTCGTCCGCGCGGTCCGCCGCCGGGACTGGCTCCAGGCGGCCGGCGCGGGACGCTGGCTGACCCTGCTGGACGGCGTCCCCGACACCCTCGGCCTGGCCTCCGGGCTGGACTTCGTGGAACTGATGGCCGACGGCGACCCGCAGGTCGACCTCCAGGTACGGGCGGCCCGGCGGCTGCGGGCCGGAGCGCTCGTGTGAGCGCCGCTGCCGTCCGGGAAGCGGCCCGGGGCGTACGGGACGTGGCGGAGTCGGCACTGGACTGGGCAGCCGCGCACCGCGACACCTTCACCCTCGGCGACGACGCCCTCGCCGCGTCCGGCGAGGTCAACCGCACCTGGAAACCGCTCGGCGAACTCGCCCAGGTGTGCGCCACCGTGACCCGGCGCACCGCCCCCGCCGACCCGCTGCACACCCGCGCCCGCGCCCTGCTGGCCCACGCCTGGCGGCAGACCGGGCAGGGCGGCCTCTTCCTCGCCCTGCAACGGCGGGAGCCCTTCGCGACGTACCCGCTGGAGGTCTACGCCGCCTTCGCCGCGGCCGGGCTGCGCCACCGGGACTACGAGACGGCCGCCGCCACGGTGGCCCGCACCCGGGGCTGGCGGCGCACCGAGCAGGACCCGACCCGCCGGCTCGGTGTCCTCGCGGCCGAACGGCACAGCGGCATCACCCGGCCCGGGCCGGCCGACGCCGTACGGGACGCCACCTGGCTCGGCGGCCTGCCCGAACCGTGGACCTTCGAGGCACCCTCCGGCTACGCGCTCACCCACGTCGTCTTCCACCTCACCGACTGGGGCCGCGCCGGACCGGACGGCGTCCCCGCCCGCCTCGCGGAGTACCTGACGCAGTGGCTGCCGCCCTGGCTGGACACCTGCCTGGACGCCGGCCTGTGGGACCTCGGCTGCGAACTCCTCGCCGTCGCGGCGAGCGTGCCCGGCCTCCTCGACCCGGCCGGGTTCCAGGAGGCGTGGCAGCGGCTCGCGGCGGCCCGGCACCCCTCGGGCGCGCTGCCCGAGACGGCCGCGGCCCCCGACGACGACTTCGCCCACTGCTACCACTCCACGCTGATGGCCGCGTTCGCCGCGACCCTCACCCACGTACACCTCGGCGCACAAGGAGCGCTCGGATGACCGACACGCGCCTGACGCACACCGTCGGGGCCCGCGCCCTGGAATGGCTGTGGGCCCACCGGGACGGCTTCCGGCTGGAGCCCGACGTCGACCCGGAGGTGGGCTTCCTCCAGCGGTTCCAGCCCATCGGCGAACTGGCCCTGATCTGCAAGGTGCTCTTCCGCGAGGGCGTGGCCGGCTCCCGGCAGGAGCGGCTGGCCCACCGGCTCCTCGACCACGCCTGGCGCGAGACCCTGGACGGCGGCCGCATGCTGGTGCGCGGCCAGCGCACCGAACCGATCTCCTCCATCCCCTTCGAGGTGTACCTGCCCTTCAAGGAACTCGGCTACAGCCAGCCCGAGCTGGAGCGGGCCGTCGTCCTCAACCACCGCCTGGACGGCTGGCGGTCCTTCGAGCGGACGCCCACCCGCAGGCTGGGCCTGGCCGCCTTCCAGCGCCGCTTCGGCCTGACCCCCCACCCGCCCGAGGCGGAGGCCCTGACCGGCACCTGGCTGGCCCGCACCCCCGAACCCTGGACGGTCGAGGGACACATCGCCTACGACATCACCCACGCGGTGTTCCACCTCACCGACTGGGGCGAGAACCCCGCCGGGCTGCCGCCCCGCGTCGCCGGCTACCTCACCGCCTGGCTGCCGGTCTGGATCGACGACTGGCTCGACCTGGAGCGCTGGGACCTGCTCGGCGAACTCCTCGTCGTCGACGCCTGCCTGCCCGAACCCACCCTCGACCAGCGGGCCTGGGAGGCGTTCGCCGCCGCCCAGCAGCCCGACGGCGCCATGCCCGCGATCCGCGAGATGCCCGAGGGCGACCCGGACGAGGTGTTCGACATCGTCTACCACCCGACGCTGGTCGCCGCCTTCGCCTCCGCCCTGGCGACCTCACGCTCCCTCACCGCCCTCGCGCACAGCGCCTCATGACCGCCCCCGCCGCGTTCTGGCCGGACGCCCCCCTCGACGACCCCGCCCCGGCCCCCGCCCCGGCCGGCGACCGCGGCCTCGCCGAACGGCTGGCCGCCGCCGTCGAGGCGTGCGACGCGCCCGACGCCGTCTTCGCGCTCTCCCGGCACGGCCGCCGCACCGTCCGCGCCGGCGGCACCGCACCGCCCCCCGACGTCCCCCGCGAGGACCTGCGCTACGAGACCGGGTCGGCCACCAAGACGTTCACCGGGCTGCTGCTGGCCCACCTGATCCGCGAAGGCCGGCTCACCGGCGGCGAACCGGCCGCCGCCTGCCTGGACCCCGGCCGGCCCGCGGAACCCGACCCGGTGACCCTCGCCCACCTGATCACGCACACCGCGGGACTGCCCGTCCTGCCGCCCGGTTTCCGCACCCGGGCGCTGCCGGCCTGGCGCACCAACCCTTACGGCCGCTACCCCGCCGACCGGGTCGTCGACGCCTTCCTGCGCCACCACCCCCGGCACCGCCCCGGGACGCGCTGGCGCTACTCCAACTTCGGCGTCGCCGTACTGGGCCACGCCCTCGCCGAGGCCACCGGCCGAAGCTGGGACGACCTGCTCACCGGACACGTCCTGCGCCCGCTCGGCCTGGCCGGCACCGGCCTCGCCCCCGAGGGCCCCGCCACCGACGCCGTCGGCCGCGCCAAGGACGGCCGCACCCCCCTGCCCCCCTTCGACGCCGGCGGCTTCCGGGCGGCGGGCGCCGTCCGCGCCACCCCGCACGACCTGCTCACCTTCCTGGAGGCCCACCTCGACCCGGACGGCTCCCCGCTCGCCGGGGCGCTGCGGGCGGTGCGGGTGCCCGTACTGCGCCGCGGCCGGGGCCACCGCCATGTGCACACGGTGGCGTGGTTCCGGCACCCCGTAGACGGCGGGCCCCTGTACTTCCACAGCGGCGCGACCCTCGGCCAGCAGGCGTTCCTGGGCTTCCGGCCGGACACCGGCACCGCCCTGGCCGCCGTCTGCACCCGCCGCTTCCGCGCCCGCGACCCGTTCGTCGCCACCGCCTACGCCCTGCTCGCCGACAGCTGACGGCGCCCGGCCCGGGAACGCTCCCCGCGCCGGGCGCCGCCGGTGCCGTCCGCCCGTCAGGTCCGCTGCCACAGTGCCGGGGTGCCCTCCGGCGACCAGGCGACCTGCGCCTGGTGGTCCTGCAGACACGTGTACCGCACCCGCCCGTAGGCGACCGTGGCCCCGGCCTCGTAGACCCGGCCGGACCGCCATCCGTCGGCCGCCCCCTCGTCCGCCGGCGCGGGCAGGGTGGTCTGGATCGCCTGCGTCTTCAGGGTGAGGCCGTACTCCTTGAGGACGGGGTTGACCGGCTGGTAGAAGGTCGTCCCGCCGTTGGCGCAGTCGCCCGAGCCGCCCGAGGTGATGCCCTGCGCCTGGACGCCCGCGACGAACGGTCCGCCGGAGTCGCCGGGTTCGGCGCACACCGTGGTCTGGGTGAGACCGTCGACGGTGCCCTGCGGGTAGGTGACGCTGGCGTCGTGCTGCTCGATGGTGCCGCAGTGCCAGCCGGTGGTGGAGCCCGAGCGGCACACCGCCGCCCCGACCAGCGCCTGGACGGAGCCGGCCACCTGCACCGTCCGGCCGTCGCCGGCCTTCACATCGGGGGTCGGGGTCCAGTTGTCGTTGACGCCGACCCAGGACATGTCCTTGCCGGGGAACGTGGACGCCTTGAACTCGCCCTGCGCGCTCTGGTCGGCGCCGGTGGTCTTCGCGCCCGGCTTGCCGCAGTGCCCGGCCGACGTGAAGCCGTGCTCCTGGCCCTTGGTGACGGAGAAGGCGATGGAACAGCGCGCCTTGTCGTCGATGAAGTACGCCTCGCCGCCCACCAGGTCCGCCAGCACCCGCGGCCGGTTCTCCGAGATCCGTACGCCCACGTCCTGGGCCTTCACCCCGGCGGCCCGCACGAAGTCCGCGGCGGCCTGCTTGCCGGTGGCCTGGACGACGACCCGGTTGGCCGGCACGTCGACGTACCAGACCGGCGTGTCGGCGGTGCCCACCCGCCGGGCGGCGGTGTCCAGCCGTTCCTTGACGGCCCGCAGGTCGGCCAGGGTCCGCTTGACCACCGTGGCCTCCGCGCCCTGGGCCCGGATGACGGCCACCCGCGAGGCGTCGGTGGTGGCGACGGTGAGCCGGGCCGAGGTCGTGCCGCTCACCCAGGCACCGGCGAAGTGCGTGCCCAGGGTGGTGCGGAGCCGGCCGGCGCGGGTGCCCGCCTCCGCCTCGTTGACCAGCCGGGCCGTCGCCTGGCCCGCCGTCAGTCCCAGGTCGCGTTCGAGGGCGCGCAGCACCTGGGCCGACGGCCGGTCGGCGCCGAGCGTCTGGGCGGCGGTGGGCAGTGGGCCCGGCGCGGGCGGCGGCCCGGCCGACGCGGCCGAGGGGACGGCGGTCAGGACGAGGGCGCCGAGCGCGGTGAGCGCGGCGCGGCGGCGGCCCGTGACGTGTCTGCCGACCATGCGATGTGCCTCCTGAAGCGTTCCGGAGAAGGGTGAGGAAATGAAAGGGCGAGGAAGCGAAGGGGTGGAAGGGAGGAAGCGAAGGGGTGGGGAGGTGCTAGCCCTAGCCGGATTCGCCCCCGGTGATGCCCGACGGGCGCGTGGTTCGCGCTTTGGGGGACGCTCACGGGTGCCAAGTGCAGTACCCGGGCCCGGCCGGCGGCTCAGGCCGGTTCCAGCCCCGGCGCGCCCGCCTCGGTGACGAAGGACGCGGCGGTGGTCAGCGCGGCGCCCGGCCGGGTGACGGCGGAGACGGTCTTGAAGTCGACCCGGGCGGCCTGCCGGCCGAGCTCCACCCGGGCGAAGCCCCGCTTGCCGTTGTAGAACCGCAGATGCGGGTTGGCCTTCATGTACGTGTCCCAGTTGTCGGGCTTCTCCGCGCCGTCCTTGCCGCTGGCGATCGAGGTGCAGGTCAGCTCGGTGCCCAGGGTCCTGGAGTCCGGGTCGTCGAAGTTCTCCTTGATGTCGAAGGCGTAGGCGACGTGCACGTCGCCGGTGAGCACCAGCCAGTTGTCGACCCCGGCCGCCTTGGCGCCGGCGACGATCCGGTTGCGGGAGGCGCGGTAGCCGTCCCAGGCGTCCATGGACATCCGGGCCTCGGCGGTCAGGTCGAACTTGCGCTGGGAGAACGTGACCTGCTGCGGCATCACGTTCCACAGCGCGCCGGAGGACTTCCAGCCGTCCAGCAGCCACCGCTCCTGCGCGGCGCCGGTGATGGTGCGCGCCGGGTCGTCGGACTCGGCGCCGGGCGCGTGCGGCCGGTCGTCGTAGGCCTGGTCGGAGCGGTACTGGCGGGTGTCGAGGATGTCGAACTGGGCGAGCGTGCCCCAGTGCAGCCGCCGGTACAGCTGGGCGTCGGGGCCCTGGGGGAGCTGGGCGGAGCGCAGCGGCTGGTTCTCCCAGTAGGCGCGGTAGGCGGCGGCCCGGCGGACCAGGAACTCCGACTGCGGGACGTCGTTCTCGGGGACGGCCCCCGCGTAGTTGTTCTCCGTCTCGTGGTCGTCCCAGGCGACGACGAACGGGTGGGCGGCGTGCGCCGCCTGGAGGTCCTTGTCGCTCTTGTACAGCGCGTACCGCAGCCGGTAGTCCGCGAGGGTCATCGTCTCCCGGTCGAACACGTCGGGCAGGGTGACGTCGGTGTACCGGCGCTCGCCGCCCGCCGCGTTCACCGCGTACTCGTAGAGGTAGTCGCCGAGGTGGAACACCACGTCGACGTCGTCTTCGGCGAGGTGCCTGTGCACCGTGTAGTAACCGTCCTGGTAGGCCTGGCAGGCGACGGCGGCCAGCCGGAGGGAGGCCGCGGCGGTGTCCGCGGCGGGCGCGGTGCGGGTGCGGCCGGCGGGGCTGATGAACCCGCCGGTCCGGAACCGGTAGTAGTACACGGTGGCGGGGTCCAGGCCCTGGACCTCGACGTGCAGGCTGTGGCCGTACTCCGGGTACGCCGTCGCCGTGCCCGTCCGTACGCGGACGGCGAAGGACTCGTCCAGGGCCACCTCCCACTCCACCGCCACGCGCTGTTCCCCCAGTCCGCCGTCGGCCGCGAACGGCTCCGGCGCCAGCCGCGTCCACAGCAGCACCGAGTCGGGCAGCGGGTCACCGGAGGCGACGCCGAGGGTGAAGGGGTCGTCGGTGAGACGGGCGGCGCCCCGTCCGGGTGCGGCGGCGGCGCCGCGGGCCGGCAGGTTGGTGGAGAAGGCGAGCGCCGCGGCGGCCGCGGTGACGGTGAGGAAGCGCCGGCGGCCGAGGTAGCGGACGGCGGCGCCCAGCACGGCGTCGTGCGGGGAGAAGGCATGCGCGGCCAGTGCTCTGGGACGGCCCGGGAACGCCATCTGGGGTCCTCTCGTAGGGAGCGGCGGACCCTGCATGCTAAGCAGACAAAAAACGCGAAAACGGCGTAAACGGGCGAGGTGTGGGGGCTGATCACACAGGAGGCGGTACGCGCGTGTGTCCGCGGTCCGCCGGGGGCACCCGGACGGGGACGAGGAAGGCGGTGAGCGTGCCGGTGCCCAGGGCGAGGCGGTACGACGTGGCGGCCTCGGGCCGCTGGTGGGACGAGGAGGACAACCGCTGGCTGCCGGCCGGCGAGGTGCACGCGTGGGAACAGGGTCTGAACCAGACGGTGTGCGGTCTGTCCCTGCACCGGTCGCAGCTGTCCCGTTTTCCCTCGGTCACCTGGGCCGACGTGCTGCCGGAGTCCGGTGGCGCGGCCGACGAGGTGCGCCGGGTGTGTCCGCGCTGCGCGGCCGCGGCGGGCCGCCGCGGGGCGGGTGCCCGCCCCGGCTGGCGGCGGACGAACCCGCGGCCGTGAAGGAGCCTACGCGGGCAGCGGCGCGCGGCTGACGCGGATCTTCGACTGGCCGTGCGGGCGGGTCTCCCAGTCCGCCATGAACCGGGCGTGCAGCCCGTGCCGCCGGGCCAGTTCCAGCAGTGTGTCGGTGCGGTAGTAGAAGTCCTCCCGCAGCACCTGGTGCTCGGTGCCCTCGGTCCGGTCGAAGGTGAAGTCGAAGAACCCGGTGCCGGTCAGCACCCGGCCGACGTGGGCGAGGCATTCCTCGATGACGTCGAGCGGCGAGTGCGAGAAGACGCTGTGCGCGTGCACGACGTCGAAGTGGCCGTCGGGCAGGAAGTCCAGGGTGAGGTCGCCGGTGATGGTCAGGTGCGGCAGCTTGTCCTGGAGTCCGCGCTCGGCGAGGGTCTCCTTGGCGGCGATCAGGATGTCGGGGGAGATGTCGATGCCGTAGTAGTGACCGGTGTCGAGGTGGTCGATGAAGCGCCAGCCGCCGCGCAGGTTGCCGCAGCCTATGTCCAGCATCCGGTGGCCGGGCCGCAGCCCGTGTTCGACCAGGTAGTCGTACTGCATCTGCCCGAGCGCCAGCCAGCGGTCGTGGGTGCGGCTGCCGACGGCGGCCTCGGGGTCGCGGCGGGTGTCGGAGGCCATCACGGCGCGGTAGTAGCCGATGTGGTCGGGGTGCTTGAGCCGCAGCCAGGTGTCGCGTCCGGCGCGGCGGAGGTAGGGGCCGACGCGGCCGGGGTGGCGCAGGGCGTAGGCGGCCTTGTGGGTGAGCGCGGCGCGGTTGCTGCGCAGCTTCCTGGCGTCCTTGGGCATGACGGAGGGGCCTTTCACGTGCGGGAGGAGAAGGCAGGGCAGGGAAGGGAAGGGGCGGGGCGCGCCGGGTCAGAGGCGGCGGCGCAGCAGCACCGTGACGGCGGTGAGCGCGAGCGCGAGAACGCCGAACAGGGCGGTGTCGTACCACTGGAAGGCCCAGTAGTCACCGGCCGGGTTGGCCTCGTAGAAGCGGGCGACGTACCCGTGCCGCGTCATGCATTCCTTCAGCTCGGCGCCCGACGGGTAGGGGCAGCTGAGCACGGAGTCGCGGTGGCCGGAGGCGGTGATCAGGCCGTAGTTCCCGGTGGACCACTTCTCGCCCATGGGCGGCTTGGGCGCGGTGCCCCGGCTGACGTAGGTGTGCGGCGGGACGAGGAGGCGGGTGTGGTGCAGCCACTGCGTCAGGAGCGTCGCCGCGGCCGTCACCGACAGGGTCCAGGCCATCGCGGACAGGACGCGGCGGGTCAGCAGTCCGGCAAGGGTGCCGGTGGCCAGGCCGAACAGGGCGGCGGCGACGGCGGACGGTCCGGAGCCGCTCAGCGCGGTCGTCTCGTACCAGAACAGGCCGTAGCTGTGGTCGGCGGCCGGCTCCCACCACCAGTGGAACAGCCAGACCAGGACGCCGGAGAGGGTCACCGTGGACAGCGCGGCGAGGGCGAGGCGGGCGGTGAACCACTGGGCGCGGCCGACGCCCTGGGCGAGGACCATGCGGTGGGTGCCCAGTTCGCGGTCGCGGCCCAGCAGCGGCGCGCCCCAGAACATGCCGATCAGCACCGGCAGCGCGATGTTGAGCGCGCCGAGGAACTGGAGCGGTGCGACGTCCAGGAACAGCGGCAGTCCGTCGCCGGGGCGGGTGCAGTACAGCGGGCCCGGGTCGCAGTGGTCGAACGCGCCGCCGGCCAGGGCGTCCACCATGCCGGAGCGGTAGTGGACGGCGAGCGCGGCGGCGACGGCCAGGACGAGTCCGCCGCAGGCGACCAGCAGCCGCTGCTGGCGCCAGGCCAGCCACAACGAGCCCTTCACGCCGCCTCCTCCGTCCGGCCGGCCGGCTCCTCGGAGCCGGTGCGCAGGTGGCCGAGCAGGATCTCCTCCAGGCCCGGCCGCTCGACGTGCCAGTCACCGTCGAGCGGGCCGCGCGGCCGCAGCAGGGCGGTGAGCTGCCGGCCGTGCGCGCGACGGTGCACCACGTCGTGGCCGGCCAGCGCGGGCGCCCCGTCGAGGTGCCCGGTGACCAGCAGATGGTCCTCGCGGAGCGTGTCCGCGTCCTCGCTCAGTCCGATCCGCCCGTCCCGCAGCAGCACCACCCAGTCGCAGGTCTCCTCCAGTTCGGGCAGCACGTGCGAGGAGAGCACGATGGTCAGCTCCCGCTCGGCCGCCTCCGCCATCAGCGTGGCCATCACCTCGCCGCGCACCACGGGGTCCAGATCGGCGAGGGGCTCGTCCAGCAGCAGCAGTTCGGGCCGCTTGCCGAGGGCGAGGGCGAGCGCCACACGGGTGCGCTGACCCGGCGACAGTTCGCCCACGCGGGCGTCGCCGGCGATGTGCCCGTCGCGCACGACCCGTTCGGCGACGGACCGGTCCCAGACGGAGTTGAGACGGGCGCCCAGGCGCAGCGTGTCCGCCACGGTGAAACGCGGGTAGAGCGGCTTGTCCTGGGTGACCAGGGCGACCCGGGCGCGTGCCTCGGCCGTCCCGGGGGCGGTGCCCAGGACCCGTATCTCCCCTTCGGTGGGGCGCAGCAGCCTGCCGGCCAGATGCAGCAGTGTGCTCTTGCCCGCGCCGTTGCGCCCCACCAGCGCGGTGATACGGCCCCGGTCCACCGCGAACCCGCAGTCCGCCAGCGCCCGGCCGCCGCGTGCCCGGTACCGGAAACCGAGTCCGGTCACGCGCAGTGCGGCGGGCTCGTCAGGCCCGGTCATGTGTCCTCCTGGTTGTGCTGTTCCTCGTAGGTGTCCAGAGCCGCCGTCACCAACGCCAGTACGTCGTCCCGTTCGAGCCCCGCCGCCCTGGCCCGGCCGACCCACTCGGCGAGTTCCGCGCGCAGGGGCGAGTCGTCCTCCGCGCCCGGCCGCGCCAGCGACCGTGTCACGAAGGTGCCGAGGCCGCGCCGGGACCGGACCAGGCCGGCCTGCTCCAGGTCGCGGTAGGCCCGGAAGACGGTGTTCGGGTTGATGGCGGTGGCGGCGACGACCTCTTTGGCCGTCGGCAGCTTGTCCCCGACCCGCAGCACACCCATCCGCAGTGCCTGTTCGGTCTGCCGAACGATCTGCACATAGGCCGGGATGCCGCTCTGCCGGTCGATCCGGTACTCGACCACGTCACCTTCCATGCTTTCATTAATTCATTAGTACAAGCATGATCGGGGAGTACGTGGATGTCAAACACCGCCGCCGGTACGGGCCCGTGGAGACGAGCGGCACTCGTCCTGGCCGTCGTCCTGACCGCCGCGGCCGTCGCCCAGCAGCTCCTGCTGGTGGCCGGCGGAGGCGGCCTGCTGCCCGGACGGCAGCCGTGGCCCTTCCTGCTGGGCGCGGCCCCGGCCTGGTGGGCGGCCCGCGCCCGGTGGAGCCGGACGGAGACACCCCGCGCCTGGACCCTCGCCGTCCGCCTGCTGCGCCGCGTCCCCGGACCGGCGTACGCGGCGGGTGTCCTGCTGACGGCCGCCGGCGTGTGGGCCGTGCTCCAGGACCACGAGCCCTACCTCGGTCACGAGGAGGCCGTGTACGCCAACAAGGCCCGCTCCTGGGCCGACGGCACGCCCGCCGCGGGCTGGGGCCCCTACCGCCCGGTCGGCCTGCCCGCCCTGGGCCGGCTGGCCCTCGCCGTCCACGACGGTGTCGGCGCGCTGCGCGCGGTCGCGCTGCTGCTGACCCTGTTCACCCTCGCCGTCGTCCACTTGGTCGCCGCCCGCTGGACCACCCCGCGCCGGGGCGCGCTGGTGGCGCTGCTGGTCCTCGGCGGGCTCGGATTCCTGCGCCGTACACCGGAGTTCCTCAACGACATCGGCGCCACCGGCCTGCTCCTGCTGGTCGTCGCCCTGCTGGTCCGCGTACAGGAGCGCCCGCGCTCCCGCTGGACCCCGCCGGCCACGGCCCTCGTCGCGCTCGCCGCGTTCTACCTGCGCTACGGCAGTCTCGGCAACCTCCTGGCGATCGCCCTGGCCGCGCTCTTCGCGTACGGCCCGCGCGCCTGGCTCGCCCGGGGCCGCGGGCTCGCCCTCGCGGCCGGGGTGTTCGCCGCGGGCCTGCTCCCGCACCTCGTCCACGCCGAGCGGGTCACCGGCTCCCCCCTCGGCCTGATCCTGTGGGCGACCTCGCAGGCCAACCGCTCCTACGTCGGCGACGGCCTCGTCTACTACGCGGCGATCCTCCCGTACCGCCTGGCCGGTGACCTGGGCGCCGTGGTCATGGCGGGCGGCCTGCTGCTCGCGGTGTCGGCCCTGCGCGGCCGGCGTGACCAGGGGGACCTCCTGGCCGCGCGCCGGGTGTTCCTCGGGACGACGGCCGTGCTGGTCCTCGTCGTCCTCGGCCTGGTCACCGACGGCGAGCCCCGCTTCGTCTACCTGCCGGTCGTGCTGCTCACCCTGCTCGGTGTCGAGGCGCTCCCGCGCGGCACCGGCCGCTGGGGCGCCCCGCTGCTCGCGGCGGCCGGCGCGCTCGCCGCGCTGACCGTCCTCGGCACCACCCAGGTCGTGGCACACGGCGCGATGCCCGGTCCCACCGCCCAGGCCCGGTCCACGGTCCCCGTCGCCGAACGGCTCGCCGCCGCCCGCACCGGCCGCCCCTGCCTCCTGGTCACCGGCTACGAACCCGAGGTGGGCTGGTACTCCGGCTGCGACGCGGTCACCTACGCCCAGTACCGCCGCCTCACCCCGCCCCCGGGCACCACGGTCCGGCTGCTCTGGTTCACCCACGGGCGTCTCCAGCCCGACCAGGCCGCCCTGCCGCCCGGCCACCGCACCACGATCCCGACCGGCGGCCCGCTGGGCACCGCCACCGTGATCACCCTGCCGCCGCCCCGGTGAGGAGGCGGGACGTCACCCGGATGGCGCACCCCGCTTGACGGGCGGACGATGGAGGAGTGGGGCGGGTCCCCGCCGGTGTCATCCGTGGGCAGCGCGGGCCAGCCGGAGGCCGGCCCCGGCCGCGTGAACGCGGCCGGAAAGGAGGAGCGTCATGCTGGAGATCAAGACGCTCGACAAGCCCGATGAACGACGCGATTTCCCCCGGGGGCACATCGAGGCCGTCCACATGACCGGACTCGACTTCGCCGTCGCCACCTTCGAACCGGGCTGGCGCTGGTCGGAGTCGGTGGCCCCGCTCGCGGGCACCGAGAGCTGCATGATCCACCACAACGGCTACGTGCTCCAGGGACGCATGCGCCTGCGCATGGACGACGGCGCCGAGAGCGAGGTGGGCCCCGGCGACGTCTTCGTCTGCCCGCCCGGACACGACGCCTGGGTCGTGGGGGACGAGCAGGTCGTCGTCCATGACTTCGCCGGCGGCATGGCCCAGGAGTACGCCAAGGCGGACTGACGGGCCCTGGGCGCACACCGGCGGCGTACGGGACTGCGGCAGGCGGTCGGCGCGGGCGCTGACCCCGACCGCCTGCCGCGCACGGTGCGGCCCCGTACCTCACGCCGCCTCGGCGGCCGCCGCCACCGCCGGGACGCGCAGCACCCGGCGGGCCGTCGCCAGGCTCGTCCCCAGCGTCACGGCCGCCGCCACCGCCGTCACCGCCGGCCAGGTGCCCCAGAACGCGTCCGGCAGCACCGCGTCGGTGCGGACCACCGTGAACGGGACGATCCCGGCCAGGGCCGCCGCCGTGCCGAACACCACGCCCGTCACGGTGAGCAGCGCCCCCTCCACCGCGACCGTGCCGAGCACCTGCCCGGGCGCCGCGCCCGCAAGCCGCTGCTGCCCGAACTCGCGGGAGCGGTAGGCCGTCGCCGCGTAGAGCGAGTTGACCAGCAGCACGCAGACGAACACCGCGATGATGCCGACCACCGTGAAGTTGAGCGTCTCCAGGTTCTTGGCGTCGACCGACTTCACCCGGCCCGACGCCGCGACGGCGTCGCTCTCCACGGCCTGCAGGGTGAGCGTCGCCGTGGACACCGCCGTGAACAGGATCAGGGACATCAGGATGCCGGCCAGGTCACCGGCGCGCTCCCGCAGATTGCGCACCGCCAGCCAGCCGCTCGCCCCGCCCAGCGGCAGCCGCGCCGTCACCACCGTCAGCAGCCGTGCCGCCAGCAGCGCGAAACCGACCGACAGCAGGATCGCCCCGTAGGCGGCCGGTGCCATCAGCGCCTCGTCCGTCGCGGAGAAGGCGAGCGTCGAGCAGGTGCTCGCCGCCCCGGCCACCAGCGCGCCGTACGCGAGCGACCGCCGTGCCCCGGCCCGCCGCCCGCCCGGCCGGGTCACCCGCCGCACGGCGAGGAGCGCGGCGCCCGCGGCCGCGAGCGGGGTCACGGTCACCCCGGACACCAGGGCGACCGGGCCGAAGGAGTACTCCACCGACTCCGCCACCTGCCCGCTGTCCTGGAACACCCCGAGCAGCGCCCGCCCGCCGAGCATCGCCGGCCCGGTCGCCAGTACCGCCCCCGCCAGGGCGACGGCCACCGCCTCGCCCACCACCATCCGGCGCAGCTGCGCCGGGGTCGCCCCCGAGCAGCGCAGCAGTTCCAGTTCGGCGGTGCGCCCGCGCGCATTGACCGTCAGTGTCGAGGCGATGGCGAAGAACACCAGGAGCGTGCCGTAGCCGCCCACCACTCCCGCCGACAGACCGAGGGTCTCGGCGCTCACCGCGTCGACGCCGTCGCCCGCCGCCGTGTCGTGCAGCGAGTTGAACGTCATGACGACCCCCGCGCCCAGGAAGGCGGACAGCAGTGTCGCCAGGAACCGTCCCGGCCGGTGCCGGACCGACCGCGCCGCCAGGCCGCCCATGGTGAGTGTCCCCACGGCTCACACCCCCGCCGGCACATCGTCGCCCAGGTGCGCCAGCCGCTCGGCCACCGCGTCCGGCGTCGGTGCCCGCATCCCTCCGGCCACCCGGCCGTCGGCGAGGAACACCACCGCGTCGGCGTACGACGCGGCCACCGGGTCGTGCGTCACCATCACCACCGTCCGCCCGTGCACCCGCACCGCGTCCTGGAGCAGCCGCAGCACCTGCCGCGCGCTGCGCGTGTCCAGCGCGCCCGTCGGCTCGTCCGCGAAGATCACCCGGGGCTCGGTGACCAGCGCCCGCGCGATCGCCACCCGCTGCCGCTGACCGCCGGAGAGCTGGTGGGGCCGGTGCCCGAGCCGGTCGCCGAGCCCGACCGAGGTGAGCACCTCCCGGGCCCGCCGCCGGTCCACGCGCCGCCCGGCCAGCTTCAGCGGCAGCACCGTGTTCTGCGCGACGGTCAGCGTCTCCAGCAGGTTGTACTGCTGGAACACGAACCCCACCCGCCCGCGCCGGAACCGTGTCAGCTCCGTCTCCGTGCCGCCCGTCAGCTCCGTGCCGTCCACGCACACGATCCCGGTGTCCGGCCGGTCCAGCCCCGCCGCGCACTGCAACAGCGTCGACTTGCCCGACCCGGACGGCCCCATCACCGCGGTGAACGTGCCCTGCTCCAGGCCCAGCGTCACCCCGTCCAGCGCCGTCACCGCACCGTCGCCGGTGCCGTACGTCTTGCTGACCTTCACCAGCCGCAAAGCCTCACGGGACATCGTCATCCCCCTCCCCGCCGGCACACCCTGTGCCTCACCGACGACGCTACGAGCGCGGCGGTCCGGACACAGTGGGGGCGGGGCCCGTATCGGGGGGTGTACCCAGTGACACCTGTGGACCGGTTCGGACAGGATGACGGCCATGACCGACGGAACAGCCTGGCTCGCCGTCCCCCAGCCCGCCGGCTCGGGCGGCCACAGCATCGTGATGTCCCGCGAACTCGCCTCCGGCGAACTGGTGTCGAGGATCACCGCCGCGGTGCGGGACCCGGGGCGCACGGCGCGGGCCATCGGCAGCCTGTCCGCCGCCCAGGTCCACGACCTGCTGGAGGGCCTGTACGGGCAGGCGCGCGACGGGCTCGCCCTGCGCCACGGGGAGGCGGGGGAGTGGTCCTTCGCCTGTGCCTACGGCGGCTGGTACGGCGCGTTCGACGACCTCGCCGCGCTCTCCCGCGAGGGCGCCCATGTCTTCGTACTGGACCACGACCCGGACAACTACCGGAAGGCACCGGGGTTCGCGTACGGGCACGACGGCCGGCCCATGTGCTCCCTCAACCTCTACCTGGACGGCTCGTGGGCCTCCTGGCCGCCCGTCGGCGACCCGGAGACCGTCGCCCGGGTGCGGGAGGCGCTGGCCGCCGCCGGGCTGCCCGACCCCACGCGTGATCCCCGCACCGTGCACCGGGACTGCCTCCAGGTACTGGAGAAGTGCTTCGGTCTCTCGCTGCCCCGGCGGGAGATCAGCCGGCGGGTCCTGCCCACGGTGCTGCTCACGCGGACGTGACCAGCACCACCTCCAGCGTGCGCGGCCCGTGCACCCCCTCCACCCGGTCCAGCTCGATGTCGCTGGTCGCCGACGGACCGGAGATCCAGGTCAACGGGCGGGCGGGGTCGAGTCGTTCGAGGCCCTGGGGCACGGAGGAGACGACCTGGTCCGGGACCCGGACGACACAGATGTGGTGGTCCGGCACGAGGGTGATGCGACGGCGGCCCTGGTCGGGCGAGCCGTCCAGCACGAGGGTGCCGGTCTCGGCGATGGCGACCGCGCACCCCGTCACCACGCTGTCGACCCGGTCGAGGTCGGGCGCGCTGCCCTCGGCCCGGTCCGGGACCCGGGTGACGTCCGTGTCCGCGAGCCACGCCCCGTCCAGCCCCGGCGGCACGACCACCGACGCCGATCCGCGCGCGGCCAGCACCCCGGCGATCACCGACGGCAGTTCGGCGTCCGCGCACCGGTGCACGACCGCCCGGTAGTCCGCCAGGTTCTCCGCGAGCAGCTCCACCGTCTGAGCGACGCTCCGGGCGCCGTGCTCGCGCAGATAGCCCCGCGCGTAAGCCGTCTCCTCCTCCGGTACGTCCGCCAGTGCGCGCCGCACCCGGCCCAGGATCCGTTCCCTGCTGCTCACTTGGCCCCGCCCTTCTCGCCGCCGTGCGTGCGCTGCCACCAGTCCCGGAACGGCTCCGCCGGCACCGCCGGCAGATCCCGGCCCCCGGTCCACGCCCGGCCCGGACCGGGCAGCGCGCGCGGATGGAAACGGCGGGTGCGCGACGCCAGCCGCTGCCCGGCGCGCAGCGCGCCCGGATGGCTGAACGCCCACCGCGCGGCCCGCATCGCCGCCCGCTCGGCGGCGTGTCCCTTGGCCGGTCTCAGGACGACCTTGTTGCCCTCGCGGACCGCGGGAC
The DNA here is from genome assembly GCF_055562815.1 of Streptomyces sp. NPDC016677. Taxonomy (NCBI): domain Bacteria; kingdom Bacillati; phylum Actinomycetota; class Actinomycetes; order Kitasatosporales; family Streptomycetaceae; genus Streptomyces; species Streptomyces sp. NPDC016677. Next base: position 410,110 of record NZ_JBVHEO010000002.1, on the reverse strand, counting down.
CGCCCCGCACCACCCGTTCCCGCAGGTGCACCAGCACCTCGGGGATGTCGATGGCGACCGGGCACACCTCGTAGCAGGCCCCGCACAGCGAGGAGGCGTACGGCAGGGAGGCGTCGATCTCGCTGCCGGTGCCCCGCAGCTGGGGGCTGAGGATGGCGCCGATCGGGCCCGGGTACACCGACCCGTAGGCGTGGCCGCCGGCCCGCTCGTACACCGGGCAGACGTTCAGGCAGGCCGAGCAGCGGATGCAGCGCAGAGCCTGGCGGCCGACCTCGTCGGCGAGGGTGTCGGTGCGGCCGTTGTCGAGGAGCACCAGGTGGAAGGTGCTCGGGCCGTCGCCGTCCGTGGTGCCGGTCCAGGTCGAGGTGTACGGGTTCATCCGCTCGGCGGTGGAGGAGCGGGGCAGGGTCTGGAGGAAGACCTCCAGGTCCTGCCAGGCCGGCAGGATCTTCTCGATGCCGACCACCGAGATCAGCGTCTCCGGCAGGGTCAGGCACATCCGGCCGTTGCCCTCGGACTCCACGACGACCAGGGTGCCGGTCTCGGCGATCATGAAGTTGGCGCCGGAGATCCCGACCTTGGCGCGCAGGAACTTCTCCCGCAGGTGCAGCCGGGCCGCCTCCGCCAGTTCGGCGGGGGTGTCGGTCAGGCCCTCGGGGGCCGGGCGGCCCCACTCGCTCATCTCCCGCTCGAAGATCTCCCGGATCTCACCCCGGTTGCGGTGGATCGCCGGAACCAGGATGTGCGAGGGGCGGTCCTTGCCCAACTGCACGATCAGCTCCGCGAGATCGGTCTCGTAGGCGCGGATGCCCTCCGCTTCGAGGGCCTCGTTGAGACCGATCTCCTGCGTGGCCATCGACTTGACCTTGACGACCTCCGTCTCGCCGGTCGCCTTGACCAGACCGGCGACGATCCGGTTGGCCTCGGCGGCGTCGGCGGCCCAGTGGACGGTGCCGCCCGCCGCCGTCACCGACGCCTCCAGCTGCTCCAGGTAGCGGTCGAGGTGGCGCAGCGTGTGGTCCTTGATCCGCTTCCCGGCCTCGCGCAGCTCGGCCCAGTCCTCGACCTCGGCGACGGCCTTGGCCCGCTTGGCGCGGATGGTGTGCGTGGCGTGGCGCAGGTTGCCCCGCAGCGTCGTGTTCCGCACCGCCTCGTGCGCGGCCTCCGGGAAGGCCGGCATCCCTACGAACGTGCCGCTCATGCCGCGGGTTCCTCCTCCGTGCTCGCCAGGATCTCCGCGATGTGCACCGGCCGCATGCCGGTCCGCAGCCGGGTCATCGTGCCGCCGATGTGCATCAGACAGGAGTTGTCGGCCGCGCACAGCACCTCGGCGCCGGTCGACTCGGCGTTGCGCACCTTGTCGGTGCCCATCGCCAGCGACACGTCCGCGTTCTTCACGGCGAACGTGCCGCCGAACCCGCAGCACTCCTCCGCGCCCGGCAGTTCGACCAGGTCAAGGCCCTTCACGGCGCGCAGCAGCGTCAGCGGCCGCTCGCCGAGCCCGAGGGAGCGCAGCCCGTGACAGGTCGGGTGGTACGTCACCGTGTGCGGGTAGTACGCCCCGACGTCCGTCACGCCCAGCACGTCCACCAGGAACTCCGTCAGCTCGTACGTCTTCGGCACCACCGGCGCCAGCGTGGCCGCGAGGGTGTCCCCGCGCCCCTCGGCCCGCGCCCGCTCGCCCATCCGCGGGTACAGCTCCCGCACCATCGCCCCGCAGGACCCCGAGGGCGTCACGATCGCCTCGTACTCCTGGAAGACCTCGGAGAAGTGCCGGGCCAGCGGCTCCGCCTCGTGCCGGTAACCGGTGTTGTAGTGCGCCTGCCCGCAGCAGGTCTGCCCGGCCGGGAAGTCGACGTCGACGCCCAGCCGGGTCAGCAGTCTCACCACCGCGCGCCCGGTATCGGGATAGAGCGTGTCGTTGACGCAGGTCAGGAACAGGGCGACACGCATCGCGGCTCCTCGCTGTTGATCATCGGACGGAAAAAGGGTAGTGCGCGGGCCGGGACCCGGGACAGGCCCCGGTCACCGGCCGGCGAGCCGGGCCTCGGCGGCCCGCCACCGGGCGGCGTCCCCGCGCGGCTCGTAGCGGACCGGCCGCTGGGTGCGCGCCAGCAGGTCGCGCATGCCGGCCAGGTCACCGACCAGACCGCCGGCCCGGGCCTGGACGAGGACGTTGCCGAGCGCGGCGGCCTCCGCCGGACCGGCCACCACCGGCAGCCCGCAGGCGTCGGCGGTCAGCCGGCACAGCAGGGCGTTGCGCGCCCCGCCCCCGACGATGTGCACGACGTCCACCGGGTGCCCGGCGAGCCGCTGCGCGTCCTCGACCGCCTTGCGGTGGGCCAGGGCGAGGGAGTCCAGGATGCACCGGGTGATCTCGGCGGGCGTGACCGGCACCGGCTGCCCGGACACCCGGCACGCCTCGGCGATCCGCTCCGGCATCCGGCCCGGCGCCAGGAACGCCGCGTCCCCGGCGTCCACCACCGACCGCAGCTCGGGCACCTCGCCCGCCGCCCGCAGCAGCTCGCCCAGGTCCGTCCCGCCCCAGGAGCGCAGGCACTCCTGGAGCAGCCACAGCCCCATGATGTTGCGCAGGTAGCGGACCGTGCCGTCGAGCCCCAGCTCGTTGGTGAAGTTGGCGGCGCGGCTCTCCTCCGTCAGCACCGGCGCGGTCAGCTCCAGACCGGCCAGCGACCAGGTGCCGGTGCAGATGTAGGCGAACCGCTCGTCCGTCGCCGGTACGGCGGCCACCGCCGAGGCGGTGTCGTGCGAGCCGACCGCCGTCACCGGCACCGGCCCGCTCAGCCCGGTCTCCTCCAGCACCTCCGGCCGCAGCACGCCCGCCGGATCACCGGGCAGGCGCAGCGGCGGGAACAGCCCGAGGTCGATGCCGAGCCGTTCGGCGAGGCCGTACGCCCAGTCGCGGGTGCGCGGGTCGATCAGCTGGGTGGTGGAGGCGTTGGTCAGCTCCGTGCCCTGCTCACCGGTCAGCCAGTACGTCAGCAGATCGGGGATCAGCAACAACCTTGCGGCGTACGCCAGGTGCCCGCCGGCGCGGGCCGCCGTCAGCTGGTACAGCGTGTTGAACGGCGCGTACTGCAACCCGGTCGCCGCGTACAGCTCGGCGGCCGGCACACTCGCCCACACCTTCTCCGCGACACCCTCGGTGCGGGCGTCGCGGTAGTGCACCGGGTTGCCGAGCAGCGCCCCGTCCGCGTCCAGCAGACCGTAGTCCACGGCCCAGCTGTCCACGCCGACGGAGGCGACCTGCCCGGCCGCCCGCAGCCCGTCCAGCACCCCGGCGTACAGCCCCAGCACGTCCCAGCGCAGCCCCTCGGGCACCCGCACCGGCCGGTTGGGGAAGCGGTGCGCCTCGGTCAGCTCCAGGGTGTCGGGGCCGACGCGGCCGACCATGACGCGCCCACTGGACGCGCCGAGGTCGACCGCGGCGTACGAGGTCGTGGACGTGCTCATCGCAGGAACGCGGCGGCGACGCCGGCGTCGACCGGGACGTGCAGGCCGGTGGTGTGCGTGAGGTCACCGCCGGTCAGCGCGAACACGGCGTTCGCCACGTGCTCCGGGAGCACCTCGCGCTTGAGCAGCGTGCGCTGGGCGTAGAACTCGCCGAGCTTCTCCTCCGGAACCCCGTAGACCGCGGCCCGCTGGGCGCCCCAGCCGCCCGCGAAGATGCCCGAACCGCGCACCACACCGTCGGGGTTGACCCCGTTGACGCGGATGCCGTGCTCGCCCAGCTCGGCCGCGAGCAGCCGCACCTGGTGGGCCTGGTCGGCCTTGGTGGCGGAGTAGGCGATGTTGTTCGGGCCGGCGAAGACGGCGTTCTTCGACGCGATGTAGACGATGTCGCCGCCCAGCTCCTGGGCGGTCATCACCCGGGCCGCCTCCCGCGACACCAGGAACGACCCGCGCGCCATGATGTCGTGCTGGAGGTCCCAGTCCTTGACCGAGGTCTCCAGGAGCGGCTTCGAGATGGAGATGCCGGCGTTGTTGACCACCAGGTCGACCCCGCCGAACGCCAGCACGGCGTCCCGGAACGCGGCGGTGATCTGCTCCTCGTCCGTCACGTCGACCGTGACGGCGACGGCCTTGTCCGCACCGCCCAGTTCCTCGGCCACCTGCGCCGCGTTGTCCCCGTCGAGGTCGGCGACCACGACACACGCGCCCTCGGCCACCAGCCGGTGCGCGATCGCCTTGCCGATGCCGCTGCCCGCGCCGGTCACCAGCGCGACGCGCGTGGCGAGGGGCTTGGGCTTCGGCATCCGCTGGAGCTTGGCCTCCTCGAGGGCCCAGTACTCGATGCGGAACTTCTCCGACTCCTCGATCGGCGCGTACGCCGACACCGCCTCGGCCCCCCGCATCACGTTGATCGCGTTGACGTAGAACTCGCCGGCCACCCGCGCCGTCTGCTTGTCCTTGCCGAAGGAGAACATGCCCACGCCCGGCACCAGCACGATCGCCGGGTCGGCGCCGCGCATCGCGGGGGAGCCGGGCTCGGCGTGCCGCTGGTAGTAGGCGGCGTACTCCTCGCGGTAGGCGGTGTGCAGTTCCTTGAGCCGTGCGATCGCCTCCTCCAGCGGCGCCCCCGGCGCGACGTCCAGGACCAGCGGGCGGACCTTGGTGCGCAGGAAGTGGTCCGGGCAGGAGGTGCCCAGCGCCGCCAGCCGCGGGTGCTCGGCGCGGGAGACGAAGTCCAGCACCACGTCGGAGTCGGTGAAGTGGCCGACCTGCGGCCGGTCCCGGGAGGCGATCGCCCGGACGTACGGCGCCAGCGCCGCGGCCCGCTGACGGCGCTCGGCCTCGGGCAGCGGCTCGTACCCGTCGAGCACGGGTCCGAACGGCTCCGCCTCGCCCCGCTCCTCCAAGAAGGTCTCGGCGGTGCGGATGATGTGCAGCGAGTTGCGCTCGCACTCCTCGGACGTGTCGCCCCAGGCGGTGATGCCGTGCCCGCCGAGCACACAGCCGATCGCCTGCGGGTTGGCCTCCTTCACCGCCGCGATGTCCAGGCCGAGCTGGAAGCCGGGCCGCCGCCACGGCACCCACACCACGGTGTCGCCGAAGCACTCGGCGGTCAGCTTCTCGCCGTCGGCCGCGCAGGCCAGCGCGATACCGGAGTCGGGGTGCAGATGGTCGACGTGCGCGGCCTCGACGAGCCCGTGCATGGCGGTGTCGATGGACGGGGCCGCCCCGCCCTTGCCGTGCAGGCAGTAGTCGAACGCGGCGACCATCTCGTCCTCGCGCTCGACACCGGGGTAGACGTCCTTGAGCGCCCGCATCCGGTCCAGCCGCAGCACGGCGAGCCCCGCCTCGGTCAGCGTCCCGAGGTCACCACCGGACCCCTTGACCCACATCAGCTCCACATCACCCCCGGTGACGGGGTCGGTCTCGGTGCCTTTCGCGGATGCGTTGCCTCCCGCGTAGTTGGTGTTCCGGGGGTCGGAACCGAGCCGATGGGAACGAGCGATCAGCGCATCGGCTGCGGGGTGGGATGCCATGTCTTCCAGTCCTTTTCAAACGAGGGATGAGTATCGAAGGGGCGCGGGGCTGCATTTATGTGCGGCTCCGCCGCGCGGGCGCGACCAGCCACGTCCGGCCCGCAGCCGCGAACTACAGAACTCGGCAGACGCTCACGCCCCCCACCCCGCCTGCTCCCCGCCGACCCGCTCAGCGACAACCTTCTCCGCCCACCCGGACGCCCGGTACGCCTTCAACGGCTCGGGGTCCAGCCCCATCTCCTCGCGCACCTCACGAAGCAGCGGCCGCACATCCGTGTCGTACGCGTCCATCAGCACCGCGTTGGCCTCCAGCACATCGCCCGAAGCCTGCGCCGCGACCAGCGCGTCCCGGTCGACGAGCAGCGCCTTGGCCGTGGCCTCCTGGACGTTCATCACGGACCGGATGATCGCCGGGATCTTCGCCTCGATGTTGTGGCACTGGTCCAGCATGAACGCCACGTCCGACGAGAACCCGCCCCCGCGCACCACCTCGTACATGATCCGGAAGAGCTGGAACGGGTCGGCCGCCCCGACCATCAGGTCGTCGTCCGCGTAGAACCGGGAGTTGAAGTCGAACCCGCCGAGCTTCCCCTCCCGCAGCAGCGTCGCCACGATGAACTCGATGTTGGTGCCCGGCGCGTGGTGCCCGGTGTCCACGACGACCTGTGCCTTCTCGCCGAGCTTCAGGCAGTGCGCGTACGCCGTGCCCCAGTCCGGGACGTCCGTCGAGTAGAAGGCCGGCTCGAAGAACTTGTACTCAAGCAGCATCCGCTGGTCGTCCCCGAGCCGCCCGTACACCTCGGCCAGCGCCTCGGCCAGCCGGTCCTGCCGCCCGCGGATGTCGTCCTGTCCAGGGTAGTTGGTCCCGTCGGCGAACCACAGCTTCAGGTCCTTGGAGCCGGTGGCGTCCATGATGTCGACGCACTCCAGCAGGTGGTCCACCGCCTTGCGGCGCACCGCCGCGTCCGGGTGGCAGACGCTGCCCAGCTTGTAGGCGTCGTCCTGGAAGGTGTTGGAGTTGATCGCCCCGACCTTCACGCCCCGCTTCTCGGCGTACTCGGCCAGCGCGGCGTAGTCGTCGACCTTGTCCCACGGGATGTGCAGGGCGACGGTCGGTGCCACGCCCGTGAACTCATGCACCTTCGCGGCGTCGTCGAGCTTCTCGAACGGGGAGCGCGGCACACCGGCCTGCGCGAACACCTTGAACCGGGTGCCCGAGTTCCCGTACGCCCACGACGGCGTCTCGACAGCCTGGGTCTTCAGCGCGGCCTTCACCGCGGCGAGCTCGGTCACGTCGGCTCCTGACGTCGGGTCGCACCGTCGATGCGTACGACCATGGGTGAAACGATTCAGAACGCGAAGCTATGAGGCTCCCGAAGGGGTGTCAACCCTTGTGAGAGGCCGGGCTTGCCGTAATCCTGTCGTGACCTTCGGCTATCGAAAGTTTTTCGAGGCGGACCCATTGACGTGACATGCCCCACCTGCCTAACGTCCCGGCAACCCAGTTGAAACCTTTCACGACGCCGTGAGGGCCGTCCCGCCGGCGTCGTCGAGGAGCCCCCATGACCCACCCGTCCGATACGGGTCCGGCCCCGGTTCTCGCGTTGAAGGACGTGTCCAAGTCCTTCGGCGCGGTCCGTGCCCTGCGGGACGTCTCCCTGGAGCTGTTCCCCGGGGAGGTGCACGCCCTCGCCGGTGAGAACGGCGCGGGCAAGTCGACCCTCATCAAGACGCTCGCCGGAGTGCACCGTCCCGACGCCGGCCAGGTGCTGCTCGACGGTGAACCCGTCGTCTTCCACGGCCCCGGCGACGCCCGCGACGCCGGCATCGCCGTCATCTACCAGGAGCCGACCCTCTTCCCCGACCTGTCGATCGCCGAGAACATCTTCATGGGCCGTCAGCCGCGGCGCGCCCTCGGCCGGATCGACCACAAGGCCACCCACGCCACCACCGCCGACCTGATGCGCCGCCTCGGCGTCGACCTCGACCCCGACCGCCCGGCGCGCGGTCTGTCCATCGCCGACCAGCAGATCGTGGAGATCGCCAAGGCGCTCTCCTTCGACGCCCGCGTCCTGATCATGGACGAGCCGACCGCCGCCCTCACCGGCAGCGAGGTGGCCCGCCTCTTCGGCGTCGTGCGCACCCTGCGCGAAGAGGGCGCCGCGGTGCTGTTCATCTCCCACCGGCTGGAGGAGATCTTCCAGATCTGCAAGCGGGTCACCACCCTGCGCGACGGCGCCTGGATCTCCAGTGAGCCGCTCGACGGCATGACCGAGGACGACCTGGTGCGCCGCATGGTCGGCCGCGACCTCGACGAGCTGTACCCGAAGCAGGAGGTCACCCCCGGCGAGGTCGCCCTCAGCGTGCGCCGGCTGACCCGCGAGGGCGTCTTCACCGACGTCTCCTTCGAGGTGCGGCGCGGCGAGATCGTGGGGCTGGCCGGACTGGTCGGCGCCGGGCGCACCGAGGTCGCCCGCGCGGTGTTCGGCGTGGACCGCTGGGACGCCGGGGAGGTCGAGGTGGACGGCCGCGCGCTGGTCAACGGCGCGCCGTCGACGGCCATGGCCGCGGGGCTCGCCCTGGTCCCCGAGGACCGGCGCGCCCAGGGTCTGGTGATGGACATGTCCATCGAGCGGAACATCGGGCTCACCGGTCTCCGTACCACCGTCAGGGCCGGACTGATGGACCGCGGCGCCGAGCGCAGCCGCAGCCTCGACTGGGCCGTCAAGCTCCAGGTGAAGTACGCCCGGATCGCGGACGCCGTCGGCACCCTGTCCGGCGGCAACCAGCAGAAGGTCGTCCTCGCCAAGTGGCTCGCCACCGGCCCCAAGGTACTGATCGTCGACGAGCCCACCCGCGGCATCGACGTCGGCACCAAGGCCGAGGTGCACCGGCTGCTGAGCCAGTTGGCCGCCGACGGCGTCGCCGTCCTGATGATCTCCTCCGACCTGCCGGAGGTGCTCGGCATGGCCGACCGGGTCCTCGTGATGCACGAGGGCCGGCTGACCGCCGAGATCTCCCGCGACGAGGCCACCGAGGAGACCGTGATGGCGGCGGCCACGGGGAGGGCCGCGGCATGACCCCGACCGCAACGAACACGCCGGCCGGCCGTCTTGTGTCCTCTGCCGCGGCGGCTGTCCCGGACGCTCGCCGTACGTCTTCGATGGTGATGGCCGTTCCGGAGGGCCGGCGTACGTTCTCTGCCGCGGCGGCTGTCCCGGGGGGTCGCCGTACGTCTCCGATGGTGACGGATGCCCCGGAGGCTCGCCGTACGTCCCCGACCGCGACGACCGCCCCGCAGGCTCACCGTACGTCCTCGACCGGAAGGGCCGCCCCCGTGTCCCCGTGTTCCATGGGGAGGGCCGCCGCATGACGGTCACCGCCCCCGACAAGGCCCCCGTCGCCGAGCTGCCCAAGGCCGGCGCCACCCGGCTGGCCGACCGCGTCTTCAAGATGCGTGAACTGGCCATCCTGGTCGTCTTCCTGGTGATGATCGCCGTCACCCAGGCGGGCAACAGCGAGTTCCTGTCCGAACAGGGCATCAAGGACCTGCTGCTCAACGCGACCATCCTGGTCCTGGTCGCCACCGGCCAGTCCCTGGTCGTCATCACCCGCAACGTCGACCTGTCGGTCGGCTCCACGCTCGGCATCAGCGCCTTCGCCGCCGGCACCTACCTCCAGGGCGGCGGCAGCTCCGTCGTCGCCATCGCCCTCGCCGTCCTCATGGGCGTCGGCTTCGGCCTGCTCAACGGCCTGCTGGTCAGCCTCGGCCAGGTGCCCGCGCTCGTCGTCACCCTCGGCACGCTGTACATCATCCGCGGCATCGACTCCATCTGGGTCGGCTCCCGCCAGATCACCGCGGCCGACCTGCCCGGCGGCTTCGTCGACTTCGGCGCCGGCGGCGTCTCGGCGGTGCCGTACCTCGCGCTGATCGCCCTGGCGGTCGTGGTGGCGACGGCGTACTACCTCAAGCAGTTCCGCGGCGGACGCGAGCTGTACGCGCTCGGCTCCAACCCCGAGGCCGCCCGCCTCGCCGGCATCCCGGTGCGCAAGCGCGTCCTGGCCGCCTACACCTTCTGCGGCGCCCTCGCGGGTCTGGCCGGCGCGCTGTACCTGGCCCGGTTCGGCAACGTCGACTCCGGCACCGGCAACGGCTACGAACTCACCGTCGTCAGCGCGGTCGTCGTCGGCGGCGTCGTCTTCACCGGCGGCTCCGGCAGCGTCTACGGCGCCGCCCTCGGCGCACTGCTGCTGACCAGCATCAACAGCGTGCTGCCCGCCCTCGGCGTCAGCTCGGTCTGGGTGATGGCGATCAACGGCATCCTGCTCATCCTCGCCATCGCGGTCGACCGGATCGTCGCCCTGCGCGTGGCCACCGCCCTGAAGAAGAGGAACGCCCGCCATGGCTGACGCCCCGGCCTCACGCCTCTCGCGCGCCGTCCGCTGGGACACCGTCGTCGGCGCCCTGCTCATCGTGGTCGTACTGCTGTCCTTCGGTTTCGTCGACGGCTTCGGCAACTCCCTGAACCTGTCGTTCCTGATCGGCAACACCCTGCCGATCGCGCTGATCGCCCTGCCGATGACGCTGCTCGTGGTGGCCGGCGAGATCGACCTCTCCGTCGCCTCCACGGCCGGTCTGTCCGGCGCGGTGATGGGCGCCCTGTGGAACCAGGGCATGACCATCGAGACGATCATCCCGCTCTGCCTCGTCCTCGGCGTCGTCTGCGGGCTCGTCAACGGCCTGCTGGTGACAAGGCTCGGCCTGCCCTCGCTCGCCGTCACCATCGGCACCATGGCCGCCTACCGGGGCATCGCCCAGATCGTGCTCGGCTCCGACGCGGTCACCGACTTCCCCTCGCAGTACCTGGACTTCGCCGCCGGACGGATCGGGGACACCTTCGTCCCGTACGCCCTGCTGCCCTTCCTGGTCCTGCTGGCCATCGCCGTGGTCGCGCTGCACGCCACCCCGTTCGGCCGGGCGCTGTTCGCGATCGGCGCCGGCGAGGAGGCCGCCCGGTTTGCCGGCATCCGGGTCAAGCGGCAGAAACTGCTGCTGTTCGTCCTCACCGGCCTGCTCTCCTCCCTCACCGGCGTCTTCTGGGCCCTGCACTACGCCAGCGCCCGCTACGACAACGCCACCGGCCTCGAACTCTCCGTCGTCGCCGCCGTCCTGCTCGGCGGCATCGACTTCGACGGCGGCAGGGGCACCCTCGGCGGCGCCATCGCCGGAGTCTTCCTGCTCGGCGCGCTGCAGAACGTGATGAGCCTCCAGGACGTCTCCGCCCAGTCGCAGATCGTCGTCACCGGCGTCCTGCTCGTCCTCTCCGTGCTCGGCCCGAGGGTCGCGCGCCAGATCTCCGTCGCGAGGGCGGGCCGCCGGGCGGCGTCGGCGCCACCCCTGCCGAAGACGCCCGCACCCACCTCGTCAACGTCTCCCTAAGGACTCCGCCATGCGCAAGTCGTCGATCCGCCGTACCTGTGCGGCCCTGGCCGCCGTCACCTCCCTCGCCCTCGCGGTCACCGCCTGCGGCGGCACCACCAAGAAGGACGTCGAGAACGAGGGCGGCTCCGCCGCCGCGGCCGGCAAGGCCGACCCGAACGCCGCGACCAAGAAGGGCCTGACCGTCGGCTTCCTGCCGAAGCAGGTCAACAACCCGTACTTCACCGTCGCCGACAAGGGCGGCGAGAAGGCCCTGAAGGAACTGGGCTCCACCTACAAGGAGGTCGGCACCTCCAGCGGCACCGACACCGCCGGCCAGGTCTCCTACGTCAACACGCTCACCCAGCAGCAGGTCGACGCGATGGCCGTCTCCGCGCAGGACCCCGGCGCCCTGTGCACCGCGCTCAAGCAGGCCATGAAGAACGACATCAAGGTCGTCACCTACGACTCGGACGCCAACCCCGAGTGCCGCAACGCCTTCATCTCCCAGGCCTCCGCCGACGACCTCGGCCGCACCCAGGTCCAGCTGCTCGCCGAGCAGATCGGGGGCAAGGGCGAGATCGCGATCCTCTCCGCCACGCAGACCGCGACGAACCAGAACGCCTGGATCGAGATCATGAAGGACGAGCTGAAGGACCCGAAGTACAAGGACATCAAGCTGGTCAAGGTCGCCTACGGCGACGACGACGCCCAGAAGTCGTTCCAGCAGACCCAGGGCCTGCTCCAGGAGCACCCGGACCTGAAGGGGATCATCTCCCCGACCACCGTCGGCATCAAGGCCGCCGCCCAGTACCTGTCGGGCTCCAAGTACAAGGGCAAGGTCAAGCTGACCGGCCTCGGCACCCCCAACGACATGCGCAAGTACGTCAAGAACGGCACCGTCGACGAGTTCGAGCTGTGGGACCCGGCCAAGCTCGGCGAACTGGCCGCCCGCACCGCCGTCGCCCTGGCCTCCGGTCAGATCACCGGCAAGGAGGGCGAAACCTTCGAGGCCGGTGACATGGGCGAGTACACCATCGGCGCGGACGGCGTGATCAACCTCGGCAAGCCCACCGTCTTCGACGCCGAGAACATCGACCAGTACGACTTCTGACGCCCCGTCAGCCACTGAGGGAGGAGCGGTACTTCATGCAGCGCGTCTGTTTCCTGCTCAAGGTCCGCCAGGACAAGCTCGCCGAGTACCGCGAACGCCACGCCGCCGTGTGGCCGGAGATGCGGCAGGCGCTCTCGGCCACCGGCTGGCACAACTACTCCCTCTTCCTGAGAGACGACGGCCTGCTCGTCGGCTACCTGGAGACCGAGGACTTCGAGGCCGCCCAGGCGGGCATGGCGGCCACCGAGGTCAACGCCCGGTGGCAGGCGGAGATGGCCCCCTTCTTCGAGTCCCTCGACGGCGACCGCCCGGACGAGGCGATGAAGCCGCTCACCGAAGTGTTCCACCTCGCCTGAACACCCACGGAGCCCCGCATGAGACGACGCACCCTGCTGGCCGGCGCCCTCGCCGCCCCCGTCCTCACCAGCGGCACCGCCCGCGCCGCCGCCACCCCCGGCCCCTCCGTCACCCGGACGGGCACCACCACGCTCGACACCCGGGCCATCTACTTCGTGTCCTACGACGGCCTGGTCAACAACAACTCCTTCCAGAAGAACGGCCTGCTCACCTACAAGGGCCACCAGTACGCCGCCTGGTACACCGCCGACCGCAACGCGGTCGTCGCCCGCCGCGCGCTGGGGGACACCACCTGGCAGACCCTCCGCATCGGCCACACCCTGCGCTACGACGACTCCCACAACGTCATCTCCATGGGCGTCTCCCGCACCGACGGCCGCCTCCATCTCAACCTGGACTCCCACAGCGACGGCTTCACCTACGTCAAGTCCGCCGCCGGACTCCTGGACCGCCCGACCCGCAAGAGCTGGACCGCCGCCGGCTTCGGCACCCCGCAGGCCACGCTCGACGGCCTCCCCCTCACCACCCGGTTCACCTACCCGCAGTTCGTCGCCACCCCCGAGGGCCGCCTCCAGCTCAGCTACCGCGCCGGCGTCTCCGGCAACGGCCGCAACGCGCTGGCCGAGTACGACGGCACCCGCTGGACGGCGCTGGGGGAGTGGAGCGCCTCCACCGGCACCTACACCAGCGAGCACGGCAGCTCCACCGCCCGCAACATGTACCTGCACGGCATCGACTACGACCGGCGCGGCCGGCTGCACGCCTTCTTCACCTGGCGCGAGCAGAACGCCGCCGTGATGTGCTCCCCGGGCGGCATCACCAACCACGACACCGGCTACGTGTACTCCGACGACCGGGGCCGCACCTGGCGCGACGACGCCGGGACGGCGGTGGCCACCACCGGTGGCTCCGACCTGGTCTCCGTCACCGACCCCGGCCTGGTGGTGGACCCGCTGGGCCCCGACCACTCCCTGATGAACCAGGAGAGCCAGGCCACCGACTCCGCCGGCCGCCCGCACGCGGTCATCTCGTACGTCCCCGGCCGCTTCGGCCAGTGCACCACCGACTACGTCGCCGACCGCACCGCGCACGGCCGCGCCTTCCACCTGCGCAAGAACGCCGCCGGAAGCTGGCAGAAGACCGAGATCCCCGTCCCGCTCGACTCCAGCCAGCGCACCCGGCTGGTCCTGGACCGGTACGACAACGCCTACGCGGTGCTGCCCTACGGCAGGATCGCCGCCGCCTCGGGGGCGTCCGGGTACACCGACTGGCGGCTGCTGTACGACGGCGCGGACCTGAACGCCTTCGGCGAGGTCCTCGTGGACGAGACACGCGTGCCCCAGGACGGGGTGCTCTCGGTCCTGTACCAGGAGCGGTCCACCGGCACCACGCCCTCACCGCTGCGCGTCGTGGACTTCCGGCTGCCCGCGTGACGGCGGCCCTCCCGGGGCGGCGACGGTAGTGTGAAGGTCTCCCGGCCGCCGCCCCGCGTCGCCCAGGCATTCCCCTAGCTCGACCCTGGAGGTCCCTCCCCGATGGCCCAGTCGGTGGGTATCAAGGACGTCGCCCGTGCCGCCGGAGTCTCCGTGGGCACGGTCTCGAACGTCATCAACCGCCCGGACACCGTCGCCACCGAGACCCGGGCGCGGGTGCTCTCGGCGATCGACCGGCTCGGCTACGTCCGCAGCGAGTCCGCGCGCCAGCTGCGCGCCGGCCGCAGCCGGATCATGGGCCTGCTCGTCCTCGACATGGGCAACCCCTTCTTCGTCGACGTGGCCCGCGGCGCCGAGCGCGCCGCCCGGGACGCCGGCCTGGGCGTGATGGTCTGCAACAGCGCCCAGAACCCCGGCGAGGAGGCCGAGTACCTCTCCCTCTTCGCCGAACAGCGGGTGCGCGGCGTCCTGCTCACCCCGGCCGACGCCACCGGCCGCAACATCGACGTCTTCCGGCGGCACAACATCCCCTTCGTACTGGTCGACCGGGTCGCCGAGGGCACCACCGAGTGCTCGGTCTCCGTCGACGACATCGCGGGCGGCGCGCTGGCCGTGCGCCACCTCGTGGACGCCGGACACCGCTCCATCGCCTACGTCAGCGGCCCGCCCGGTCTCAACCAGGTCCACGACCGCCGCACCGGCGCCCTGCGCGCCCTCACCGAGGCCGGCCTGGGCCCCGACGCGCTGCGCGAACTGCCCACCGAACGGCTCGACGTCGCCGCGGGCCGGGACGCCGGCGCCCGCCTCCTCGGCCTCGCCGACCGGCCCACCGCCGTGTTCTGCGCCAACGACCTGCTCGCCCTCGGCGTCCTGCAGGCCATGTACGCGGCCGGGGTCGGCGTCCCCGACGACCTCGCCATCGTCGGCTACGACGACATCGAGTTCGCCGCCGCCGCGGCCGTCCCCCTCACCTCCGTACGGCAGCCCGCCCAGACCATGGGCGCGCTCGCCGCCGACCTGCTCCTGGAGGAGACCGAGGCGGAGGCGACGGGGGCACCGCACGAGCACCGCAAGGTCGTGCTCCAGCCCGAACTGGTGGTGCGGCGCTCCAGTCTCGCCGCCCGCTGACCGCCCGCCGCGCAGGATCTCCCGGTCCCGGGGGCGGCGACCGGACGACCCTGTGCTGAACTGGGGCACGGCCGGAAAACCGTCCGCCCCAGGAGACCGGGAGTCCTCGTTGAGCGTCAGCTACCGCCAGCCCGGCGTCGTCCTCACCGACCGCCGCTTCACCGTCCCGCTCGACCACGCCGACCCCGGCGGGGAGACGATCGAGCTGTACGCCCGCGAGGCCGTCGCCGGCGACAAGGCGGACCGGGACCTGCCGTGGCTGCTCTACCTCCAGGGCGGCCCCGGCTTCGGAGCCAACCGCTTCATCGGCAAGCCGGCCTGGCTGGGCCGCGCCCTCAAGGAGTACCGCGTCCTCCTGCTCGACCAGCGCGGAACCGGCGCCTCCACCCCCGCCAACCGGCAGACCCTCCCGCTGCGCGGCGGCCCCGCCCGGCAGGCCGACCACCTCACCCGCTTCCGCGCCGACTCCATCGTCCTGGACTGCGAGGCGATCCGCCCCCAGGTCACCGGCGGCGCCCCCTGGACCGTACTCGGCCAGAGCTTCGGCGGCTTCTGCACCGTCGCCTACCTCTCCCTGGCCCCCGAGGGCCTCGCCACCGCCCTGATCACCGGCGGCCTGCCCTCCCTCGACGCCCACGCCGACGACGTCTACCGGGCCGCCTACCCGCGGATCGAACGCAAGGTCGCCGCCCACTACGCCCGCTACCCCCAGGACGTCGAACGCGCCCGCCGCATCGCCGACCACCTCCTCACCCACGACGTGGTCCTGCCGAACGGCTACCGGTTCACGGTGGAGGCGTTCCAGTCGCTGGGCATCATGCTCGGCGCCGGCGAGGGCAGCCACCGCCTGCACTTCGTGCTGGAGGACGCCTTCGTCCGCACCCCCGGCGGCCACGAACTGTCCGACGCCTTCCAGGAACAGGTCCAGGGCCTGCTGTCGTTCGCGGCCAACCCGCTGTACGCGGTGATCCACGAGGCGATCTACGCCCAGGACGCCCGCCCGACGAACTGGTCGGCCGAGCGCGTCCGCGCCGAGTTCCCGCGCTTCGACGCCGCCAAGGCCCTCGCGGGCGACGAACCGCTGCTGTTCACCGGCGAGACCATCCACCCCTGGATGTTCGACTGCGACCCGGCCCTGCGCCCGCTGCGCGAGACCGCCGGCCTGCTCGCCGCCCGCACCGACTGGACGCCCCTGTACGACCCGGCCCGCCTCGCGGCCAACGAGGTACCCGTCGCCGCCGCCGTCTACCACGACGACATGTACGTCGACACCGGCCACGCCCTGGCCACCGCCCGCGCCGTCCGTGGCCTGCGCACCTGGGTCACCGACGAGTTCGAGCACGACGGCGTCCGGGCCGGCGGCCCCCGCGTCCTGGACCGGCTCCTCGCCCTCGCCCGCGACGAGGCGTGAAGCGCGGGTGCCGTGATCCGGGGGAGGCGTGCTGGTCCGCCGCGTTGTGATCCCGGGGCGCGCTGTCAGTGGGCCGGGCTAGTCTGCGGAGCATGACCGAGCCGACGACGTCTGCTTCACCCCTGGAGCCCATGCCCGACGACTGGCGGCGCGCCCTCGCCGTCGTGGCCCACCCGGACGACCTGGAGTACGGCTGCTCGGCGGCGATCGCCGTGTGGACCGACGCGGGCCATGAGGTGGCCTACGTCCTCGCCACCCGCGGGGAGGCGGGCATCGACACCCTCCCGCCCGCCGAGTGCGCCCCGCTGCGCGAGCGCGAGCAGCGGGCGAGCGCCGCCGTGGTCGGCGTGACGGAGGTCGAGTTCCTCGACCACCCGGACGGCGTCGTCGAGTACGGCACCGCGCTGCGCCGGGACATCGCCGCCGCGATCCGCCGGCACCGCCCCGAACTCGTCATCACCCTCACCCACCGGGAGGAGGTCTGGGGCGGGACGTACTGGAACACCCCGGACCACGTGGCCGTCGGCCGGGCCGCGCTGGACGCGGTGGCGGACGCCGGCAACCGCTGGATCTTCCCCGAGCTGACCGACCAGGGCCTCCAGCCGTGGGACGGCGTCCGCTGGGTCGCCGTCGCCGGTTCCGACACACCCACCCACGCCGTGGACGCCACGGACGGCCTGGAGCGCGCGGTCCGCTCCCTGCTCGAACACCGCACCTACATCGAGGCGCTGACCGACCAGGACCCGGAAGCGTACGTCCGCGACATCGTCCTGCCGTACGCGCGGACCACCGGTGAGCGGTTCGGCGGCCGGCCGGCGGTCGCCTTCCAGGTGTTCGGCCGGTGACCGGCGTGGACGCCGCGGAGCGGCTGGCCGACCGGTTCGAGGAGCACCGCGGCCGCCTCGGCGCGGTGGCCTACCGCATGCTCGGCTCCCTGACCGAGGCGGAGGACGCCGTACAGGAGGCATGGATACGGCTGGCCCGCACGGGCGCCGACGGCATCGACAACCTCGGCGGCTGGCTGACCACCGTCACCGGCCGGATCTGCCTCGACATGCTGCGCTCCCGCGCCACCCGCCGCGAGGAGCCGATGGCCGAGGACGCCGGTACGTTCGTCCCGGACCCGCTGCTCACGCCGTTGCCGTCCGGCGACCCGGAGCAGGAGGCGCTGCACGCCGACTCGGTGGGCACGGCCCTGCTGGTGGTGCTGGAGACCCTGGAGCCCGCCGAGCGGCTGGCGTTCGTCCTGCACGACATGTTCGCCGTGCCGTTCGACGACATCGCCCCGGTCGTGGAACGCTCCCCGGCCGCCACCCGGCAGCTCGCCAGCCGTGCCCGGCGCCGGGCACGGGACGCGGCCCCGGGCGCCGACCCCGACCTGGGCCGGCAGCGCAAGGCACTGGAGGCGTTCCTGGCCGCCAGCCGCGCCGGCGACCTCGCAGCGCTGGTCGCCGTCCTCCATCCGGACGTGGTGCTGCGGGCGGACGCCGGCAGTGCCCTGTCCCGGCTGGTGCGCGGCGCCCGCACGGTGGCCGAACAGGCCAGGCTCTTCCGTCAGGACGCCGTCCAGACACGGTTCGTACTGGTCAACGGCGCGGTCGGAGTGGTGGCCCGGCGCGCCGGGCAGCCCCTGTCCGTGCTGACCGTCACCGTCGTCGACGGCCGGATCACCGAGCTGTACATCCTGGCCGACACCGACCGCCTCGACCGCCTGGAGCTGCCCGACGCATAAATCCGACAAGCGTCGAACGGACGTTCCGTATGCTGGTTGCCATGCGGAACGACACGGCCGAGCGGCCGTCCCTCGGGGACCTGCGAGGCGACTGCGCCCGGTGCTTCGGCCTGTGCTGCGTCGCCCTGCCGTTCGCCGCCTCGGCGGACTTCGCCATCGACAAGGAGGCCGGCCGGCCCTGCCCGAACCTCGGCGAGGACCACCGCTGCGGCATCCACGACCGGCTGCGGCAGCGCGGCTTCACCGGCTGCACGGTCTACGACTGCTTCGGCGCGGGGCAGCGGGTCTCGCGGGTCACCTTCGGCGGGGCGGGCCGGCGCACCGGCGCCATGAACGAGGTGTTCCCGCTGGTGCGGCAGTTGCACGAACTGCTCTGGTACCTCACCGAGGCGCTGACCCTGCCGGCCGCCCGTCCCGTCCACGGCGACCTGCGCCGGATGCGGGAGCGGACCGAGCGGCTGGCGGGCGGCACCCCGGAGGAACTGGCCGCGCTCGACGTGGCGGCGCACCGCCGGCAGGTCGACGTACTCCTGCTGCGCGTCAGCGAGCTGGCGCGGGCCCGGTCCGGCGGCCGCGGGAAGAGCCGCCGGCGTGCCGACCTGCTGGGCGCCCGGCTGCGCGGGGCCGATCTGCGGGGCGCCGACCTGCGCGGGGCCTGTCTCATCGCGGCCGACCTGACCGGCGCCGACCTGCGCGGCGCGGACCTCATCGGAGCGGATCTCAGGGACACCGACCTGACGGACGCGGACCTGACGGGGGCGTTCTTCCTGACCCAGCCCCAGGTGAACGCGGCCCGGGGGAGTTCCGGCACCCGGCTGCCGGGGTCAGTCACCCGCCCGGTGCACTGGACAGCGGGACTCTGACGGCTCCGGCTCCGGCTCCGGCTCCGGCTCCCGGCCCGGTGCGGGCACCCTCGGCGCCTCGGCCGCGAGGGATGCGACGGGCGCGCCGGACGCGCCGGTCCGCCGCCGCTCGGGGCGCAGCCGCAGTCCCTCCGGCATCAGCGTCAGCCGCTCGGTCACCCGCAGCCGGTACCGCGGGTCCGGACGCAGATCGTAGCGGCGCAGCAGCAGTCCGAGGACCAGCGTGGCCTCGTGCAGCGCGAACTGCCGCCCGATGCAGGCCCGCGCGCCCGTGCCGAACGGCTTGTAGGTGTGCGGGGCGCGGGCCCGTACGGCCGCCGCCTCGAACCGGTCCGGGTCGAACCGCTCGGCGTCCGGCCCCCACACCTCGGGGTCGCGGTGCAGCATCGGCGTGAGCACCAGGGCCCACGCGCCGCGCCGCATCGGATGGACGCCGCCGAGCACCGTGTCCGCGTGGGCCTCCCGGGCGAAGGCGGGCGCGGTCGGCCACAGCCGCAGCGACTCGTCCAGGACCCGGCGGACGTACCGCAGCTTGGCCACCTGTTCGTAGGCCGGGGCCGCCGTGCCGCCCCACACCCGGTCCACCTCGGCGCGGGCCCGGTCGGCCACTTCTGGATGGCGGGAGAGGTAGTGCAGGGCGAAGGAGAGCGCGCCCGAGGTCGTCTCGTGCCCGGCCACCAGGAAGGTGATGACCTGGTGGCGCACGTTCCGAGCGGACAGCCGCTCCCCGGTGCCGGGATGGGCGGTCTCCAGCATCCGGTCGAGCAGATCCCCGTTGCCCTGTCCGGTGCGGCGGGCGCGGACCAGGTCGTCGACGGCGCGGTTCAGGAAGGCGATGTCGGCCGCGTTGCGGCGGCTCGCGCGGCGCAGCAGCAACGGGGCGAGCGGACCGGGCACGGTGTTGCGGCGCTGCGCGAAGGTGAGCGCGCCGACCATCGCGGTCACGAAGGGATGCGGCCGGGACCGTTCGAACGACCCGAAGTCGTGCCCGAACCCGGTGCGCGCGATCGTCTCCAGCGTCAGCTTGGTCATGTCCCCGGGCACGTCGACCGCCCGGCCCGCCGCCCCCGCGCGGTCCCAGTGGGCGAGGAGCCGGTCCGCCACGTCCAGCATCATCGGGTGGTAGCCCGCCATCGCCTCACGGCTGAACCCCGGGGCGAGGACGTCGTGCGCGAGCTGCCAGTTGGGCTCTTGGTTGTACGCCGTGAACAGCCCGTCCCCGGCGACCGGACGCAGATTGGCCACGCCCAGGCCGACGTGCTTGGCGAACCGCGCCTCGTCCGCCAGCTCGGCCGCGAGGGCCGCGCCCCACACGAACACGAACTCCTTGCCGAAGGCCCGCCGCCGGAAGATCGGCCCCAGCCGCTCCGCCTGGCGCATCGTGCCCTGGAGGGGAGTGCGCCGGCTCGCGCCGAGCACGTCCCCGAGCAGCGGGAGCCGGTGCGGCGGACGGGGTATTCGCCCCAGCTCGGGCCAGCCCAGCTCGGCACTGCGGAACCCTTTGGGCAGTCCGTCCCTCGTCTCCGCCATGACGCTGTCTCCGTCTGTAGGTGGGGGTTGGGTGGGGGTGTGGTGCACGGGAAAGTGGCACGCGGAAATGTTGTACGTGGGTTCAATAGCGCGCCGCCTCAGTCTCGGTCCATTGTTGAATTCACGTCAAGTAAGGTGCGGGCATGGCCGCCAACCAGGGTGCGCGCGTCCGCCGCCGGCTCAGCACCGGGGAACGCAGGGAGCAACTGCTGTCGGTGGGGGCGCGGCTGTTCTCGGAGAGCCCCTACGACGAGGTGTGGATCGAGCGGGTCGCCGAGATCGCGGGCGTCTCCCGGGGGCTGCTCTACCACTACTTCCCGACCAAACGGGACTTCTTCGCGGCGGTCGTCGAGCGCGAGAGCGAGCGGATGCTGCGGATGACGGCGGCCGTGCCCGGCGTCCCGGTGCGCGAACAGCTCGCCGCCGGCCTGGACGCGTATCTGCGGTACGTCGAGGCGCACGCGCACGGCTACCGGGCTTTTCACCGCGCCGACACCGCGGGGGATCCGGCCGTGCGCCGTGTCTACGGGCAGGCACTGGCCGCCCAGCAGCGGCAGATCCTGGCCGCGCTGGCCGCCGACCCCGGCTTCGGCGCGGAGTTCGCGGGGCGGGCCGATGTCCGGCTGGCGGTACGGGGCTGGCTGGCCTTCGCCACCGCCATCTGTCTGGAGTGGCTGCGCGAGGGGGAGCCGGCCCGGGAAGAGGTGCGCGACCTGTGCGCCCGCGCGCTGTTCGGCGCGCTCGCGCCCTGACGCGGCGCGTCTCGCACCCTGAAGGTCTCGTAAAGATCACGCGTCCTGGTTGGCGCACACTCCGATCTTCGGTAGCTTAGGCAAGGCTTACCTAAGGAGGTTGGGATGGCAGACAGCCAGACCTGGACTGCCGCGCCCGCGGCGGCGGAGCGTGCCCGGTCCGTGCTCGCCGCCGCGTGGTCCTGCGCGGTGACCGCGGAGGGCGGGCGCGAGGAGTTCGTCGGCGCGCACTCCGTGGCGGACGACGGCCGGGTGCTGCTGCACGTACCCGAGGACAGTGCCCTGCTCGGGGCGGCGATCTGCGCGCCCAGAGGGGAGCCTTCCGCCGTCCTGGAGTTCGCCGACGTCGCGCCCGTCCCGGTGCGCGGCAGGATCCGGGCCCGGCTCTGGATGGCGGGCTGGATGGCCGTCGAGGAGGGGCACCTGGCCTTCCATCCCACCCGCGTGGTGCTGCGTCGCCAGTCCGGTTCCGTGGTGGTCGACCGGGACGAGTTCAGCGCCGCGAAACCCGACCCGCTGGCCACGGCCGAGGCCCGGCTGCTGACCCACCTCGCCGACTGCCACAGTGACGCGGTGGAGCGGCTCACCCGGCTCGTCGACCCCGACAGCGTGCACGGCGTCGTCCGGGTCCGGCCGCTCGCCGTCGACCGGCACGGACTGACGCTGCGCATCGAACGCGCCGGTGCCCACGGTGACGTACGCCTGCCGTTCCACCGGCCCGCCGACGACCTCGCCCAGCTCACCGAGCGCATGCACGTACTGCTCACCCAGGCGAGCGGCGCGTCCTGCCCACGCGCGCTGCAACGGCAGCGCACGGAGAGCGATGGGTGAGACGGCCGGTTCGCCGACGGTGGTCGATGGATGAGACGGGCGGTTTACCGGCGGTGGGCGACAGGGGAGGTGGGCGGTTCACCGGCGGTGGTCGACGGGTGAGGCGGTCGGTTCACAGTGGTGGTCGACGGGGGGCGGGCCGGGGACGGTGGCGGGTGGGACCGACGGCCGTGCGAGGCCGGTGGTCGTACGGGTTGACGGCCGTGGTCCGTGACCGAGTCGCCAGGCGTGACAGCGGGGCCGTACTCCCTCGCGTCGCCCTGCACCTCGCCCCCTCAGGCCGATCATCCGCCGGAGGCCCCCCGCTTACGCCGCAGCGGG
Source organism: Streptomyces sp. NPDC016677 (assembly GCF_055562815.1). NCBI lineage: Bacteria > Bacillati > Actinomycetota > Actinomycetes > Kitasatosporales > Streptomycetaceae > Streptomyces > Streptomyces sp. NPDC016677. Next base: position 387,709 of record NZ_JBVHEO010000002.1, on the reverse strand, counting down.
CGCAGGCCGCGCAACCAGTCCCGCAGCCGGGCCAGCCGGGGCCGGCGTTCGCGCTGCTCCCGGGTGTGGCGGTCCAGTTCCTCCAGCAGCCGGCGCGAACGGTGCTCGGTGTCCATCTCGTCGATGATGCGGTTGACCTCGGTCAGCACCGCGCCCTGGAGCTGCCACAGCCGGGCGTCGCGCTGCACCTCCTCCAGGAGCAGTTGGGCGAGCTTGTCCCGGGTCACCGCGGCCTGCCGCAGTTCGGCGGTCAGCCGCTCCTCCGCGGACTCGGCGTTCTCGCTGGCGCTGGTGGTGACCAGTACCGCGAAACTGACCACCGCGTCCCCGATCTCGGACAGCAGCTGTTCCACGGTGGCGCCCGTCTCCGCCGGGAACAGCGGCTCGGGCTCGCGCTCCTTGGCCAGGTCGGTCAGCGTGCGCGCCAGCACCCGCAGGACGACCGTGCAGATCTCCAGCGTGTCCAGGCCCGTGCGCAGTACCACCCGGTGCAGCAGCCCCTCGCGCACTCGCGGGTTGAACCGCAGGCTGTCCTCCGCCTGCCGCAGGTCCTCGTCCACCTCGGCGATGTCGTGGTCCAGCGCGCGGGCCTCGTGCAGCCGCGCCGCCGCCTGCAGGAACGGGGTGTTGTCGGCGGCCTCCTCACCCACCCGCAGCATCAGCTGCCTCAGCCGCCGCGCCAGGTTCTCGATCGACGCGCCGGCCTGTTCCACCCACACCGGGGGAGCGAGGACCAGGTTGAACGCCAGTCCGACGATCGCCCCGATCAGTGTCTCCACCACCCGGGCCCACGCCAGCGCCCCGTGCGCGGTCACACCGAGCACCAGCATGGCGCTGATCGCCACCTCGGCCGTGAACTCGTGCGCCCGCACCAGATGTCCGACACCCAGGGCGGCCACGATGATCAGGGCCAGACTCCACCAGCTCAGTCCCACCACCGAGCTGAAGACGATGGCCACCAGGACGCCCGCCACCACGGCGTTCACACGGCGGATGCTCATCTTCAGCGTCGCGTACAGGGTGACCTGCACGACCAGCAGCGCGGTGAGCGGAGCGGTGAGCGGCGCGGGTTCGGGACTCAGCCGCACCGCGATCACGTAGGCGATCGACGCCGCGGCGGCCGAGCGGAACGCCTGCACCACCACGGGATCACGGTGCGCCGTCTTCAACGACCGTGCCAGGGACACTGACCTCTCACGTACATCCAGCATCCTCGGGTCTGTTCCCCTTCCCCAGGTGCAACGAACGTCTATGGACAGAACGGACCGTAACCGGAGGCGGAGGACTCACCCCGCTCCCACGCGCCACGCGGGGCCGGACGTGTGGCGCGGATCCAGGTGCCGGAACCTGTGGAAAACCTCAGTGCCCGCCCGTGGTTCTCCGCAGTCGAAGACGGGGGCCGACCTCATGGCGCCGCCCGTCCGCTGCGCGGCAGCCTTGGATCATGAAGAAGCAAGGCATGACGCGACACCTGGCAAGGGCCCTGACGCTGCCCATCGTCCTCGGCACGTTCACCCTCGGCACCCCGGCCGTGGCAGCGGTCCCACCGTCCCTCTCCCGGCCGGCGACACAGCCGGGACCGGCGGTCGTGACGGCACTCGAGCGGGCCGCCCACCCATTACGCACCGTGGAACCAGGCGGTGACACACGTGACCTGCGCCCACTGAGCGAGATGACCGGTGACGCCCGGGTGGTCGGACTGGGCGAGGCCACGCACAGCTCCCACGACTTCTTCGCCCTCAAGGACCGCGTCTTCCGCCACCTGGTGACGGAGCGGGGCTTCCGCACCTTCGCCCTGGAGGCGAGCTGGAGCACCGGCCTGCGGCTCGACGACTACGTGGTGCACGGCAGGGGCGACCCCCGGCGCATCATGCGGGACGAGTTCCAGCGCGACTACCTGTGGTGGAACAACACCGACTACCTGAGACTCGTGGAGTGGATGCGGGCGTACAACGAGCGGCATCCCGACGACCCCGTGCGCTTCCTGGGCGACGACATCGCCTGGACCGGCCCGGAGGTCTACGACGAGGTCATGGAGTACGTCGCCGGACATCATCCCGAGCTGAGCGCGCGTGTCACCGAGCTGTACCGAGGGCTGCGGCCCGCCGTGCCGACGGGGACCTACATCGAGGAGTACCTCGGCAAGCCGTACGCCGAGCGCCGCGAGCGCGCCGACCGCACCGGTGAGGCCCTGCGGCTGCTGGAGCGGCAGGGCCCCGACGGCGACCGCGCGGGGTACGACCGGGCCGTCCAGCAGGCCACCGCCGTCGACCGGACCGCCCGGCAGTACGCCTTCGACTTCGACGACCCGGCGCAGACCGCCGCGGCGATGCGCTACCGGGACGAGGCGATGGCCGACAACGTCCTGTGGTGGCAGCGCCGCACCGGCACCAAGGTGCTGCTGTCCGCGCACAACGCCCACGTCTCCTACGAGACCATGGACCCGGAGCACTACCCGAGGATGCAGGGCGCCTTCCTGCGCGACCGTCTCGGCGACGACTACGTCAGCGTCGGCCTCACCTTCGACCGGGGCTCGTTCAACGCCACCGGACAAGACGGTGCCATTCACCGCTGGACGCTCGGACCGGCGAACCCCGGCAGCAACGAGCACACCCTGGACCGGGTCCGCCACCGCGACTTCCTCGTCGACCTGCGGACTCTCGGCCCCCCGGCGGCGGCCTGGCTCCGCGAGGCCCGGCCGACCCGCAGCATAGGCACCGACTACCCGGACGGCCCCTACGACGTCGCGCTCGCCCGTGCTCACGACGTGCTGATCCACCTCCACGACGTCGAGGCGGCCCGGCTGCGCGACCGCTAGACCGTCAGTTTGCCGAGGAACGCGTCCAGGTTGCCCAGCGTCCGGGCGACCTGCTCCTCCAGGCTGAGGCTCTCCTCGAACCGGGTCCCGCTCTCCGGGACCTTCTTGCCCCGCAGGTACAGGGAACAGGCGAGGTCGGCGCACATGTACAGCCCGACCGAGTTCCCCTCGCGCCCGGCCGGCCCCGCCTTGCGGGCGGTCATCAGCGAGACCCCGCCGCGCGGATGGGTCGTCAGGCACAGCGAGCACAGGCTGCGCTGCAGGACGCCGCGCCGGCCCTGCTGGAAGCGCAGCGCCACGCCGACGGGGCGGTCCTCGCGCTCGGCGACCAGATAACTTCGGTCGGGCGCGCCCGGGTCCCGCCACCCCAGGAAGTCCAGGTCGTCCCAGGGGCGGTCGCCCAGATCGCGGGGCAGGGGCAGCCGCTTGGCCTCGCCCTTCGAGCAGTTGACGAAGGACGAGCGGATGTCCCGTTCGTCGAGTGGTCTCATGGAGGTCTCCGGAAAACCTGGGGTCTGCGCCCAGGGGTCTCAAACCTAGGAGGTCTAGGAACCGGCCCACCGTAGGCAGCCCTGCCTGGGCGAGGCCACCGAATATTCCGGAGCGGACTGGATTCGGAGCCGAGGACGCCGCGTCGAGGTTTCGCCGGGCGGCGCGGAGGTACCCCGGCATCGCTCGTACGAGCGCGAGTGACCACGAGTACCAGCACGACATGGGGCGTCCGGGAGCACGGACGGCCCGGAGGGAGAGCGCCGTGACCGACCACCGTGCCGAAGGCCCCGGGGAGAACGGCGCTCCGGTGCCTCGTGACATGCCGGACCAGCAGGCCGACGCGGGGGAGGACCCCTGGGACGTCGCCCCCGGTCTCGCGGCGCGCGAGACCGGCACCGACGCGGACGACACCGAGAACGGCGACGACGCCGAGGACGGGGCCACCGGGCCGGCCGCGGTCACCGACGTACCGGACACCGACGAGGCGGGGACGGGGCGGCAGGGAGCGCCGCACTCGGGAGCGGTCCACCCCGAGCACCCCGTACCGGACGAGTCGTCCGGCTGAGGCGGGGCGCGGCGAAGGCGCGCGGCCGGCCGGTCCGTCCGTCGACCCGTCCGTCGGTCCGGCCGTCGGGCGAGGTCAGCCGGCCTTGCGTCCCCGCAGCGGTTCCGTCGGACCGCCGGCGCCCTCCCGGAACCCCTGGAGGAACTCCGCCAGCACCTCGGTGGCCGTGTGCTCCGGGCGCCAGCCCAGCTCCGTATGGGCCCGGCCGCAGTCCAGCAGCGGCAGCCGCAGTACCGCGTCGAACAGGTGCGGCGAGGCCGGCAGCAGACGCAGCCCCCAGGCGGCGGCGATCGCCGAGCGTGCGGCGGACCGGGGCAGCCGGACCCGCCGCGGCGTGCCGACCAGCTCGCCGAGCAGTTCCGCGTCGACCGGCGGGTCGGCCGCGAGGTTGAACGGGCCCCGGGCGTCGGCGGAGCGCACCGCGAGCCGGTAGGCGTCGGCGGCGTCATCGGTGTGCAGCGCCTGCATCCGCAGCCCCGGGATGTCCGGCAGGAAGGGCAGCAGATCCGGGCGGGCCAGCGGACCGGGCAGGTACTTGCCGCCGAAGATCCGGCGCTGCTCGCTCGCCGACTGCCGTTTGAACAGAAAGGCGGGACGCATCCGGACGACCCGGATTCCGGGGTGGTCGCGTTCGAAGACGTCCAGGGTGCGCTCCAGGTAGGCCTTCTCCCGGCAGTACGCCGCGTCGGGCCAGCCGTGCGTGGGCCAGGACTCGTCCACCGCCCGGTCCTTCGGGCCCGGCGAGTACGCCCCGACCGACGAGGCGTGCACCAGGGCCGGCACCCCGGCCGCGGCCACCGCCTCGAACACCCGGATGGAGCCGAGTACGTTCGTGCGCCAAGTCGTGGCCGGGTCGTGCGTCGGCTGGAACGCCCAGGCCAGATGGACCACCGCGTCCGCTCCCGCGAACAAGCCGGTCAGGTCGGCCCGCTCGGCGGCGAGGTCGACCGCGGCCCACTCGGTCTTCGCCGGTGACCAGTCGGGGATCCGCCGGGCCAGGCCCAGCACCGAACCGGTCTGCGGATCCTCCGAGAGGAGCCGCACCACACTCGTGCCCACGTTGCCGGTGGCCCCGGTGACCACGATCCTGCTGCCCGTTGCGCCGCTCACTTCGCGCTCCTCTCGGCCGCATGTCCGGACGGAGGCGACCGGGTACCCGTACACGGGGGATGCACGCGATACCGACCCCGGAGCGATATCGGACCCGGACCGTCCCCGGCCCCGGACCCGGACCGGCCCCGGCCCCGGACCCGGACCGGCCCCGGGCCGGACTCGAAGAGGACGGGTCCCGGACCCGGACCGGACCCGGACAGGACCCGGACAGGACCCGGGGCCGGGCCCGCCCTGGGGCCGGGCCCCGCTGCCGGTTCAGGCGGCGAACGCGTCGACGCCGGTCAGTTCCGCCGAGAGCCGCCACAGCCGGGCGGCCTGGTCCGGGTCCACGGCCCAGTCCTTGACGCCGGAACCCGACCCGTCGGCCGGGGCGGGTTCGGCGATGTCGCAGTCCTCCAGGTAGACGCCGCCGATCCCGTCCAGCAGCGGTGACGTCGCGGCCCACACCTGGGTCGCCGCGCCCTGCTGCGGTGTCTTGAAGGCGTCCGGATCGAGGAGACGGCCGCTCTCGTCGATCCAGCCGCGGTCCACCATCTCCGCCGTGGAGAGATGACGCTGGAGCGGGGTGAGGATGCCGCCGGGGTGCAGCGCGAAGGCGCGTACCCCGCGGTCCCGGGCGAGCCGGTCGAGGTGCACGGCGAACAGGACGTTGGCGGTCTTCGCCTGCCCGTAGGCCTGCCACTTGTCGTAGCCGGTGCGCCAGTGCACGTCGTCCCAGCGGATCCCCGAGGCGTGGTGGCCCCGGGAGGAGACCGAGACGACGCGGGCGCCGCCCGGTTCGAGGGCCGGCCACAGACGGTTGACCAGCGCGAAATGCCCGAGATGGTTGGTGGCGAACTGCGCCTCCCAGCCCGGCCCGACCCGGGTCTCGGGGCACGCCATGATCCCGGCGCTGTCGATGACCATGTCGACCGTCCGCCCGGAGTCGAGGAACCGCTCGGCGAACGCGCGCACGCTGTCCAGGTCCCCCAGGTCCATCTCGTCCACCTCCGCCCCGGCCAGTCCGCCCAGCGACTCCCGGGCGGCGGCGGGGCGGCGGGCGGGAACCACGACCCGCGCCCCGGCCCCGGCGAGAGCGCGCGTCGTCTCCAGACCGATGCCCGAGTAGCCGCCGGTGACGACCGCGAGCCGTCCGGTCAGGTCGAGGCCGGCGAGAACGTCGTCGGCGGTGCTGCGGCGCCCGAAGCCCGAGCCGATCTTGTGCTGTGCAGTGCTCATGCCCGGAACGGTACGAATTGGAGCGCTCTCGAAGTCAAGCCGCGCCGATCGGCGCGGCCGGTCGTGACCGGCGCCGGGCAGAAGAAGGCCCCGACCGGACGGGGGGATCACGGTCGGGGCGGCTCAGGTGTGGGCACGGATGGCGGTCGCCTCTCGGCGAGGGGCTCCACAGGGCTTCAGCCGAACGATCTTCCCTGTGGGCGATAGGTGAGGCCCGGGGACACTGTCCCATCCGTACCCACGTCTTCTCCAACGGTGCGGGCCCCTCGGGTGTTCCGCGTTCTGCGCCGCTTTGGGGTGATGTGCGTCACTGCCGTTCGCCGTCCGTGATCGCCCCGGCGCCCTGCGCCGTCTCACCGTCCGGTGCCGTCCCGGCCTCCCGGGCCGGTTCACCGTCCGGCAGTGTCCCGGCCCAGAGGTTCTCGGCCTGGAGCAGCAGGGTGCCCAGGACCGCCGCCGTCTCCGACCCCCGCTGGGCGTGCTCCCGCAGCCCTTCCTGGAGCCGTCGGTGCAGGTCCTCCATCGCCTCCCGGGTCGGAAGTTCCGGGCCGCCGCTCCCGTCGCCGCCCCGCAGCCGCTCGGCCTCCACCCGGCAGGCGTCGCCGATCAGCTCCAGCAGACGGGCGTACAGCCGCAGTACCGGCCCCTCGGGCGGAGTGGGGGTCCGGTGCTCGTCGGCCGTCACCGCCAGCGTCCGGGTCAGCGCCGTGACGTTGTCGGCGATGTGGCCCCACCGCCGGTCCTCCTCCTCGGACGGCACGGTCGACGCCGGCGGCACCCGGTGCAGGGCCCGCAGCGGCCCGTAGGTCAGGCGCAGGCTCTCCCGGCTCCACGCGCGGGCGGAGCGCAGAGCCTCGACGCGGTACCGCAGCCGCGCCGCCTCGCTCGACCAGTCGGCGGCGCTCTGCTCGTCCCAGTCCTCCCGCAGACCCTCCGCGACGGTGCGCAGGACGTCGCCCGTCTCCCGGGCGAGCAGTGAGAGGTTCTCCCGGACGTCCCGCAGATGAACCGGGGGCAGCACCAGCGCGTTGACGGCGACGCCGATGACCGCGCCGAGCGCCGCCTGCCCCAGCCGGTGGGCGACGGCGTACTCCGAGACGGTCCCGGAGGCCAGGATGAACACGGCCGTCGTGGCGGTGTAGATGCCCTGCGCCCCGAAGCGCGGCCAGTTGGCGAGCAGCATCAGCAGCGGCAGGGACACCGCCAGCGCGACGGTGGTGTTGTCGGTGAGTTCCTGGGCCCCGGAGGCCAGCAGCGTGCCGATGCAGATGGCCGCGAACTGCTGCGCGGCCTGCCGTACCGAGCTGTAGACGGTGGCCTGCACCAGCACCACGGCCACCCAGGGCGCCATCAGCGCCATCGGGTCGTCCATCCACACGCCCGCCACGAGCCAGGCGAGCAGTCCCGCCCCGGCCGCCTTCAGCGACTGTTTGACCAGGTCACGCTCACGTCCCGGTCCGCGCACCACGGCCACGATCGCCCGGCCCGCGGTGGACACCTCCCGCCGTACCGTGTCCGCGAGCCGTACGGCCCCCTCGCTCAGCCCCATCATGATCCGTCGAGTATCCGCGTGATCGGCACGCTCACCTCAGGGGGCTGTCGGCCAGCTCGGCCAGCAGGTCGGCGGGGTCGTCATAGACCGCGTCCGCGCCGGCCTCCACCAGGTCGGCGCGCGGGATGCCGCCGCTGAGCACACCGACGCAGCGGACCCCGGCCCTGCGGCCCGCGGCCATGTCCCAGACGGTGTCGCCGACGAAGACGGCCCGCTCGGCGGGCACACCGGCCAGTTCCAGGGCGTGCCGCACGGGTTCGGGCGCGGGCTTGCCCGCGTCGACGTCGTCGGAACTCGCGGTGGCGGTGATCGCCTCGTCGGCGTCGATCGCCCGGCGCAGCGCGCTCAGTTCCGCGCCGCCCGCCGAGGTGGCCAGCACCACCTGCCAGCCGTCCCCGGCCAGCCGCCGCAGCAGTTCCCCCGCGCCCGGCAGCGCGGGCAGCCGGTCGAAGTACTGCCCGTACAGCGCCTTGTGCGCGGCGCTCAGCTCGGCGTCCTGGTCGGTGTCCCGGTCCTCGCCCAGCAGGTGGGCGATCAGGTCGGTGGAGGGCAGGCCCACGGCGCGGTGGACGGCGTGCATGGGAACCCGGTGGCCCGCCTGCCGGAACGCCTCCCACCAGGTCACGACATGCAGGTGATTGGTGTCGGCGAGGGTGCCGTCCACGTCGAACACGGCCGCGCGCTCCATGCACCGGTCCCTTCCTCGTGTCTCGATGTGTCTCGATCGGTATGTCTCGATCGGTGTGTCCCGATAGGTCTGTCTTGATCGGGGTGTCTTGATCCATGTACTCGATCCGGGTGCTCGATCGGTGTCTTGATCGAGGTGTCTTGGTTGGGGTGTCTTGGTTGGGGTGTCTGGGTCGGGGTGTCTGGGTCGGGCGGGCGGGTACCACGTCAGCCGCTCGTCACGCCGGACGGTGTGCGGCCCTCGCGGGTCCAGGCGAGCAGGTCGTCCAGGGACCAGGTGGTCACCACGCGCTCCGGCGGCACACCGCACTCCTCGGCCCGCGCGCACCCGTGGATCTGCCAGTCCAGCTGACCGGGGGCATGGGCGTCGGTGTCGACGGAGAACAGCACCCCGGCCGCCACCGCCCGGCGCAGCAGTCGCTTGGGCGGGTCGAGCCGCTCGGGCCGGCTGTTGATCTCCACCGCGGTGCCGCTCTCGGCGCAGGCCGCGAACACCGCGTCCGCGTCGAACCGCGACTCAGGCCGTCCCCGCCCGCTCAGCAGCCGTCCGGTGCAGTGGCCCAGGATGTCGGCGTGCGGATCGCGTACGGCGGTGATCATGCGGCGGGTCATCGACCGGGCGTCCATCCGCAGCTTGGAGTGGACGGAGACGACCACCACGTCGAGCCGCTCCAGCAGTTCCGGCTCCTGGTCGAGCGAGCCGTCGTCCAGGATGTCGCACTCGATGCCGGTCAGCAGCCGGAACGGCGCCCAGGTCTCGTTGAGCCGAGCCACCACGTCCAGCTGTTCGCGCAGCCGGTCCGCGGACAGGCCGCGCGCCACCGTCAGCCGGGGGGAATGGTCGGTGAGCGCCGCCCACTCGTGCCCCAGGGCCGCCGCGGTCCGGCCCATTTCCTCGATCGGGCTGCCGCCGTCCGACCAGTCGGAGTGCAGATGACAGTCGCCGCGCAGCCGCGCCCGCAGCCGTTCACCGCCCCCGGCGAGCGGGGCGTCCGCCTCGCCGGACAGTTTCTCCAGGTAACCGGGGACCTGACCGGCCAGCGCCTCCCGCACCACCTGTGCCGTCTTCGGGCCGACGCCCTTGAGCGACTCCAGCGAACCGGCGTCCGCCCGCTGCCGCACCTCGTCCGCGGGCAGGGCGGACAGCACCTGGGCCGCCGTGCGGAAGGCGCGGACACGGTAGGTAGGTGCCTGGGACCGCTCCAGCAGGAAAGCGATCCGCTCCAGCGCCCCTACGGGGTCCACGGGGTCCACGGGGTCCACGGGGTCCATCGGACCATCCACCTCCTCGCCCCACCAGGGTTCCCCAGCGACGGGCGGTCCGCACGACGGCGCCGACGGTTTGTCCCCCCTGCGCCCGGGTACTGCGTCGGCCCGTCACACGCTGCCACCGAGGAGGCCGCCATGTCCCCCACCGCCCGCGTCGCCGTGATCACCGGCTCCGACTCCGGCATCGGCCGGGCCACCGCCGTACGTCTGGCCGAGACCGGACTGGACATCGGCATCACCTGGCACACCGACGAGCGGGGCGCCGAGCGCACCGCCGAGGAGGTACGGGCACGGGGGCGGCGGGCCGAGACCGCCCGGGTCGACCTCACCCGGCTGCCGGAGGCCGCGGACACCGTCGACGGGCTGTGCGAACGCCTCGGCCGGGTGGACGTCCTGGTCAACAACGCGGGCACGGGAACGGCCACGCCCTTCCTCGACCTGGGCCTGGACGACCTGCGGCACGTCCTGGACGTCGATCTCGCCGGGCCGTTCCTGTGCGGGCAGCGGGCGGCCCGGCGCATGATCCGGCAGGGCGACGGCGGCCGGATCGTCAACGTGACGTCCGTGCACGAACACCAGCCGCGGGTGGGTGCCGCGCCGTACTGCGCGGCCAAGGGCGGCCTCGGTCTGCTCACCCAGGTGATGGCCCTGGAACTCGCCGAGCACGGCATCACCGTCAACGCCGTCGCCCCCGGCGAGATCGCCACGCCGATGACCGGCCAGGAGGACACCGACCCGCACACCGAGCGCCGCCCCGGCGTACCCCTGGGACGTCCCGGCGACGCCCGTGAGGCCGCCGCCGTGATCGCCTTCCTCGCCGGGCCCGACGCCTCGTACGTCACCGGCGCCTCCTGGAGCGTGGACGGCGGCATGCTCCGGATGGGCCCGATGGCCGGATCGCACCTGCGGAACGACGACTGGCGGCGGCCCTGACCAGGAACGAACCGGGAACGGCGGCTGAGGTGACGGCGGGGGAGAGGTCTGGAGACGGCCCCGGCCGCCCGTTCGTTCTAGGCTCGATACATGACCGAAATCGTGAGCCCGCACATCGCCCGGCCGCGCATCCTGGTCCTGGGAGTCCAGCCGGCCGTTCCCCCGTTCCGGATCGTGGAGATCGACGGCCAGGTCGTCGGTGAGGCGAGGACCGTCATCGACGTCCTGGAGGCCGCCGCCGCGTACGGCATCACGGTCCACGACCTGGACGACCCGGAGGTGGTCCGCTGGGTCGGCGGGGACAAGTTCACCTGGACGACCCGCTGACGTCGGCGGAGCACCTCCTCGCCTCACGCTCGCCTCACGCCTGTGAGCGGCGGGCGTGCACCGCGCGGCTCATCCGCCGCCCCAGCAACAGGTAACCCAGCAGCGCGCCGCCGGTGTTGAGAATGACGTCGTCGATGTCGAAGGCCCGGCCGGTCACCATCGAGCCCTGCGCCAACTCCACCAGCAGCATGACGACGGCGGTCAGCAGCAGCACCCGCAGGAGCCCGCGGGTGCGCGGCGCGACGACCGGCACCAGCATCCCGAACGGCACACCGAGCAGAATGTTGCCGCCGACCTGCTTGACCGCGTCGCGCAGCGCGGGCTGGCCGAGATACTCGCGCAGGGAGCGGCCGGGATGCAGGTTGGTGTGGGTCAGCGCCTCCGAGGCGGGCGAGGGATGCAGGGTGAGCCGGGCCAGTACGACGGCGAACGCCACCATGAAGACGAAGGCGCACGCCGTGGCCAGCAGGCGCAACGGCCAGGGGACCACGTGCCGTTCGCGCGGAGCGGGTTCCGGTTCCTCGCTCCGAGCGGCTCGGGAGCGGAGCAGGGAACGCGGCCGTGAGGTGGCGGCGCGGGACATGGGGGATCCTCCAGTTTCTCAGCGGGGCCGGGGACGGGGACGTGCGGCCGTTCAGTCGGGGTAGGTGACCCGGACCTCCTTGAAGCCGAGCGAGCGCAGCAGGTTCTGAAGCATCTGCGTGGTGTTGGTCTCGGCGCGCGAGGTCAGACCGCTCTCCTTCGCGGCGTCACCGATGTGCCGCACCGCGAGCTTCTGGACGGCCTGCTCGCTGTTGGGGTTGTCCGAGAACAGGTCGCCGAGGCGGTCGAGCAGGCCGCGCTGCTTGGACACGGCGTAGGAGCGCTCGGGGTCGAGGGCCGGCTTGCCGAGGGCGGCGTGCGGCAGCCGGAGGGTGGCCGAGGTGCGGTCCTTGTCGACCGTGACATCGTCGCGGCCGACCTTGCCGAGGTCGACGTAGGCGTCCACCGAGCCCGCGCCGACGTACAGGGTGCGGGAGCCGCGGACCGCGTCCGGCAGGAACTTGGTGTCCTTCTCCAGATCGACGACGACCTGGAAGTTCCCGGAGGCGGCCTCGTACCGGCTGATGTCCTGGATGGACTCCAGCAGCGCGGGGCCCGAGCGGTCGCGGGTCTCCGTGCCGAACAGGTCCTTCAGGCCCGGGATCACGCTCAGCCGGAGCCCGGCGAACAGCACGACGAGCACCATCGCGACGGCACCGACCGCCTTGGCCCAGCCGGGTACGCGTCCGGGGCGGCGCCTGTGGGGAGTCGTCATGGCTGCGGCCCTCCTTCCTACTCACCGCATGCCCCCCAGTTCCCGTGCCAGACGGGCGAGTTGAGGGACAGGGGGGAAGCAGCGGGGGCATGGGCGGCGCGCGCCGGACGCCGACCTGGCCGACCTGCCGATCGGCGTCCGGGGAAGCCCGGAGGATCGGGGGAAGCCCGGAGGATCAGGGGAAGTGGGGAGGGCCAGGGGAAGTCGGGAGAAGTCCGGAGGACGGGGAGGAGTCCGGAGCAGTCGGGAGGAGTGGGGGTGGGGGAGGAGGAGCTACCGCGGCGGCGGGGCAAGGCTCGACGGGGGGTCGGAAGACCGGCCCACCACCTCGTCCACCGTCCGCCGCGGCGGCAGCAGCCGGGCCAGACCGGTGACCCGCAGGACGCGCAGCGTCAGGGCGTGGGTGCACACCAGGTGCAGTTCGCCGCCGCGGTCGAGCACCCGCTGCCTGGCCCGGACCAGCAGCCGCAGCCCCGAGCAGTCGAAGAACTCGACCCCGCTGAGGTCGAGCACGACCCGGGGGCCCGGGGTGCCGGTGGCCCGGTCCAGGAGCGGGGTGATCTCTTCGGCCACGGCGAGGTCGATCTCGCCGCGGAACGCCAGCACCGTGTGTCCCCGGTCGTCGTGGACACGCAGATGCCGGCTGAGCGGTGCGGGGTTCTGCCGCACGGCCACATCACCTCCCGCCTGCCCTCCATAGTTTCCCCCGCCGGAGGAACTTGAGCATGTTCGATCGACATATGTCATCGGTTTCTCATGCTCATCGCCCGTCGGGCGTGGAGGCGCGGTGGGGCGGGAGGCGCGATGGGGCGTCAGGGGGGGTGGGGGTGTGACGGACGCCGCTCAGTCCACGACCAGGACCAGCTTGCCCGTGGTGCGGCCGGTCTCGCCGAGCGCGTGCGCCTCGGCCGCGTCGGCCAGCGGGAAGCTCCGCTCCACGGCGGCCCGCAGCCTGCCCGACTCGGCCAGCGCGGCGATCTCCCGCATTCCGCCCCGGTCGGCGTCGACGAGCATCTGCGCCGCCCGCACCCCGAGCCGCTCCGCCTCCCGGTGCAGCTCGTCCGACCCGGTCGGCAGGATCGAGACCACGATCCCGCCCGGCCGCAGCACGCGCAGCGAACGGGTCAGCGTGTCCCCGCCGATCGTGTCCAGGACGACATCCACGTCCTTCACCGCCTCGGCGAAGTCGGTCTCCCGGTAGTCCAGCGGCTCGTCCACGCCGATCGACCGCAGGAAACCGTGCTTGGCGGCGCTGGCCGTACCGATCACACGGGCGCCCCGGGCCTTGGCGATCTGCACCGCCACGTGCCCCACGCCGCCGGCCGCCGCGTGCACCAGCACCCGCTGCCCCGGCTGGACGTCGGCCCGCTCCACCAGAGCCTGCCACGCGGTCAGCGACACCAGGGGCAGCGCTCCGGCCTGTACATGGTCGATCCCGGCCGGCTTGTGCCAGAAGCCGCGCGCCGGAGCGGCGACGTACTCGGCGTGGGAGCCGTGGCCGTAGGGGTACGACAGCATGCCGAAGACCTCGTCACCCGGCCGGAACTCGGCGACGCCGATGCCCACCGCCTCGACCGTGCCGGAGACGTCCCAGCCCAGGACGAACGGCGGCTCGCCGAGGAAGCCGCCGTTCGCGCGGTGCTTCCAGTCGGTGGGATTGACGCCGGCGGCGCGTACCCGCACCAGCACCTCGTTGGGGCGGGGCGCCGGGCGCTCCAGCCGTACTTCCTTCAGAACCTCGGGTCCGCCCAGGGTGTCCTGGCGGATCGCTCGCATGGTGTTCACATCACTCATGGTCACCCAGCCTGCCGCTCCCCGCTCGTCCGGGAAATGGCATGATGGTCATGACCCGATAAGATCGTGCCATGTCGCACACGGAACGCCCGGAACGGGTCGTGGTCCTCGCCCTCGACGGCGTCTACCCCTTCGAGCTCGGCATCCCCAGCCGTGTCCTCGGCGCGGCCGACGGCCGGTACGAGGTGCTGACCTGCACCGTCGACGGACGTCCGGTGCGCACCGAGGCGGACTTCACCGTCACCGCCGAGCACGGACCCGAGGCACTGGCCACGGCCGACACGGTGGTGGTCGCCGCCGTGACGCCGTCCCGGATCACCGAGAGCCTCACCGGTGAGGCCACCGCCGCCCTCAGGCGTGTCCCGCCGGGCGCCCGCCTGCTGTCCATCTGCACCGGTGCCTTCGTGCTGGCCGCGGCCGGACTCCTTGACGGCCGCCGGGCGACCACCCACTGGCAGCTCACTGACGTCTTCCGCCGGATGTTCCCGCGCGTCACCCTCGACCCGGACGTGCTCTTCGTCCACGACGGCCGCTTCCTGACCTCGGCCGGGGCCGCCTCCGGTGTCGACGTCTGCCTGCATCTGATCCGTGAGGACCACGGCAGCGCACTGGCCAACGCCGTCGCCCGGCGCTGCGTCGTCCCGCCGTTCCGGGACGGCGGCCAGGCGCAGTACATCGAGCAGCCGGTTCCGCGGGCGGGAGCGGCGAGCACCGCCGCCACCCGGGTCTGGGCGCTGGAACGGCTCGACGAGTCGTTGACCCTCGCGGACCTCGCGGCGCACGCCGGGATGAGCCTGCGCACCTTCGCCCGCCGCTTCGACGACGAGGTGGGCCTCAGCCCAGGCCGCTGGCTGATCCAGCAGCGCGTCGCCCGGGCCCGGCACCTGCTGGAGTCCAGCGACCTGTCGGTCGATCAGATCGCCGGCCGGGTCGGCTTCGCCACGGGCGCCTCACTGCGCCAGCACCTGCACGCGGCGATCGGCGTCTCCCCCCAGGCCTACCGCCGCACGTTCCGCGCGCCCCGCTGACCGGCCGCGCGCCCCGCCGACGCCGCGCACACCGCCGCCCGCCTCCGCCCGCCCCGACGCGAACCGACGAACCCGGCGTCGCCGCGCCACCCGACTGATTCCGCCGGGCGCGGATATCAGCTAGGTACAGGGCACGGGGCAGGCCGCCCCGCGCCCCGGACCTTCGGAGGAGAAGAGATGGCACTGGTGAATGCGGGCGTCGTGGTGCTCGACTGTGCCGAGCCCGAGATGCTCGCGGAGTTCTACAAGGAACTGCTCGGCGCGCGGGAGACCGACGTGGCCGCCAACCGGATCGAGATCAGGGGAGCCGACGGCTTCCGCATGGCGTTCCGCCGGGACGTCAACGCCACCCCGCCGAGCTGGCCCCGCCCCGAGAACTCCCTCCAGGTCCATCTGGACTTCGTGGTGGACGACCTCGACGAGGCCGAGCGCGGCATCGTGGGGCTCGGTGGGCGCCCGGTGGAGGCGAAGGACACGCCCGGCCCCTACGAGGAGCGCGGCTTCTCCGACCCGGCCGGCCACTCCTTCACCCTGCGCCGCAATCCCTCGACCGCGCCCAAACAGGGCTGAGCCCCGCGGCGGACGGTCCGCTCGCGGGGCGTCGGCGGCGTGCCGGGGCGGTGGTCAGTCCCGGCCGCCCGAACCCGCGGCCGGCCACACCCCGGTGGAACGCTCGATGACCTTGGCGCCCGAGCGGTCCACGGCACTGCGCACCACGGCGAAGATGGCACCCTGGATCGCGGCGGCCAGCAGGATCTCGCCCCAGCCGCGGTCCGGGTCCAGGGCGTCGGGCGCGTCGTCCTCGTGGCGGATCAGCTTCCACGTCTTCTGGAACGCCATTCCGGCCAGCGCGCCGCCCGCCCAGCCCATCACGAAACCGACCGGCTTGTAGGCCATCGGAAGCTTCTGCTTCTTCTTCTTTCCCACGAAATTCCTCCTTGGTACGGCGAATGAATCGGTACGCCGAATGAATCGGTACGAATGAATCGGCACGCCGAACGAATTGGTATGCCGAACGCATCCGTACGCCGAACGGGCCGGTACCTCGAACGAAGAGGACCGGATCAGGGCCTGCCCCGCGCCGGGACCTCCTCGCCGGCGGGGACCGGGCCGGGTGGGGTGCCGTCGCCGAACGGCCGGCCGCCCAGCTCCTCGCGGTGGTGCGGGGTGAGCCAGCCGGACAGGTCGGGGCCCAGCGGCACGATGCGGGTCGGATTCACGCCCGTATGCACCTGGTAGTAGTGACGCTTGATGTGGTCGAAGTCGACGGTGTCGCCGAACCCCGGCGTCTGGAACAGATCGCGGACGTAACCCCACAGCACCGGACTCTCCGTCAGCTTCCAGCGGTTGCACTTGAAGTGGCCGTGGTAGACGGCGTCGAACCGGACCAGCGTGGTGAACAGCCGGATGTCCGCCTCCGTGATGGTGTCGCCGACCAGATAGCGCTGCCGCTCCAGCCGGGGCGTCAGCAGCTCCAGCCGCCGGAACACGCCCGCGCACGCCTCCTCGTACTCCTCCTGGCCGGTGGCGAAGCCCGCCCGGTACACCCCGTTGTTGACGTCGTGGTAGATGCCCGCCATCACCTCGTCGATCTCGTCCCGCAGCTTCTCGGGGTACAGGTCGGGCGCTCCCGGCCGGTGCAGGGCCGTCCACTCGGTCGCCAGGTCCAGGGTGATCTGCTGGAAGTCGTTGGTGACCAGTGCGCCGCTCGGCACGTCCACGATCGCCGGCACGCTCACCCCGCCCGGATACCCGGTCTCCCGCCGGTCGTACGCCTCGCTGAGGTAGCGGATGCCGAGCACCGGGTCGCGGCCGTCCGGATCGAGGGTGAACCGCCAGCTGCGGTCGTCCTGGATCGGGTCGGCGACCGCCAGGGACAGAGCCTGCTCCAGGCCGAGCAGCCGCCGGGAGACCAGTGCCCGGCTCGCCCACGGGCAGGCCCGGCTGACCACCAGCCGGTACCGCCCGGCCGCCACCGGCCAGCCGTCCCGGCCGTCGGCGGTGACGCGGTCCGCGAAATGGCTCCGGGACCGTTTGAACGCCTTCCTGCCGTACGCGCTGTTGCCGGCCTCCCCGGCGCCCTCGCTCATGGCCCTCTCCTCCCTGCCGCACGGATGCCCTGGTTGACGCGTTCCCAGTTTTCGGCCCCCGGCACGGGGCGGCCACCCACAAGAGGGTGTGATCCGGGCAGGCCGGGGGCATCCGGCGAAAGGTGAGCGGAACGACTACGCGGCAGACGACGCCCCGGACGGGCGAGGACAATGGACCCGACACACCGGAGAGCGGATCGAAGACACCGGAGAACGGGGCGACCGACCGGCGTACCCGCGTCACCGTGCTGGTGGCGCTGGCCGCCAACCTGGTGATCGCCGTCGCCAAGGCGGCCGGCGGCTTCGTCGCCGGATCACCCGCGCTGCTGTCGGAGGCGGCGCACTCCGTGGCCGACAGCCTCAACGAGGTCTTCCTCCTGGCCGCGCTGCGCCGCAGCCGCCGCCCGGCCGACCGCCGGCACCCCTTCGGCTACGGCAAGGAGCGCTACTTCTGGTCACTGCTGGCGGCCGTCGGCATCTTCGTGATGGGCGGCTGCTTCTCCTTCTACCAGGGCGTCGAGGCCCTGCGCACGGGCGCCGAGGAAGAACTGAGCGGCTACGTCGCCGGTCTGGTCGTGCTCGGTGTCGCCTTCCTCGCCGAGGGCGCCTCGCTGCTGCGGGCCCTGCACCAGGTGCGCCGGCAGGGCGGCGGTCTGAGCGACCCGGCCCTGCGCACGGTCGTCGCCGAGGACGGCACCGCGGTGCTCGGCGTGACGCTCGCCATGATCGGCATGGCGCTGCACATGGTCACCGGACAGGTGGTCTGGGAGGCGTCCGCCTCGCTCGCCATCGGCGCCCTGCTCGTCTACGTCGCCTACCGGCTCGGCCGCGAGGCCCGCGACCAGCTGATCGGCGAGGCCGCCGACCCGGAGGCCACCGGCCGGATCCGGGCCCTGCTGGAGGCCCAGCCGGAGATCGACAGCGTCGAGGCCCTGTTCACGATGAAGACCGGCCTCGACTCCACCCTGGTGGCCGCCCGCATCGACCTGGTGCCCGGCCTGGACAGCGAACGGGTCGAGGAGGTGGCCGTACGCATCAAGCGGTCCCTCGCCAACACCGTGCCCGAGGCGGGGCAGATCTTCCTGGACGTGACGGACCGGCTCGCCCGGGAGGCACGCGAAAGCCCCGCCGCGACGGGGGAACGCGACGGGGCCTGACCTTCAGGTGCCCGGCGGCGGCCGGTCCATGCACGGCCGGAGGGAAAAATTCTCAGCGGACTCCCAGCCCGCGCTCAGGAACCGCCGGCCGGCTCCAGCACGAAGACCGGGATCTCCCGGTCCGTCTTCTGCTGGTAGTCGGCGTAGTCCGGGAACGCCGCGACGGCGCGCTCCCACCACTCGGCCTTCTCCGCGCCCGTGACCTCACGGGCCGTGAAGTCCCGCTTCACCGGCCCGTCCTGGAGCTCCACCCGCGGGTCGGCCTTGACGTTGAAGTACCACACCGGGTGCTGCGGCGCTCCGCCCAGCGAGGCGACCACCGCGTAGCGGCCGTCGTGCTCGACGCGCATCAGCGGCGTCTTGCGCAGCTTCCCGCTCTTCGCGCCCCTGGTCGTCAGCAGGATCACCGGCAGACCGGTGTCCAGCAGGGTCGTGCCCTCGGTGCCGCCGGACCTTTCGTACAGCTCCACCTGCTCCCGCACCCACTGCGTCGGGCTGGGTTCGTACTCGCCCTCAAGAGGCATCTGCATCCGTCCCATCGTCGGTCGTACGGCTCACTGGCACCGAGGTCAACACCACCCGGTCGTGTTCCATTTCTACCGCCTCCCGACCGCGATCCCCGGCTGCTGCCCCGGTGCGCCGATCTGGCCGAACTTCGCGTCGCCGCCCGGTAGCGAGCGGCATCTAATGGACTGTCATGCCGGACACGACCGAACCCGTCGCCTTCCCCCAGGACCGGACCTGCCCCTACCGGCCGCCCGCCGGCTACGACCGGCTGCGCGCCACCAGGCCACTGGCCCGCGTCACCCTCTACGACGGCCGCCCGGCCTGGCTGGTCACGGGGCACGCCACCGCCCGCCGGCTCCTGGCCGACCAGCGGCTGTCCACCGACCGCACCCGCCCCGGATTTCCCGCCACCTCGCCACGGCTGGCCGCCACGGCCGGCCGCAAGGCCGCGCTGCTCGGCGTCGACGACCCCGAACACCGGACCCAACGCCACCTGGTGCTCCCCGAGTTCACCCTGCGGCGGGCGACGGCCCTGCGCCCGCGCATCCAGGAGATCGTCGACGAGCACCTCGACGCGCTGATCGCCCAGGGCCCGCCCGCCGACCTGGTGACCGCCTTCGCGCTCCCGGTGCCGTCGCGGGTGATCTGCGCGCTGCTCGGCGTCCCCTACGCCGACCACGCCTTCTTCCAGGAACAGTCCCGCCGGCTGCTGCGCGGCCCCACCGCCGCCGACGCCCTGGACGCCCGCGACCGCCTCGCCGCGTACCTCGGTGACCTGGTCGACCGCAAGCGCGCGGACCCCGGCACCGGCCTGCTGGACGACCTGGTCCACCGCCCCGGCCCGGACACCCCCGGCCGCGAGGAACTCGTCGCCCTGGCGGTCATCCTGCTGGTCGCGGGCCACGAGACGACCGCCAACATGATCTCCCTGGGCACCTACACCCTGCTGCGCCACCCCGAGCGCCTCGCCGAACTGCGGGCCGACCCCGCCCTGCTGCCCGCCGCCGTCGAGGAACTGACACGGACCCTGGCGATCACCGACGGTCTGCTGCGGGTGGCCGTCGAGGACATCGAGACGGACGGAGAGACCATCCGGGCCGGCGACGGCGTCGTCTTCGCCCTCTCCCTCATCAACCGGGACCAGGCCCTGTGCCCGGAGCCGGACGCCCTCGACTGGCACCGCCCGACCCGCCTCCACCTCTCCTTCGGCTCCGGCATCCACCAGTGCCTCGGCCAGCACCTGGCCCGCGCCGAGATGGAGATAGCCCTCGGCGCCCTCCTGCGCCGGCTGCCCGGCCTGCGCCTGGCCGTCCCGGCCGAGCGGATCCCCCACAAACCCGGCGACACGATCCAGGGAGTGCTGGAACTCCCCGTGACCTGGTAGGAAGCTGACGGACCATGCGCATCGACATCGACAAAGACGTCTGCATCGGCGCCGGCCAGTGCGCCCTGACCGCCCCCGACGTGTTCACCCAGGACGACGACGGCTACGGCGCCGTCCTGCCCGGCCGCGAGGACGGCGGGGGCAGCCCCCTGGTCCGGGAGGCGGCCCGGGCCTGCCCGGTGGGCGCCGTCCTGGTGACGGACCATCCGGCGGGCTGACACCCGGCGCGGCATCCGGTCACCCCGCACCGGTCACCCCGGCCGCCCGCTGAGTAGGCTTCCCGGGTGACCGAACGGGACCGGAAACCCTTCCTCTACGTGGTCGTCTGCGCCGCCGGCGTCGCCGCGGACGTCGGCGAGCTGATCGAAGCGGCGCAGCGGCGCGGCTGGGCGGTCGGGGTGATCGCCACCCCGACCGCCGCGACCGACGGCTTCTTCGACGTCGTGGCTGTCGAGACGCTGACCGGCCGCCCGGTGCGGGCCCGCTCACGCCGCCCCGGCGAACCCCGCCCGTTCCCCGCGCCGGACGCCGTGATCGTCGCGCCCGCCACCTTCAACACCCTCAACAAATGGGCCGCCGGCATCGCCGACACCCTCGCCCTGGGCACCCTGTGCGAGGCGCACGGCCTCGGTGTGCCCATCGGTGTGCTGCCCTGCGTGGGCGACGCGCTGGCCGCCCACCCGGCCCACCGGGAGAGTCTCGCCCGGCTGCGCGCGATGGGCGTCCGCTTCGGCACGCCGGACGCGGCCGCATTCCCCTGGGAGCGCGCGCTGGACCTCGTCGAACGTCCGGGTCAGGACCGGTCGCACCCCACCGTCGGCCCCACCAGCATGCCGCCGGTGAACACTTCCTGACCGCGCGGCATCCAGTACCCCAGCTTCGACACCACCGTGGAGCAGGCCGCCTTCAGGGCGACGCGGACCCGCACGGTGGCCGGCCGGCCCGGCTGGAGGTCGGTGAACGCGCAGTCCAGCGAGTGCTCGAGCCGGTCGGTCGACGGGTGACGGCCCACCAGCGGATTGACGCAGCGGGCGTCGTCCGTGGCCAGCTCCACCCCCGACCCCTCCTCGCCGATGAGCCCGAAGCGGGCACTGCCGTCCCCCGCGTCGCTGTCCCGGTGGACGGTGTAGGTGAGGGTGGTGACGGTGTCCGGCCGCAGCACGCGACGGTCGACCTCGACGCGGTGGGTGGGGACGGGCCTGGGCGCGCTCAGCCGGAGCGTCGCGCGCACCGTGCCGCGCAGGTCCACGCCTCCGGGCTCCGAACGCGCGCGCACGGTCGCGGTGATCTCGTACGTCCCCGGGCCCGGGTAGGCGGCGTCCGCGCCGGGCAGCGTCCCGGAGGCGACGGCCGCGCCGTCGCGCCGCGCGGTCCAGCTTCCGGAGGTCGCACAGGCGTACCGGACGGCCGCCCGGGAGCCGGTGGTACAGGTGGCGGGCGCCGAGACGGACAGGCCGCGGGCGCCGCCGCTCGCGCACAGGCTGACCGCGGCCCGCTCACCGGCCGCGCCGCGCAGGGTGCCGGCCGGGGCGCACAGCGTCGACGCCGTCCCCTCCGCCGGCTTCGGCACGGGACCCGGACGGCCCCAGGCGGACGGGACGAGGGCCAGGCACAGCACGGCGGCACCGGCCAGGACCGGGACACTTCTCGGACGGATCGGCACATCTTCCTCCGGAAACAGTGAGGGAAACGCTGACGGGAACGCTGGTGGAAACGCTGACGGGAACGGCGCGGACCGGACGGCCCGGCGCCCGCCGTCTGCGCCGAGGATGCGCGAGCCCGCCCGCCCCCGGGCCGCTCCCACGCCGTACGGTCACCTCAAGGCCGTAGGCTCGTCATAAAAGATCACTCGACCTGGAGATCACTCGTCCTGAAGGCGGGAGCGGCAACGATGCAGTACGTGAAGCTCGGTTCGACGGGCCTGGACGTCTCGCGGATCTGTCTGGGGTGCATGACCTACGGTGTGCCCGAGCGGGGTCCGCACGAGTGGACCCTCGACGAGGACGCCGCGCGGCCCCTGATCCGGCAGGCGGTGGAGGCCGGGATCACCTTCTTCGACACGGCCAACGTCTACTCCGACGGCACCAGCGAGGAGATCGTCGGACGGGCCCTGGCCGACTTCGCCCGCCGGGACGAGATCGTGCTCGCCACCAAGGTGCACGGCCGGATGCGGCCCGGCCCCAACGGCGGCGGCCTGTCCCGCAAGGCGATCATGACCGAGATCGACCACAGCCTCCGGCGGCTGGGCACCGACTACGTGGACCTGTACCAGATCCACCGCTGGGACCCGCACACGCCCGTCGAGGAGACGATGGAAGCCCTGCACGACCTGGTCAAGGCGGGCAAGGTGCGGTACATCGGGGCCAGCTCGATGTACGCCTGGCAGTTCTCCAAGGCCCAGTACACCGCCGAGCGGCACGGCTGGACCAAGTTCGTCAGCATGCAGAACCACTACAACCTGATCTACCGCGAGGAGGAGCGGGAGATGCTGCCGCTCTGCGCGGACCAGGGCGTCGGAGTGCTGCCGTGGAGCCCGCTGGCCCGCGGGCGCCTCACCCGTGACTGGGGGACCGCCACCCGGCGCAGCGAGACCGACCGCTTCGGCGGCACCCTCTACCAGGAGGGCGACCGCGCCATCGTCGAGGCCGTCACCCGCATCGCCGGCGAGCGCGGCGTCCCGCGCGCCCAGGTGGCGCTGGCCTGGCTGCTGCGCCGGTCCGCGGTGACCGCGCCGATCGTCGGAGCGGCCAGGTCCGGGCACCTGGAGGACGCGGTGGCGGCGGTCGGACTGGAGCTGAGCGACAAGGAGGCCGAGGAACTGGAGCGGCCCTACGCGCCGCATCCGGTCGCCGGGCACTGAGCCGGGCGGCTCAGGGGCCCGTGCCGGGGGTCAGGGCGGTGAGCGAGACCTCGGACTCGTTGCCGCCCACCGGCACCTCGCCGGCCTTCCAGGTCACCTCCAGGGCGTCCCGCTCGTCCGGCGGGGTGACGAGCAGGGTCGCCGGGGCGGCGGTGCGCGCCCCGCTGACGTCCGGGCTGGCGAACGACAGCGCCGACCAGGCGCTCTTGCCCGGGGTGAGGGTGACGGTCCGGGGCGAGGCGGGGTCGCGCACCGGGTCCGGGCCCAGCTGCCTGCCGGACGCGTCGACGAACGCGGCGCCCGGATAGCCGTACAGGGTGCAGGTACGGGACGAGGCGTTGGTCAGGATCACGGGGAAGTTGCGCTGGCCGGCGCCCGGGTCGACGCGGCCGACGGAGGCCCGCAGCTCGGTGGTGCGGCAGCGGCCGTCGGTGCGGGCCGAGGCCGACGCGGACCCGGCCGTGTCGGTCGGGGCGGTGCTCGGTACGGCGCTGGACGCCGGGGCGCTGGGGGAGCCCGAGCCGGGCGCGGCCGTGGTCCCGGCCGTGTTCCCGTCAGTGTTCCCGTCAGTGTTCCCGTCCGTTGCCGTCCCCGCGGTCGTCGGGGAGCGGCCCGGTGCCGTCGCCGTACCGCCGCCGTCGCCGCAGGCGGTCAGGGCGCCGAGCAGCGCGACCGCGCCCGCGAGCAGCGCCGTCCGGCGCACCGGCCGGTATGTGTTCACCATCGCTGCCTACCCTCCTGGGGATTCGTCACGACCGGACCGGGGTTCATTCCCTACGTCCTGTCTGTCCGGATGTCCCGTCGCGAGGCCGGGAAACCGGCGTTCAGCCCTGGTCCAGCAGCGTCAGCTCCGCCCAGATCGTCTTGCCCTCGGTGGTGTGCCGGCTGCCCCAGCGCTGGGTGAGCTGGGCGACCAGCAGCAGACCGCGTCCGCCCTCGTCCCAGGTCTTGGCGCGGCGCAGGTGCGGGGCGGTGTGGCTGGTGTCGGACACCTCGCAGATCAGCGTGGTCGCGTCGTGGATCAGCCGCAGCCGGATCGGCGGTGCGCCGTAGCGGATGGCGTTGGTGACCAGTTCGCTCACCACCAGTTCGGTGGTGAAGGACGCCTCCGTCAGCGACCAGGTGGCCAGCTGGTCCAGGACCTGCTTGCGGACGGGCGCGACCAGAGCCGGGTCGGCGGGGATGTCCCAGGTCGCCACCCGGGACGGGGGCAGGCCCCGGGCGCGGGACAGCAGCAGGGCCACGTCGTCGGCGGCGCCCCCCGGCGGCAGCAGGGTGCGCAGCACCCGGTCGCAGGTCTGGTCCAGGGCCGCGGATGTGGAGCCGGGCGGGGCTGCCGCCAGGGCCTCGCACAGCAGGGCGATACCGGTGTCGCCGTCCCGCTCCCGGCTCTCGATCAACCCGTCGGTGTAGAACGCCAGTACGGAGCCCTCGCTGAGGTCCAGTTCGGCCGACTCGAACGGCAGCCCGCCCACGCCCAGCGGCGGTCCGGAGGGCAGTTCGACATGGTGGGGCGATCCGTCCGGCGGAACCAGGACGGGCGGCGGATGACCGGCCCGGGCCAGGGTGCAGCGCCGGGAGACCGGGTCGTAGACCGCGTACAGACAGGTGGCGCCGACCTCGCCGGTGCCGTCGCCGCCGGACTCGTCGGAGAGCCGGACGACCAGGTCGTCGAGGTGGGTGAGGAGTTCGTCGGGGGCCAGGTCGATGTCGGCGAGGGTGCGCACGGCGGTACGCAGCCGGCCCATCGTGGCCGACGCCTGGATGCCGTGGCCGACCACGTCCCCCACGACCATCGCGACCCGCATCCCGGACAGCGGGATGACGTCGAACCAGTCGCCGCCCACTCCGGCGCGGGCCGCCGGGAGGTAGCGGGAGGCGGCCTGCACCGCCGCCGTGGGCGGCAGCTGGCGGGGGAGCAGGCTGCGCTGGAGGGTCAGTGTGGTCTCCCGCTCCCGGGAGTAGCGGCGGGCGTTGTCGATGCAGACGGCGGCCCGCGCGGTGACCTCCTCGGCCAGCAGCACGTCCTCGTGGGTGAACGGCGCCGGGCGCCGGAAGCGGGCGAAGACCGCGACCCCGAGGGTGGCGCCCCGGGCCTGGAGCGGGACGCACAGCATGGAGTGGACGCCGTCCTCCCGCACCCCCCGGAAGGGGACCTCGTCCCGGTTCCGCCACCCCTCGCCGTCCCCGGAGGGCACCGTGGTCACGATCGCGCGTCCGGTGACCAGGCACTCGGCCTGCGGGGAACCGGCCGGGTAGTCGTCGAGCCGGCCCGGTTCGGCCACCGCCTCGGGGCAGCCCGGGGTGACCGACGTATGGGCGGCCCGGCGCAGGGCCACCGGGGGCAGGGGCCGGTCCGGGTGCTCGCCGCCGTGCTCCCCCGGGTCGAGCAGGTCGACGCTGACGAAGTCGGCGAGGACCGGAACGCAGACCTGGGCCAGTTCCTGGGCGGTACGGGTGACGTCGAGCGTGGTGCCGATGCGCACGCTGGCCTCGTTGACCAGCTGGAGCCGCTCCCGGGCCCGGTGCTGCTCGGTGAAGTCGTGGACGCTCGCGCAGACACCGCGGATCCGGCCGTCGGGGCCGGTCAGCCGCGCGACGCGGGCCAGCCACGCCTGGGGGTGCGTCTCGCCGGGGACCGGCTGGAACGTCTCCACCTCGTGCGTCTTCCCGGTGACGAGGACCCGCCGGAGGTTCTCCTCGTACTTGGCGTACTCCGGGTGGCTGTCGATGTCGGTGAGCCGCAGGCCGAGCAGGTGCTCGGACGGCACCATCGTCAGACGGGCCATGGCGTCGTTGACACCGCACAGCCGCAGCTGTTCGTCGAAGATCAGCATGGCGCAGGGCGACTGGGTCAGCGCCAGGTTGACCAGGGGGTCGTCCGCCGGGTCGGGGACGCTGTCCAGCGCCGCGACCGCCAGCCAGCCGGCCGGGCGGCCGACGTCGGGGCCCCGGCGGTGGGCGAGCACCCGGGCGGACACCACGTGTCCGTCGCGGTGCCGCAGCTTCAGCACGCCGTGCCAGCGTGCGTCGCCGGGTTTCGGGAACTCGTCCTGGCCGGCGCCGGCCAGCAGGTCGGCGGCGGGCCGGCCCACGACTCCTTCCGGGGGGTGGCCGAGCAGTCTGCTCGCCCCCTCGTTCCAGTGCAGTACCACGCCGGTGTCGTCGATGACAGCCCGGGCCGTGGCGGCATCGTCGTACGGGTTGACCGGGCTCATCGTCGCCACTCCATCGCGCACACTCACAGTGAACGGTGTGTCACTTGGGGCACAGCGTAGTGCGTCACAGGGGTCGCGCGGACCCGAACGCGGTCTGTACGGCACTTGGTGGGCGCACGGGGTCTTCAACAGGCGCGACGGGGGTGGCGCGTGCGGGAGAAGTGCGCCTCCGCCCCCTTGACGGACCGCTGTGACGCGTCGACAGAATCTGTTTGTTCGCGATCACTTGTGAGTACTTCTGGGCCCTGATGAGGGAGAGCCATGACAGTCACGCGCAGATCCGTCCTGATCGCCTCCGCGGCCACCCCGGTGGCCGGGGTGCTGCCGGTCGCCCCGGGGGTGTGGGCGGCGGATGAGCAGGAAGGTTTCTCCGGCCGTCGTACCGTCGCCCTGCGGGACGGCTGGCGCTTCACTCTCGCCGATCCCGTGGGTGCCGACGAACCCGACGCGGACGCCGCTGACCCCGGGTACGACGACTCCGCCTGGCGCGAGGTCGCCGTCCCGCACGACTGGAGCATCGAACAGGCGCCCACCACCGAGCACGGCACCACCAGCGGCACCGGCTTCCTGCCGGGCGGCCTCGGCTGGTACCGCCTCTCCTTCGCACTGCCGGCCGCGCTCGCGGGCAAGCGGATCGCGGTGGAGTTCGACGGCGTCTACATGGACGCCTACGTCTGGTGCAACGGCACCGAGGTGGGCCGCCACCCCTACGGCTACACGGGTTTCGCCCTCGACCTCACCGACCTGGTGCACACCGACGGCCGGACCCAGAACGTGCTCGCGGTCCGGGTCCGCAACCGGCTGCCGAGCAGCCGCTGGTACTCCGGCAGCGGCATCTACCGCGAGGCCCGCCTGGTCGTCACCGAGCCCGTGCACGTGGGGCGCTGGGGCACGTACGTCACCACCCCGGAGGTGACCGACGAGCGGGCCGTCGTGCGGGTGGCGACCACGGTGGTGAACGCCTCCGGCGCCTCGCGCGAGGTCGAGATCCGCTCGACGGTCCGGGACCCCGACGGCCGCACCGTGGCCCGCGCCTCCTCCACGGTCACCGTCGGCGCCGACGACCGGAGCGAGACCCACGAGCTGGCCGTCGCCCGGCCCCGCCGCTGGGACTTCGCCACCCCCGACCGGTACACCCTGCGCACCGAACTGCGCGTCGGCGGCCGGACGGTGGACACGTACGACACCGTGTTCGGCATACGCACCTTCCGGATCGACCCCGAGGAGGGCTTCCACCTCAACGGCGTCCACGCCAAGCTCAAGGGCGTCGACCTCCACCACGACCTCGGCGCGCTCGGCGCCGCCGTCAGCGCCGACGCGGTCCGCAGGCAACTGGAGATCATGAAGTCGATGGGCGTCAACGCCCTGCGCACCTCGCACAACCCGCCCGACCCGGCGGTGATCCGGGTCTGCGAGGAACTCGGGATCGTCATGCTGGTCGAGGCGTTCGACTGCTGGCGCACCGGCAAGAACCGCTGGGACTACGGCCGGTTCTTCGACCAGTGGTGCGAGACGGACGCCGGCGAGATGGTCCTGGCCGCCCGCAACTCGCCCGCCGTCGTGATGTGGTCGATCGGCAACGAGGTCCCCGACTCCACCTCCACCGCCGGTCTCGCCATGGCCGACCGGATCATCGGCGCGATCAAGGCCGCCGACGACACCCGCCCCCTGGTCATCGGCTCCGACAAGTACCGCGGTATGCCCGCCAAGGGCTCGGCGGCCGACCTCATGCTGGCCAAGCTCGACGGACTCGGCCTCAACTACAACACCGCCAAGTCGGTCGACGCGCTGCACGCCGCCTATCCCCACCTGTTCCTGTTCGAGTCGGAGTCGTCCTCGGAGACCTCCACGCGTGGCACGTACCAGGAGCCCGAGCACCTCAACACCGGGGAGAACCACACCCCCGGCAGGCGGGCGACCTCCTCCTACGACAACAACCTCGCCTCCTGGACCATGAGCGGCGAGTACGGCCACAAGAAGGACCGCGACCGCAGGTGGTTCGCCGGGCAGTTCCTGTGGTCGGGCATCGACTACATCGGGGAGCCGACGCCGTACGACGTCTTCCCGGTGAAGGCTTCCTTCTTCGGCGCCGTGGACACCGCGGGCTTCCCCAAGGACATGTACCACCTCTTCCGCAGCCAGTGGACCGACGAGCCGATGGTCCACCTGCTGCCGACGACCTGGAACCACGCGGCGGGCGACACGGTCGAGGTGTGGGCCTACTCCAACGTGGACACCGTGGAACTGTTCCTCGACGGGGCGTCGCTGGGCGTGCGGAGGTTCGACACCAAGAAGACCGCCGACGGGCGGACCTACCTGGAGACCACCGAGGCCACCGGCGACGACAAGACCTTCACCGACGGCCCGTTCCCGGGCAGTTACACCAGCCCCAACGGCAGCGCGGGCAAGCTGCACCTGACCTGGAAGGTGCCCTACGCGCCGGGCGAGCTGAGGGCCGTCGCCCGGCGGGACGGGAAAACGGTCGCCACCGACGTGCTGCGCACGGCCGGTGCGCCGTACGCGATCCGGCTGACGCCCGACCGGAAGCGGCTCGCCGCGGACGGCCGTTCCCTGGTCTTCGTCACCGCCGACGTCGTCGACCGGCACGGCACGGTGGTGCCCGGCGCCGAGCACCTGATCACCTTCGACGTGGCCGGAGGCAGTCTCGCCGGGCTGGACAACGGCCGCCAGGAGAGCGCCGAGCCCTACCAGGCGACCACCCGCACCGCCTTCCACGGCAAGGCCCTCGCCATCGTCCGCTCCGGCACCCGGGCCGGGACCCTGAAGGTGACCGCCCGAGCGGAGGGTCTGCGCACGGGCACGGCCACCGTGCGCACCGAGCGGGCGGCGGACCGCGGCACCACGCCCGCGCCCGGGTTCCGGGCGGCGTATCCGGCGCCCGTGGAGACCCCGCACGCGGACGCGAGCTACTCCGGCCGCCCCGACACCCTCCCGGCCGCCATGCTCGACGGCGACCCGGCGACCGGCTGGTCCAACGGCTTCGTCAAGGCGGCCACCGCCCTGCTGCCCGCCTTCGACGGCGCCCGCGCGGAGGACTGGGTGAGCGTCGACTACGGACGCGCCCGCCGCTTCGACCGGATCGAGGTCTCCTTCACCACCGACGCCACGCACACCCTGCCCGCCGCCGTCGAGGCCGAGGTGTGGAACGGCCGGGCGTGGCGGGCCGTCGAGGGCGCCCGTACCGACTGGGCCACCGCGTCCGACCAGCCCACGGTCGTCACCTTCGACCCGGTCCGCGGCTCCCGGATCCGCCTAACCCTGACCAGCGGCCACCCCGGTGAGGCCCGGGGCGCGGTGCGGATCAGCCGGCTGGCGGCGCCGGCCGCCTGACCGGCGCCGGGGAGGGCGCACGCCCGGCCCTCGCGCCCTTCCCGGCCCACGCGGACCGTCGATCTCGCCGGCGGGTTGTACGGCGTTCTGCGGATTGCCGCGGTGCGGATGGTGCGCCTTGACTGGAGGATGCCCGGTGGGGGCAGGGCGGGTGTGCGCCGGGGGACGCACGGGGCGCACGGGTCGTACGAGGGGGCCGACCATCCCTTCACGCGGCTCCCGGTCCGGGCCCACGGCCGTCACCGGCCCGGGACACCGACTCGCGAGGGGGAACCCGCTCATGCGCAGCAGATGGGGAACGGCCGCCGCAGCCCTGACCGTCGCGGCCGCCGCGTCCGTCGCGGTACTGCCGGCACCCGCGACGGCGCACACCGCGCCGTGGCAGGGCAAGCACGGCCACCACCCGAAGACCCACAACGTCAGACTCACCCAGGGCGCGGACGCCGAGTCCGGGGCCCCGTCCCTGAGCGCCGACGGACGGTACGCCGTGTTCGTGTCGGAGGCGTCCAACCTGGTCCGCGGGGACACCAACGGCGTCGCCGACGTCTTCCTGCGGGACCTGAGGACCGGCCGCACCCAGCGCGTCAGCACGGACGCCGAGGGCAGGCAGTCCGCGCACGGCGCCACCTACGGGGCCATCAGCGCCGGTGGCCGGCACGTCGTCTTCATCTCGGCCGCGCCCGACCTGATCCCGGGCGAGACGCACGACAAACGGTCGGTCTACTGGCGTGACCTGCGCACCGGGAAGCTCAGGTACGTCGGCAACGAGATCACGGGCAACACGGCGCACGCGCGGGACGCCTCCGTCAGCGCGGACGGCCGGTACGTCGCCTACGAGTCGAGCGACGCGGTGCCCAAACCGGGCCGGGGCGTCGCCGTCCGCGACATGCGCACCGGGGAGCTGACGGTCCATCCGTACCTCGGGGTCCTGTCGTACGGGCCCTCCCTCAGCGACGACGGGCGTGTGCTGGTGTACACGAACGGCCAGTACTACCGCCCGTTCAACGACGTCAAGGTGGCCGACGCCCGCACGGGGGAGTACCGGTCGGCGTACCTGACTCCCGAGGGCGTCCGCGGCAACGGCGACGTGAGCGACGGCCGGGTCAGCGGCAACGGCCGTTACGTCTCGTTCAGTTCGGCCGCCACCGACCTCGGTCCCGAGGACGCCAACGGCGCTGGGTACAACGTCTTCGTCCGTGACCTGCGCACCGGTGCGCTGCGGATCGTCGAGGCACCCGACCCGTCCCTGTGGACCCTGGACGGAAGGCTGAGCCGCGACGGCCGGTACCTGCTCTTCCGGGCCGCGACCAACTGGTCGGACGGCTCCTGGTACCTGCGGGACCTGCGCACCGGCCGCACCACGCCCGCCGTCACCGACGTCTCGGGCCGGCCGGCCGAGGCGCTCGTCGGCGACCAGCCGCTGGACGCCCGCGCGCGCACGGTCGCCTTCTCCTCCGAGGCCGAGCGCCTGGCCCGGGGCCCGCGGAGCGCGGGCGCGGACGCGTACGTACGCCGCATCCGCTGAGGGACCGCCGGGACGGCCCCGCTGAGGCCGCTGCGGCGGGGGAGGCGACGGTCCGGAGGGAACGTGTTCCGTCCGGACCGTTGACGCGGTGTCATGGCTCCAACAAACATGGTCGGCGTCCGTCCTTGGGAGCGCTCCCACGCCGTCGCGCGGGGAGTGTCGCCCGTACCTCCCCCCGAGGAGCCCAGACGTGAGAAGACGCAGCACCGTCCTCGTGCCCCTGACCGCCCTGCTGGCGGCGGCCCTCACCGCGCTGCCCGCGGGCCCGGCGGGCGCCGAGGAGACCGAGCAGGTCAGGAACGGCACGTTCGACGACGGCACCGAGCCCTGGTGGACGACCGGCAACCTGACCGCCGCCGTGGACGACGGGCGGCTGTGCGCCGACGTCCCCGGCGGCACCGCCAACCGCTGGGACGCGATCGTCGGCCAGAACGCCATCCCGCTCGTGGCGGGGGAGACGTATCGTTTCTCCTTCCGTGCGAGCGGCACGCCCGGCGGGCACGCGGTCCGGGCCCTGGTCGGGCTCGCGGTCGAGCCGTACGACGCCTACTACGAGGTCAGCCCGCAGCCGAGCGTCTCCGGCGACAGCTACTCCTACACCTTCACCGCGCCCGCCGGCACCGCCCAGGGCCAGGTCGCCTTCCAGGTCGGCGGGAGCGCCGAGCCGTGGCGGTTCTGCGTGGACGACGTGTCCCTGCTGGGCGGGGTGCCCCCGGAGCCGTACGAGCCCGACACCGGGCCGCGGGTCCGGGTCAACCAGGTCGCCTACCTGCCGGACGGGCCGAAGAACGCCACCCTCGTCACCGACGCGACCGGCGCGCTGCCCTGGCGGCTCACGGACGCCGGCGGCGCGGTGGTCGCCCGCGGCCGGACCGTGCCGCGCGGCACCGACGCCTCCTCCGGGCAGAACGTCCACTCCATCGACTTCGGCCGCTACGGCAAGCGCGGCACCGGCCTCACCCTGGTCGCCGACGGCGAGACCAGCCGCCCCTTCGACATCGGCACGGCCGCCTACGAGCGGCTGCGCACCGACGCCGCGAAGTTCTACTACACCCAGCGCAGCGGCCTCGCGATCCGCGACGACCTGCGTCCCGGCTACGCCCGCCCCGCCGGGCACGTGGGCGTCGCGCCCAACCAGGGCGACACCGACGTGCCCTGCCAGCCGGGTGTCTGCGACTACCGCCTCGACGTCTCCGGCGGCTGGTACGACGCCGGCGACCACGGCAAGTACGTCGTCAACGGCGGCATCTCGGTGTGGGAGCTGCTGAGCACCTACGAGCGCGCGCTGCACACGCGGGGAGCCGAACGCTTCCGTGACGGCACCCTCGCCATTCCGGAGAGCGGCAACAACGTGCCCGACCTGCTCGACGAGGTCCGCTGGGAGCTGGACTTCCTGCTGAGGATGCAGGTCCCCGAGGGGCAGCCGCTGGCGGGCATGGCCCACCACAAGGTCCACGACGAGCAGTGGACGGGCCTGCCCCTGCTGCCCAGCGACGACCCGCAGCAGCGCGAACTCCACCCGCCGACCACCGCGGCCACCCTCAACCTCGCCGCCACCGCCGCCCAGGCGGCCCGCCTCTACAAGCCGTACGACCGCGCCTTCGCCGCGCGGGCCCTGGCGGCCGCCCGCACGGCGTGGGCGGCGGCGCTCGCCCACCCCGAGGTGTACGCCGACGAGAACGACGGCGTCGGCGGCGGCGCCTACCCCGACCGGGACGTGCGGGACGAGTTCTACTGGGCGGCGGCCGAGCTGTACCTCACCACCGGCGAGAAGGACTTCCGGGACCACGTGCTCGCCTCACCGGTCCACACCGCCGACATCTTCGGCCCGATCGGCTTCGACTGGGCCCGCACCGCCGCCGCGGCCCGCCTGGACCTGGCGACTGTGCCGAGCCGGCTCCCCGGCCGGGACGCCGTCCGCCGCTCCGTCGTCCAGGGCGCCGACCGCTATCTGGCCACCCTGGACGCCCACCCCTACGGGATGCCGTACGCCCCCGGGAACAACGTCTACGACTGGGGCTCCAGCCACCAGGTCCTCAACAACGCGGTCGTGCTCGCCACGGCCCACGACCTCACCGGCGCCGCGAAGTACCGGGACGGCGCCCTGCAGAGCATGGACTACATCCTGGGCCGCAACGCGCTGAACATCTCCTACGTCACCGGCTACGGAGAGGTCAGCGCACACCACCAGCACAGCCGCTGGTACGCCCGCCAGCTCGACCCGGCGCTCCCCGACCCGCCGGCCGGCACGCTCTCCGGCGGTCCGAACTCCAGCATCCAGGACCCCGTGGCCCAGGCGAAACTCCAGGGCTGCGTCGGCCAGTTCTGCTACATCGACGACATCCAGTCCTGGTCGACCAACGAGACCACCATCAACTGGAACGCCGCGCTGGCCCGCATGGCGGCCTTCGTGGCCGACCAGGGCTGAACCGGTCTCCCACCCCCGGCGGTACCGCCCGGAGCCCATTCTGACCTGGCAGTATTTACGGGTCAGTACCCGAGCGGTACCGTGGGGGCATGCCAGCCTTGAACGTGGAGTTCAGTGACCGCGAACTCGAGGACCTGCGTCAGATCGCCAAGGAGCGCGGTACGTCGATGAAGGCCCTGGTCCGAGAAGCCGCCGCCGCCGACATCGCGCGGCACCGGGCGCTCCAGGAAGGCGCGGAGGCGTTCCGCCGGTTCTTCCAGGGGCACGCCGAGGAGTTCGCCGCCGCCTTCCCCGACGACGAGCCGCCGCCCGCCCGGGGCGAGGGACGGGCCGCCTGACGCATGGCCTCCGTTCTCCACATCGACGTGCCCTGGCTGCTCCAGCGCCACGAGGAAGTGCTCCCGGACCAGCCCGTCGTCAACGACTTCTCCGCCCTGGTCGCCGCCGTCGCCCGGCACCGGGTCGACCCGCCCCGCCTCGGCGTGGACTCCGACCCGGCCTGGCGGGCCGCCGCCCTGCTGCACACCCTCGCCGTGCTCAAGCCGCTGCCCTCGGCCAACGCCCGGTTCGCCTGCGCGACCGCCGTGGCCTACATGTTCGTCAGCGGCGCCGGCATCGATCCGCCCTACGGCGCGCTGGTCGACCTGGCCCGCGATCTGATGTCCGGCAAGGCCGACATCTACCGCGCGGCCGACCGGCTGCGCTCCTGGCAGATATGACGCCGGGGCCGGGATCGGGGCTGAATCCCGGACGGCGTCGGGGCCGGCGTCGGGGCTGACTTTCTTTCAAGTGTGCAGGTTTTCCAAGTGCCTTGTTGGCATTCTGTGTTCGTGCCAGAGTGATGCCCCCGTGCGGGGGGTGACGGCCGGGTGACGCACGCGCCCTGATGGACCGGGTCCGCTTCACCGTCGGTGCGCGCTCCCCCGCTGTCGGCATTCGCCTGCGCGTGGGAAGGAAAACCCCTCAGTGCCCACCCCTCGTACCCCTCGTCCGCTCCGGCCCCCGTCCGGCGGAGACCCGGGGGAGTCCGACGACGTCCTCGCCGCCAGACTGCGGGAGCGTCCGGAGAACCTGGCCGCCTCCGCCGCCGCGCTGCTCACCGCACGGCACTGGCGGCCGGCGCACGACTACGCCGCCATCTGCCTCGCCACCCCGGCGGACGTCGCCGCCATGGTCACCGCCGCCGCCTTCCGCAAGATCCTGGACCGGCTCGCCCAGGGCGACCCCGCCGCGGCCCTGCGCCCCCGGCTCCTGGTGGCCGTGCGCGACACGGTCCGGCAGTGGTCCGCCGACGACCGGATATCCGCGACCCTGCCGGAACTGCTCAAACCGGCGGGCGGACGCGGCATGCGCACCGCCAGGTCGCTGATCCCGGAGAACCGGACGCTGGCCGCGCGGGCCTTCGAGTCGCTCCCGGCGACCGCCCGCTGTCTGCTGTGGCACACGGAGGTCGAGGCCGAGCCCGTCAGCGTCCCGGCCGGCCTGCTGGGCCTGGACCACGACACGGCGTCGGCGGCGCTGGCACAGGCGCGGGAACACTTCCGCGAGGCGTGTGTGCGCGCCCACCAGCAGTTCGCGCCCACCCGGGACTGCCGGTTCCACAACCGCCTCCTCGACGTCCCGATCCGCCGGGGCACCGAACTGCTCCCGGACGTCCGCGAACACCTGGACCGGTGCCGGCACTGCCGGCACGCGGCCGAACAGCTCGCCCTGGCCGAGACCGGACCGGCGACCCTCATCGCCGAAGCCGTACTGGGCTGGGGCGCCCGCCGCTACCTGGACTCCCGGCCCGGCCGCGCCGCCTCCGGCCCCCGCCCCGGGGACACCGCCCGGCACCGCGGCGCCCGCACCGGCCTGCTGGCCCGGATGCCCGTGCGCCGCCCGCGCTCGGCCGGGTCGGTGCTGCGCGGCGTCGGCGCCGCCTCGGCCGGTGTCCTGATGACCGCGCTGGTCATCAACTCCTGGAGCTACGACGGCAGCAGCGCGGGACCGGCCGCCTCCACCGGCGTCGCCGGCCACGAGCCCTCCGCCTCGGCGCCCGCCGCGCCCGCGCCCACCGAGGCCGCCGGACCGCCCTCCGCACCGGTCGGCACCCGGCTGCGCAACGAGGCCGCCGGGCTGTGCCTGGACGTCCCCGGCGTGCCGAGGGCCGGGGCGGGCGCCCGGCTGACGGCCTGCTCGTCGCGGTGGACCCAGCAGTGGACGTACGAGGACGACGGGCTGCTGCGGTCGGTGGCCGACCCCGGGCTGTGCCTGGACTCGCGGGCGGACGCCGGCGTCGTCGTCCTGGGCACCTGCGCCGACGAGGGCACCGCGCGGGGCCACGACGTGCGCTACGCCCTGACCACGGACGACGAACTGGTGCTCCGCCGGGACCCGCAGCTCGCCCTCGCCGTCACCGCCGCCGAGCCGGGCGCCGACCTCGTGGTCAAGGTGCGCGACAACTCCACCGGACAGCGCTGGCGGACCGACCCGGCCCCGACCTCCCCGACGCGCTCCGGGGCGGCGTCGGCCGCCCGGCGGGGGGACCCGGCGGCGCGTTCCGTCGGACTGGCCGGCAGCTGATCACCCGGTCCCCCGTCGTCCCGGCCGTACTGGTGTGACGCGTCGTGCGGGGGCCTCCCGGGACCCGGGAGCGGGCACGCCGGGAGACCCGACGCGGTGGCGTGCGAGGCGGGCCGGGAGGAGCCGCCGCGCTCCCGGTTCAGTCCCGCCGTGCCGCGCCGTCGGCCGGGGCCTCGGCGGGCTGCCGGCGGGCGCGGTGGCTGGTGTCGCACCACGGAAAGCGGCGGCTGCGGCGGCAGGTGCACAGGGCGACGCGGAAGCGGTCGGAGGAGACCGTCGTGCCGTCCTCCAGCTCGATCTCCACCGGGCCCTCCACCAGCAGGGGACCCCGGCGCTGGACCGTGATCCGGCGGGGGGTGTCAGACGGGGAGTTCGGCACGGACGACCACCAGCTCTTCCTCGTTGTCGGTCGCGGACAGCAGACCCCGCCGCCGCAGCCAGGCCTCCCGGCCGCGCAGCACCGGCCCGAAGGCGATCCGGCGCCGCCGGGTGACCGCGGCCTTGAGGCCGGCGGCCCGCAGGTGTCCGACGGTGCCGTCGGGGTCGCTGAACGCCGACTGCACCAGCAGCAGCACGCCGCCGGGCCGCAGCCGCGCGGGCGCCTGCCGGCAGATCCGGTCCAGGTGCAGCCGGCCGTCGTGGCCCGCCTCCCAGGCGCGGGCCGCGCCCCGCGGCCGTCGCGGCCCGGCGGGCGAGGGCACGTACGGCGGGTTGGCCAGGATCAGGTCGAAGGTCTCGCCCAGCACGGGGGTGAACAGGTTGCCGTGCCGCACCCGGACCGGCAGCCCGGCCCGCGCGGCGTTCAGCCGGGCCGTGCACACCGCCCGCCAGGACACGTCCACCGCGGTGACCCGGGCGCCCCGGCGGGCGGCGGCCAGCGCCAGCGCCCCGCTCCCGGTGCACACGTCGAGGACGTCCGCGCCGGCGGTGAGCGGCTCGTCGTTCAGGGCGTCGGACAGCAGTGCCGTGTCTTCTTGCGGGGCGTACACACCCGGCAGCACCAAGGGACTCACGCGTCCCGGGTACCCCACGGGTCAGGAAGTATGGGCCACGGCCGCCGTCAGCGGAGTGCGCAGGGACGAGCGGCCCGCCCGCCACTCGGTGAGCAGCCGGGCGGCGAGGAGGTCCTCGACGTGTCCGGTGGCGTCGATGCCGAACACCACGTCGGGGGCGAGGTGCGGCTCCTGCTCCAGCAGACCGCCGATCACCTCGTGGCGGACGACCTGCTCATGGACCGCGTCGGCCTCGACGTGCTCGTCGTAGAAGTGCTCGGCGGCCGGTCCGGCGCCGGTGCGGCGCATCGCCTCGGCCAGCCGCCGGGAGCCGGGCGAGGAGGTGATCTCGACGGCCGCGAAGTGGCCCACGAGGGCGCCGCGCAGGGACCGGTGCAGTCCGAACAGGGACATCATGTTCACGGTGGCCAGCGTCTCCGCGGACGCCGCGTCCAGATAGCGCCCGTACGCGGTGTCCAGGCCCAGGTCGGTCATCAGGTCGGCGAACAGCCGGGCGTGCACGCGGTCGGCGCGTCCGCCGCCGTACTCGTCGTACTCCACGGCCGCCATCCCCGCCTTGGCTCGTCCCCACAGCCGGGGCAGCACCCAGGCGTGCGGGTCGGCCTCCTTCAGGTGGTACAGGGAGCGCTGGGCGGCGTACTCGCGCAGGTGCCACAGCTCGCCCTTGTCGCGCAGGAAGTGGGTGACTCCGGTGCCGTCCACCGGCTCGACCAGCAGGTCGCCGATCGCGTCCTCGACGGTGTCGTGGACGCGGGTGCCGGCCCGCAGGGCGGCCAGGAAGCGGCCCTCCAGCGCGGCGCGGAAGCGGAGCAGGGCGGGGTCCCACTCCTTCTCGGCGTCCACTCCGGCGAAGCCGCGGTAGTGCAG
This sequence comes from Streptomyces sp. NPDC016677, assembly GCF_055562815.1. Classification (NCBI taxonomy): domain Bacteria; kingdom Bacillati; phylum Actinomycetota; class Actinomycetes; order Kitasatosporales; family Streptomycetaceae; genus Streptomyces; species Streptomyces sp. NPDC016677. Next base: position 349,651 of record NZ_JBVHEO010000002.1, on the reverse strand, counting down.
CTCGTAGCACTGGTAGAGGGCGAGCTGGAGGTCGTCGCCCCAGGCCGGGACGGACTCCACGGTCTCGGCCCGGGGGAGGGGGCCGGTGCCCCGCAGGTGATCCCGGACGGCCGCGGAGAGGGGACCCCGGGGGGACGGCAGCAATGGTTCTTCGCGGTCGGTGTGCATGGGGTGCCGGGTACCCGGGAGGGCGGCCGGCATCCCCGCCGGGGGCGGGGGTCTGATCGTCGTGGGGCGGCTGCGGACGCGGTGGGGGGCTTGTCGCGCCGTTCCCCGCCCCCGTACGGCACCGCGGCCCGGGCGTTCACCGGTTCAGCGCCTCAGGGGCGAAGGAGAGCCGCGCGACCGGCCACGGCGACTCGCGGCCGCCCCGCCACGGTCGGGCCCCTCAGTCGCGCTCGGACTGCTCCTGCGCCCCCGTGTTGGGCGAGATCGCGTCCCCCGCCTCGCCGCGGTGCCGCCGCTCCCGTTCCGCCTCGGGGTCGCGGGTCTCCGCCTCCTCGATCTCGCGCATGACCTCTTCCAGGGCCGTCTCGGGCTTCTCGCCGCCGTTCTCGCCGTTCTGGGTCATGAAAGCTCCTTGCCTCGAAAACTCGACACGTGCGGGTGGTGGTCAGTGCAGGGCCGCCGCGATCCGCAGCGGCACCGGGCCGCCCGGACCGGCGGACTCGTCGTTCCCTCCGCTCTGCTCGTCCCGCTCGTTCTGCCGGATGATCTCCGCCCACCAGGAGGGGCCGTCCTCGATGTGGCGCAGCAGCACCCCCTCGCGGATCGCCCAGGGGCAGACGGTCACCGTGTCCAGGCCGGTCAGTTTCATCGCGGTGTGCCCGATCACCGCGCCGGCCAGGCTCTGGGCGGCGCGCGGCGCGGAGATGCCGGGCAGCCGGGCCCGTTCGGCGGCGGGCAGCGCGGCCAGCCGGTCGATCGCCGTCCTCAGGTCGTCGCAGTGCAACTCCCGCTCCACGAACGGACCCTGGCGGCCGGGCGCGGCACCGCACAGCCGCCCCAGCTGCTGGAAGGTCCGTGAGGTGGCCACGGCGGTGCGCGGCCCCTCCCAGCGGATCCGGGCCGCCGCGTCCCGCAGCTGGTGGCGTACCCGGCGGCGCAGCGCCCGGACCGCCTCCGGCGCCGGCGGGTCCTGGTCCCCGAAGAACTCGTGGGTCAGCCGGTTCGCGCCCAGCGGCAGCGAGGCCACGAAGTCGGGCAGCCGGCCGCGGCCGAAGGCGACCTCCAGGGAGCCGCCGCCGATGTCGAGCAGCGCCAGCGGACCGGACCGCCAGCCCATCCAGCGCCGCGCGCCGAGGAAGGTCAGCTCGCCCTCCACCTCGCCCGGCAGGGTGCACAGGGCGACGCCCGTGCGGGCGCGCACGGCGCGCAGCACCTCCTGCCGGTTGGGCGCGGACCGTACCACCGCGGTCGCGAACGCCAGCGGCCCGGACGCGCCCCAGCGGGTCGCGGTCCGGCTGGCGGCGGCGACCGCCTCGACCAGTCGCTCGACCGCCTCCTCGGGAACCGGCCCTCCTGGTCTGACCTGCTCCGACAGCCGCAGCCGCCATTTGGCGGTGTGCACCGGCAGCGGTATCCCGCCCTCGGCGTCGGCCACCACCAGCCGGACCGTCTTCGACCCCACGTCCACCACGCTGATTCGCATGCTGCCGCAGGTACCCATTTACCGGGCGGATCAACGTCGTTCACCGAGAGTTGGCCTGTCGGGGCCCTTTTACGGCCGGTCAGGCCAACTGCCGCCGCACCAGTTCGCGCAGCCGGCCGCCGGTGTCCGCGAGCAGGGCGGCCGGCGGCCCCTGCTGGACGACCTTGCCGTCCTCCATGACGATCACGCGGTCGGCGTCCAGCACGGTGGACAGGCGGTGCGCGATGACGATCCGGGTGGCGTCGAGCGCCTTGGTGGACTCGATCACGGTGCGCTGCGTCGCGTTGTCCAGGGCGCTGGTCGCCTCGTCGAAGAAGAGCACCCGCGGCCGGCGGATCAGCGCCTGCGCGATCATCAGCCGCTGCCGCTGGCCCCCGGAGATCGATCCGGCGCCCGAGACGATGGTGTGCAGGCCCATCGGCATCCGCCGGATGTCGTCGGCGAGCCCGGCCATCTCGGCCGCCGCCATCGCCTCCTCGGGCGTGTACGGCTGGGTGCCGCAGATGACGTCCAGGATCGACCCGGTGAACGGCTGCGCGTGCTGGAGCACCACCCCGCACTGCCGCCGCACCGCCGACTGGTCGAGGGCGGCCAGGTCCTGACCGTCGTAGAGGACGCTGCCGGAGAGCGGGCGGTCGAAGCCGATGAGCAGTCTGAGCAGCGTGGACTTGCCGCAGCCGCTGGGGCCGACGATCGCCGTGAACTCGCCCGGCCGCACCTCGAAGGACACGTCGTCCAGCACCAGCGGACCGTCGTCGGTGTACCGGAACGACAGCCGCCGCGCCTCGATCGCCCCCGTCAGCGGGCCCGGCCGGGTGCTTCCGGTGCGCACCTCCGGGGTCGCCTCCAGCACCGGCTTGATCTCCTCGAACAGCGGCAGCGCGGCCACCGCCGACACGAACGCGCCGGTCAGCTGGGTGACCGAGGTCAGCAGCATGGTCACCGAGGTGTTGAAGGTCAGGAACTGGGCCGCCGACATCGAGCCGCGCGCCGGGCCCGCCAGCAGCATGAACATCAGCAGTGTGCACAGCGGCAGGTAGACCGCGCCGAGCACCGCGTTGAGGTTCTTGATGCGCCCGGCCTCACGCTGGAGTTCCCGGCTGCGCGCGAACTGCCCGGCCCACGCCGCGTAGGCGTAGTTCTCGGCCGCCGCCACCCGCAGCTTGGGCAGGCCGCGCAGGGTCTGGAACGCCTGGTTGTTCAGCTTGTTGCCGAGCACCACGAGCCGCCGCTGCCAGCGCACCTGCCACAGCCCCAGCCCCAGGAACACCGCCGCGACGACGGCCAGCATGCCGACCGCCGCCAGCGCCATCGGCACGCTGTACCAGAGCAGCAGCGCCAGGTTCATCACCCCGACGGTCACCGACTGGGCCACCGTCGGGCCGACCCCGGCCAGCAGCCGGCGGATCTGGCTGATGCCCATGGCGGCACTGGCCAGCTCCCCGGTGGAGCGCTCGGTGAAGAACTTCGTCGGCAGCCGCAGCAGCCGGTCCCAGACAGCGGGCTGGAGGGTGGCCTCGATCCGGCCCTCCAGGCGCAGGATGGTCAGGTTCTGCAGCAGCGTGAAGGCCGCCGCCACGACACCGCTCAGCATCACCGCCAGACAGACCTGCGCGATCAGATCGGTCCGCGCCTTCGGCACGTACTCGCCGAGCACCGTGCCGGTGGCGACCGGCACCAGCGCCCCGATCGCCACCGTGACCAGGCCGGCGAGCAGGAGACGTGCCAGATCGCCGCGGGTGCCCCGGAGGCAGAACCGCAGCAGCCGCAGCGGACTGGGCCGGCGCTCCGGCAGCGGACGGTAGAACATCACCGCGCGCGGCTCGAACTCCCCGGCGTTCGCCTTCTCCACCGGCGTGCGCCGGCCGGTCGCCGGATGCACGGCCACATACCCGCCGCGCCGCCACAACAGTGCCACCGGCGCCCCGGACAGCGCCCGGTGCCCCACCAGCGGCCCGACGTCCTCCCGCCACCAGCGCCCCTCCAGACGCACCGCCCGGGTCCGTACCCGCGAGGCCAGCGCGATCCGCTCCACCTCGTCGAGGCGGTCGCTCTCGGCGACGCCGCGCGCGGGCTCGGCGAGCGCGATCCCGGCGGCCCGGGCGACCAGCTCGCAGGCCGCGTACGTGGCGTCGGCGTCGGCGGCCGTGGCACGCGGGTGGTCCCGCTTGCCGAGGGAGGCGAGCAGGGTGCGGTCCGCCCGGGCGCGCACCGCCTCGCCGGCCTTGATGCCGGCGGCGGCGCGGGTCTCGTGGGTGCGCTCCAGCTGCTCGATCCAGCGGTCCAGGGTGGTCAGCAGCCGGTACTGCTGGTCGACCATGGACTGCCACAGCGCCGGGTCCATCAGCAGGTCGGCCGCCGCCTGGTCGCCGTAGACCGCGCCGTACTGGACGCTGCCCGGCGGGACCTGCATCCAGAACACGTCGTCGTCACCGACCGCCCCCGCCTGGTCGCCGGCCACCGGCGCCTGGAAGAGGACGGACAGGCCCCGGCCGACGCCGAGGGCGAGGGCGTACTCCAGCGGGCTCGTCGTCGGCGGTACGTACTGGGGGTTGCCGTACTCGTCGTACGACCAGGTCTGGGTGCTCGCCGGCTGGTACAGCTCACGCAGTCCGACCCTGCGCACCACGCAGTCCCGCAGCGGGCGGGCGACCAGGGTGTGCGCGGGGCCCGCGACCGGGCCGAGCAGCAGCGCGCCCGCCTCGAGGCGGCCCAGGTGGTGCCAGGTGCCCTGCTGCCGCGCGTCCACGGCGAACAGGTCGACGGCGCCCGCCGCGACCAGCCACAGCACCTGCGGCCCTTCCAGGTCCAGTCGGCCGAGCCCGGCGCAGTCGACCGGTGTGCCCAGCGCGCCCAGCGCGCCCAGGACGACGTCGCCCTCGGGGAGTCCGGGCGGTCCGGGGTGTACGGAGGTCATCTCATCGCTCCCTGACCAGCGCCGCGTAGGCGCCGCCGCGCGCCACCAGTTCCTCGTGCCGTCCGCGTTCGACGACCGTGCCCCGCGTCAGGACGACGATCTCGTCGCTGTCGCGCACCGTGCTCAGCCGGTGCGCGATCACCACGCAGGCGCAGCCCCGCCGGCGCAGGTTGTCCATGACGACCTGCTCGGTCTCCGCGTCCAGCGCGCTGGTCACCTCGTCCAGGACCAGGACGCTGGGGCGGCGCACCAGGGCCCGCGCGATCTCCAGGCGCTGGCGCTGCCCGCCGGAGAAGTTCCGGCCGTCCTGCTCGACCCGGCTGCGGACGCCGCCCGGCCGGCGCATCACGACGTCGTACAGCGCCGCGTCCTTCAGCGCCTGAACCACCGCGTCGTCGGGCACGGACGGGTCCCACAGCGCCACGTTGTCCCGGACGGTGCCCTCGAAGAGGAACACCTCCTGGTCGACGAAGGAGACGGAGGCCGCCAGCGCCCCGCGCGGGATGTCCTCCAGGCGCTGCCCGTCGATGCGGATCACGCCGTCCCACGGGGCGTACAGGCCCGAGATCAGCCGGGACACCGTGGACTTGCCGCTGCCCGAGCCGCCGACCAGCGCCACCTGCTGCCCCGGGCGGACGGTCAGGTCGAAGCCGGTGAGCAGCGGCTTGTCGAGGGGGTTGTAGCCGAAGGAGACGTTCTCCAGCTCGACGTGACCGCGCAGGCGGCGCGTCGACTCGTCCGCGCCGGGCCGGCCGTGGAGCGGATCGGCGTCGAAGTTCTCCACGTCCTTCAGCCGGGCCACGTCGGCCGCGAAGTCCTGGATGCGGCCGGCGACGCCGTTGAGCCGGGTCAGTGGCGCGGTGAAGCGGGTGACCAGCGCCTGGAAGGCGACCAGCAGGCCGACCGAGAGGTGGCCCTCCACCGCGCGCAGACCGCCGATCCACAGGATCAGCGCGCTGTTGAAGGTGGCCAGGGCCGGCGCGACCACGCCCAGCCAGGCACTGGGCACCCCCAGGCGCTGCTGCTCCTCCAGCGTGGTGGCGTGCTGCCCGGCCCACTTGCGGAAGTAGCCGTCCTCGCCGCCGGTCGCCTTCATCGTCTCGACGAGCTGGAGGCCGGTGTACGCGGTGTTGGTCAGCCGCGCCGAGTCCGCGCGCAGCTTCGCCGTGCGGGTCGCCCGCAGCTTGACCACGACCCGCATCGCCACGATGTTCAGCAGCGCCACCCCGATGCCGACGAAGGTGAGCTGCGGGTCGTAGGTGTACAGCAGCAGCGCGTACAGGACGACGACCACCGCGTCCACGCCGGCCGCCGCGAGGTCCCGGGAGAGGGTCTCGGCCACCGCGTCGTTGGACTGCAGCCGCTGCACCAGGTCGGCCGGGCTGCGCTGCGCGAAGAACGTCACCGGCAGCCGCAGCAGGTGCCGCAGGAAGCGGGCGCTGGAGAGGGTGGAGGAGATCAGCCGGCCGCGCAGCAGGTTGCCCTGCTGCAACCAGGTCAGTACCAGGGTGAGCAGCACGCACGCCGCCATGGAGGCGAACAGCACGCCCAGCAGCGAGGTCTGCCCGCCGATCAGGAACATGTCGATGTAGGTACGGCTGAGCGCGGGCACCGCCGCGCCGACCAGCACCAGCAGCAGGCTCGCCAGCACCGCCGCCGGCAGGGTGCCGGCGGTGCCGCGCAGCCGGGCCGGCATCGCGCCGAGCACGCCGGGCCTGCGTCCGCCCGTGCTGAAGCCGGGGCCGGGCTCCATGGTCAGGACGACGCCGGTGAAGGAGCCGTCGAACTCCTCCAGGGTGACGAACCGGCGTCCCTTGCCGGGGTCGTTGACGAAGACGCCCCGGCGGCCGAAGCGGCGGCCCATGCCGTCGTAGACGACGTAGTGGTTGAACTCCCAGAACAGCACGGCGGGGGCCGCGACCTCGGCGAGGGCGGCCAGGTCCATCTGCATGCCCTTGGCGGTCAGGCCGTAACTCCGCGCCGCCTTCAGGAGGTTGCTGGCGCGCGAGCCGTCGCGGGAGACGCCGCAGGCGATGCGCAGCTCCTCCAGCGGGACGTACCGGCCGTAGTGGCCGAGGACCATCGCGAGCGAGGCGGCGCCGCACTCCACGGCCTCCATCTGGAGCACCGTGGGCGTACGGACCGTCTTCGTCCGGCTCCTGGGCACCTTGCGCCCGGGCGGGGCGGCGCGGCGGCGGCCCCGGCGTTCGGTGGTGGCGCTCATGGCAGCAGCCAGTCGACGGGGTGCTGGTCGGCCAGCCGCACCGAACCGGTGGCCAGGGTCATCGAGGACAGGCGAAACGGCGGCCCCTCGGCGGACGACCAGGCGTAACCGCTCTTCGTCGCCGAGGACGTGTCGAGGCTGACGGTGACGGCGACCGGCCTGCCGTCCTCGGTGAACTGCTCGCCGAGCTGGCCGTCGCCGAGGAAGGCGGCGATCTGCGACGCGGACTGGGCGGCCCGGTCCACGGAGGTGACATGCCCGCGCAGGACGCCGTACTCCTGGGTCGGCACCGACTGCACGGTCAGGTCGACGGCGGCGTGCGCGGGGATGGCGGCGGCGCTCTCGGCGGGCACGTACACCGTGGCGTAGAGAGGGTCGTCGGCGTGCGCGACCTTCTCCACGGCGGCCACGTCCGCGCCGGTCCGGATGATCTGGCCGACGGTGGCGGCGAGCGCGCTGACCCGGCCCGCGTCCACGGTGCGCACGACGGTCTCGCCCTGGGCGGTACGGACCCTGAGGACGGGCGCGCCGGCGCCCAGCCGCTGCCCCTGCTTCGCCATGACGGCGGTGACCTGCCCGGCGACCGGGCTCTGGAGCAGATAACTGCCCTGGTTGTGCGTGAGGACGGCCGGCGCGTCGACCGTGGAGGCCACCGAGCCGGTCACGGCCCATACGGAGGCGGCCGCCATCGCGAGCACGGTGACGGACAGCACCAGCCAGCCCTGGGGACGGGCGAAGCGCACGGGGAGGTCAAGCTCCTCCGGCGACTGGAGCTTGGCGAGGGCCTGTTGGCGGAACTGCACGGGAGATGTCCAGGTTTCCGGTTTCCGGGTTTCCCGGGGGAGGGCTTCCGGGGGGAGGGGACGCCGAAGAGTCCCGGAGCCGGGGATGCGGCTCCGGGACTCAGCGGCACGTGGGTGCGGTCAGAGACCGGCGACCAGGCCGGTGACCGGGGCGGTGTTCAGACCGGTGACACCCTCGACCGTGCCGACGACCGTGCCGACCACGCCGGAGACCGGGGCGATCTCGTCCACGGCACCGGTGACGGTGCCCAGGGCGTTGACGCTCAGGCCGCCGGAGACGTTGTCCAGCTCGGCGTCCGAGATCTCGACGGTCTCGACCTGGGGGGTGGAGTTCATGATGGAACTTCCCTTCGTATAGCCATTTCACAAGGGGGGAGCGGCCCCCTCTGGGGACAGACGACGGCCGCGGCCACGGGCGCCGGGCACTTGGGTCCGGAGCCCTGCGCGGCCCCCGCGGTGCGATGGATCAAAGCACGACGTCCCTCTGCGCTTCCACTCAATCACCCGTCTCACCAGGCAACTTGCGTCACAGGCGGGGGCAACCGTGCAGGCGCCCGCACGCCTTCGCGGCCACTTCTTCACACGCGGCGCAGCATCGCCCCACGGGCCCCCCTTGTCCCACCGCCGGTGAACCGGGCACTCCTCTCCAATGGCGTGCGCGGGGGCGCGTGTTTGTGCAGAACCCCCAAAGGCCGTGACCGGGGTGGGCATTCGATGTGCAGATTCCCTGAAGCGGTGGTTCCGTTCCGGGGTCACGACGGAACGTAATCGGCCGATCGCTCCTGGTGGCGGTCGGCGGATTTTGAACGGCTCGCACGGACCTCCCGTACCTCCTGCCAGCCAGGCGCCCCGAACCCCGTCCCCAGGAGGTCGAGAAGGTTGAGTCACAAGCGAATGCCGAAGCGCAAGGCCGCGCTGGCCGCGGGCGGCGTCGTCGCGCTGGGAGCCGCCGCGATCCTGCTGCCGCAGGCGGGCGCCGCGCCGAGCGGTGGGCCGGACACCGCGGCGGCGCCCCGCACCCTGAAGGCGACGGACGCCTCCGGCCTCGCCTCGCGGCTCGCCGGCACCCTCGGCGACGCCTTCGCCGGCGCGTACTACGACGCCGACGACCAGCGACTCGTCGTCAACGTCGTCACGGGCGGCGACGACGACCTGCTCGTGCGGGCGAAGAGCGCCGGCGCGGAGGTCCGCGAGGTCGACAACACCCTCGCCGAACTGGCGGCCGGGGCCCGGACCCTGACGTCCGAGGCGGCCGTCCCCGGCACCGCGTGGGCCGTCGACCCGCGCACCAACAAGATCCTGGTCACCGCCGACAGCACCGTCACCGGCGACCGGTGGGACCAGGTCGACTCCACCGTCCGGGAACTGGGCGCCGGCATGGCGACGCTCAGGAAGTCCGCCGGCACCTTCGAGACGTTCGCCTCGGGCGGCGACGCGATCTTCGGCGGCGGCGCGCGCTGCTCGCTCGGCTTCAACGTCACCGCCGCCGACGGCGCGCCCGCCTTCCTGACCGCCGGGCACTGCGGGGTCGCCGCCGAGCAGTGGTCCGACGCGCAGGACGGGGCGCCGGTCGCCACCGTGGAGGAGGCGGTCTTCCCCGGCGACGGCGACTTCGCGCTCGTCCGCTACGACGATCCGGGCACCGGGGCGCCGAGCGAGGTGAACGTCGGCGAGCAGACGGTCGCCATCGGCGAGGCCGCGGAGGCCACCGTCGGCGCGCGGGTCTTCCGGATGGGCAGCACGACCGGACTGGCCGACGGACAGGTGCTCGGCCTCGACGCCACGGTGAACTACCCGGAGGGCACCGTCACCGGGCTCGTCCAAACCGACGTGTGCGCCGAACCCGGGGACAGCGGCGGCCCGCTGTTCACCCAGGACGGCCTGGCGGTCGGCCTCACCTCCGGCGGCAGCGGCGACTGCACGGTGGGCGGCGAGACGTTCTTCCAGCCGGTGACGACCGCGTTGGAGGCGGTCGGGGCGACACTCGGTGACGGCGCGGGCGCGGGTGCGGGCGCGGGCGCGGGCGCGGGTGCCGGAGACGGCGCCGGTGACGGTATCGGAGACGGCTCCAGTGACGGCATCGGTGCCGGGGAGGAGCCCGGCGCCGGTGAGGGCGCCGCCGCCGACGAGCCCGCCGCGTCGGCCCCGACCCACTGACGTCCCGTACGCGCCGCGCCCCCCTGGCCCGTGGCGGCGTCGGCGCGGTCCGCGCACAGGGGCTGCGCGGGCCCCGTACAAGCGCTGTAATAGCGGCGTGACCAGTGAGGGTGACGTGGAGCGCGGAGCGGGAACGGCGCGGGCCGCGCGGGCCCTCGCGGCGCTCGCCTCCGCCGCCGGTCCGGGCGACCGGCCGCGCCGCACCCTGGAACTGGCCCTCGTCTTCGCCGGCGCCTCCTTCGCCGGCCTCTACACCCCCGGCGAGGACCCCGGCCTGCTGTGCCTGGCGGAGTCGGCCGGGGTGCCCCGGACGCTGTACGGGCTGCGCGACACGTACCCCGCGTCCGGCGGCTCCCCGGTCGCCGAGGCCCACCGCGGCGGGCGCCCGGTGTGGCCCGGCCCGGAGGAACCGGCCGGTCACGCCGCGGCCCGCCGGGTACCGCCGGACGGCTTCCGGCTGGCGGCGCTGCCCGTGCCCGGGAACGGCGGCTGCCTCCTCGCGGTCACCGAGCGCCCGGCCGGTTTCGGCACCGGCGAGCGCGCCCACCTGGAGCTGATCGCCGGGGCCGTCGTCCGGCCCGCCCCGCCCCCGGCCGCCCCGGGTGACGAACTGCCGCCGGACATGTTCTCCCTCGCCGTGGACACCGGCCGGGCCGAGGTCGGCGACGACATCCTGGACCTGTTCGGCCTGGACCCCCGGGAGTTCGACGGCCGGATCGAGACGCTGCTCCGGCTGACCGTGCCGGAGGACCTGCCCTCCCTGATGTCGGCGGTCGAGGCCGGCCACATGTCCCTGGGCGAGCGGGAACTGGAGTTCCGCGTGCTGCGCCCCGGCGGGGCACCGAGGTGGCTCAGACTGCGCGGACGCATGCGGCCCGGCGGTGCGGGCCGGCCCGCCCGCCTCGTCGGCACCGTCGCCGACGCCGCCACCCTCCGCTCCGACGTCACCGACGTCGCCCGCGTCCAGCGCCTGGCCGCCGCGCTGGCCACCGCGGGCACCGTCCGCGAGGTCGGCCGGGCCGTGGTCACCGCCCTGCGCGGACCGCTGCGGGCCGACCGCATCGCCCTCGCCGGACTGGAGAACGACCGCCTCGTCGTCACCGTCCTCGACCCGCCCGACCCCGAGGCGTGGCCCGGGGTGTGGCGTACCGAATGGCGCTCCGAGTGGCCCGACGCCCCGCTGCGCGCCATGCCCACCCTCGCCGCGGCCCTGCGCGACCGCCGCGCCCAGGTCTGGCCGGCCGGCACCGGCTCCCTGGAACCCGCCCTCGCCGATGTCGGCCCCGGCGGGCTCGCCGTACTGCCGCTGCCGGCCGGCGACCGCGCCGTGGGCGTCTGCCTCATCGGCTGGGACGGCCCGCACGACGTCGGCCCCGACGAACGCGCCCTGCTCACCGCCTCCGCCGGCCTCGCCGGCCAGGCCCTGAACCGAGCCCACGCCTTCGACGCCGAGCACGAACTCGTCGGCACGCTCCAGCGCCAGCTGCTGCCCCGCCGCCTGCCGAAGCTGCCCGGCGCGGTCGCCGTCGCCCGCTACCTGCCCAGCACCGCCGGCCTCGAACTGGGCGGCGACTGGTACGACGTGATCCCGCTGCCCGACCACCACGTGGCCCTCGTCATCGGCGACGTCCAGGGCCACAGCGCCGGTGCCGCCACCCTCATGGGCCAGATGCGCACCGCCCTGCGCGCCTACGCCGTCGAGGGACACCCGCCGGACGTGGTGGTCGCCCGCGCCAACCGGCTGCTGGCCGAGATGGAGACCGATCTCTTCGCCACCTGCGCCTACGTCGACCTCGACATGGAGGAGGGCGCCGCCTGGTGCGTACGGGCCGGTCATCTGCCCCCGGTGCTGCGCCACCCGGACGGCCGGACCGAGATCGCCGAGGCGGAGGGCGGCCCGCCGCTCGGCGTGGTGGCCGGGGCCGACTTCCCGATGAGCCCGCTCGGCCTGAGCCCCGGCACCCTGCTCGCCCTGACCACCGACGGCCTGGTGGAGTCGGCCGACGCCGACCTCGACCAGGGCATGGACCGGCTGGCCCGCGGGCTCGCCGCGGCCGACCCCGGCCACCTCGGCCTCGTCGCGGACGCCCTGCTCGAAGGCGCCCGCCGCAGCGACGACGTCGCCCTGCTGCTGGTCCGCTACGACGGGATGGCGCTGCGCCCGCTGCGCGAGAGCTGGACGGTGTGGCGGGTCCCCGAGGCGGTCCGGCACGCCCGCCGCTTCACCCGGCGCACCCTGCGCGCCTGGGACGTACCGGACACCGGCGTCGACGCGGTCCTGCTGGTCGTCTCCGAACTGGTCACCAACGCCCTGGTGCACACCGAAGGACCGGTCCGCCTCGACCTCACCCTGGTCGGCGGCCGGCTGCGCGTCGCGGTCGCCGACTCCTCGCCCCGCACCCCGGCCAGGCCCACCGGCGTCGGCTGGGAGGCCACCGGCGGGCGCGGCATCCTCCTCGTCGAGGCGGTCTCCGCGGCCTGGGGGACGCTGCCGGTCAGCGGCGGCAAACAGGTCTGGAGCGAACTCCCGGTCGGCCGGTGACGGCGCCCGCCATCGGGTTACCCGGCCTACGACCGCACACAGGCGCGACGAAGAAGAGGCAGCAGTCATGACCCAGTACGTCCGCGACATCATGACCGGCGACCCGGTGACCGTCGAACCGCAGACCTCGGTGACCGCGGTGGCCCGCATCATGCGCGACCAGGACCTCGGCGCAGTCCTGGTCACCGACGGCGACGACCTGCGCGGCCTGGTCACCGACCGGGACCTGGTGATCCGTACCCTCGCCGAGGGCGGTGACCCGGACCGGACCACCGTGGCCGGCGCGTGCAGTGACGACCTGGTGACCGTCCGCCCCGACGAGGAACTGGACCACGCGGTGGAGGTGATGCGCGAGCACGCTGTACGCCGCGTCCCGGTGGTCGACGAGGGACACCCCGTCGGCATCGTCTCGCTCGGCGACCTGGCCATGGAACGCGACCCGGAGTCGGCGCTGGGCGACATCAGCGTGGCCCGGCCCAACACCTGAGCGGGTTTGGCCGTCCCGGAGCCCGGGAACCCGGCCGTGGTCATGGAGAGCAGAAGGAAGTGGATGTTCCGTGGTCACGGAGACCAGTGAGAAACCCGCCGACCGGCACCCGGCCACCGGCTGGTCCGAGGCCCGCCGCCGGCGCGGCACGGGCCCGGTGCGCACCTGGGTGCCCGCCGTCGAGGACCCCGGCGCCCCGCGCGCGGCGCCGCCGGGACGGGAGCCGGAACCGCACATCGTCCGGGGCGAGGACTGACGCCCGGACCGGCCCGCGCGGCGACGACGGCCGAACGACACGACGAGGGCGCGGCGACCTGACCCGGTCGCCGCGCCCTCGTCATCACGGCTTCGCCATCACCAGGTCGATCAACTAACGTTCCGTTCACCCGGATCGACAGTAGGGTGAACCAGATGAAGGCACTGGTGCTGTCCGGCGGCGCGGGCACCCGGCTGAGGCCCATCACACACACCTCGGCCAAGCAACTCGTCCCGGTCGCCAACAAAGCTGTCCTGTTCTACGGACTGGAGTCCCTGGCCGAGGCCGGGATCACCGACGTCGGCATGATCGTCGGCGACACCGCCGCGGAGATCGAGGAAGCGGTCGGCGACGGATCGAGATTCGGCCTGCAGGTCACCTACATCCCGCAGGAACGCCCGCTGGGGCTGGCCCACGCGGTGCTGATCGCCCGCGAGTACCTGGGCGACGACGACTTCGTCATGTACCTCGGGGACAACTTCATCGTGGGCGGGATCACCGGCCTCGTCGAGGAGTTCCGCACCCACCGGCCGGACGCCCAGATCCTCCTCACCCGGGTCGCCGACCCGCGCTCCTTCGGCGTCGCCGAACTCGGCCCGGACGGCAGGGTGATCGGCCTGGAGGAGAAACCGGAGCGGCCCAAGAGCGACCTCGCCCTGGTCGGCGTGTACCTTTTCACCCCGGCCATCCATGAGGCGGTACGTGCCGTCAAGCCGTCCTGGCGCGGGGAGTTGGAGATCACCCACGCCCTCCAGCACCTCCTCGACACCCGGGCCGACGTACGCTGCACGGTCATCGAGGGCTACTGGAAGGACACCGGCAACGTCGGCGACATGCTGGAGGTCAACCGGATGGTCCTGGAAGGCATGGAGCGCCGCATCGACGGCGAGGTGGACGACGTGTCCGAGACCATCGGCCGGGTCGTGGTGGAGGAGGGGGCACGGATAGTGAACTCGCGCATCGTCGGCCCCGCCGTCATCGGCGCGGGCACCGTGGTCAGCGACTCCTACGTCGGCCCGTTCACCTCCGTCGCGGAGAACTGCCGGATCACCGACAGCGAGGTGGAGTTCTCCATCGTGCTGCGCGACTCCTCGATCCACGGGGTGGGCCGGATCGAGGCCTCGCTCATCGGCCGGCACGTGGAAGTGACACCGGCACCCAGTGTGCCCAGCGCCCACCGACTCGTCCTCGGAGACCACAGCAAGGTGCAGATCCACTCATGAACCTCCTCGTCACCGGCGCCGCCGGGTTCATCGGCTCCCGCTACGTCCGCAGACTGCTCGCCGACGACGCGCCCGACGCGCCGCACGTCACGGTGCTGGACAAGCTCACCTACGCGGGCACCCTCGACAACCTCGAACTCGACCACCCCCGGCTGGAGTTCGTCCAGGGCGACATCCGCGACGCCGAACTGGTCGGCAAGCTGGTCGCCGAGGCCGACCAGGTGGTGCACTTCGCCGCCGAGTCGCACGTCGACCGGTCCATCCTCGGCGCCGACGACTTCGTCCTCACCAACGTCGTCGGCACCCAGACCCTGCTCGACGCCGCCCTCAGGCACGGCCTGGAGACGTTCGTGCACGTCTCCACCGACGAGGTGTACGGCTCGATCGCCGAGGGGTCGGCGGCGGAGGAGTGGCCGCTGCGGCCCAGCTCCCCGTACTCCGCCTCCAAGGCCTCCTCCGACCTGATCGCCCTGGCCTACCACCACACCCACGGCCTGGACGTGCGGGTCACCCGCTGCTCCAACAACTACGGCCCGCACCAGTTCCCCGAGAAGGTCATCCCGCTGTTCGTCACCCACCTCCTCGACGGCAAGCGGGTGCCGCTCTACGGCGAGGGCCTCAACGTCCGCGACTGGCTGTACGTCGACGACCACTGCCGCGGCGTCGAACTGGTCCGCGCCCGGGGCCGGGCCGGGGAGGTCTACAACATCGGCGGCGGCACCGAGCTGACCAACAAGGAGCTGACCGGCCTGCTCCTGACCGCCTGCGGCGCCGACTGGGACCGGGTCGAGTACGTCGAGGACCGCAAGGGCCACGACCTGCGCTACTCGGTCGACTGGAGCAAGGCCCGCGACGAACTCGGCTACCGCCCCGAACACGACTTCACCACCGGCCTCGCCGAGACCGTCGCCTGGTACCGCGACAACCGCGCCTGGTGGGAGCCGCTGAAGCGGCGCGCCGCCCGGGGGCCCGCGTGAGGTGGCTGGTCACCGGCGCGGGCGGCATGCTCGGCCGGGACGTCGTCGCCGAACTCACCCGGCGCGGCGCCGACGTGACCGGGCTGGACCGCACGGCCCTGGACATCACCGAACCGGCCGCCCTGGAGCAGGCGTTCACCGAGCACCGCCCCGACCTGGTGGTCAACTGCGCCGCCTACACCGCCGTCGACGACGCCGAGACCGACGAGGCCCGCGCCCTGGAGATCAACGGCGAGGGCCCCCGTCTGCTCGCCCGGACCTGCTCCGCGTACGGCGCCCGCCTGGTCCACATCTCCACCGACTACGTCTTCGACGGCGCCGGCCGCGACGCCCCCTACCCGGAGGACCATCCCCCCGCCCCGCGCACCGCCTACGGCCGCACCAAACTGGCCGGCGAGCGGGCCGTGCTGGAGGAACTCCCCGAAGCGAGCGCCGTGCTGCGCACCGCCTGGCTCTACGGCGTCCACGGCCGCAGCTTCGTACGCACCATGATCGAGCTGGAGGGCCGCCGGGACACCGTGGACGTCGTCGACGACCAGCGCGGGCAGCCCACCTGGAGCGCGGACGTCGCCGCCCGCGCGGCCGACCTCGGCCCACTGGTCGGCCGTGGCGCGAGCGGCGTCTACCACGCCACGAGTTCCGGCGAGACGACCTGGTACGGCCTGGCCCGGGAGATCTTCTCCCTCCTCGGCGCCGACCCGGACCGGGTCCGCCCCACCGACAGCGCGGCCTTCACCCGGCCCGCGCCCCGCCCCGCGTACAGCGCCCTCGCGCACGGCCGCTGGCAGGAGACCGGCCTGCCCGCGCCCCGCGACTGGCGTTCCGCCCTGCACGAGGCTCTTCCCCGAATCCGCAAGGAGTCCAGTTGAAACGCCACGAGTTCCTGCGGGAACTGCACAAGGTCAGCGCCAACCGCAACTACCTGGAGATCGGCGTCAACGACGGCCGCAGCCTGCGCCTGTCCCGGGTCCCCAGCATCGCGATCGACCCGGCCTTCAAGGTCGTCTCGGAGCTGAAGTGCGACGTCCACCTGGTGAAGGCCACCAGTGACGACTTCTTCGCCCGGAAGAACCCCCTCGCGCACCTCAAGAGCGGCCGCCACCCGCTGCGCAACATGCGGCGCGGCCGGTCCCTGACCGGTTACTGGCGGCGGACCACGCTCGACCTGTCGTTCATCGACGGGATGCACCTGTTCGAGTACGCGCTGCGCGACTTCATCAACGTGGAGAAGCACTCGGGCTGGTCCAGCGTGATCGTCTTCGACGACATGCTGCCGCGCAGCGTGGACGAGGCGGCCCGGGACCGGCACACCGACGCCTGGACCGGTGACGTCTACAAGATCACCGAAGTGCTGGCCCGGTACCGGCCCGACCTGGTCACCGTCCTGGTGGACACCCAGCCCACCGGCCAGCTCGTGGTGTTCGGCGCCGACCCGGACAACACGGTGCTCCAGGACAAGTACGACGAGATCATGGCCGAGTACCTCGTCGAGGACCCGCAGAAGGTGCCGGAGACGCTGCTGGAGCGGTCCGCGGCGGTGCCGGCCGAGACCCTGCTCCAGGCGGGCTTCTGGAGCCGCCTGGTCAAGGCCCGCAACCTGGGCCTGGGCCGCTCCCGTGGCTGGGAGCCGCTGCGCCGCGCGGTGGAACAGGTCGGCGTCAGCCGGTAGGCGTATCGGTCACAGGAGCCGCCGGGGCCTCGGGCCCGGCGGCGGTTCTCCCGTCCGTCCCGCTCGCGCGCGGGGCGGACGGGAGAACGGCGGCGACATCGCGGCGCCCCCGACAAGGTCCGCCCGGCCGCGAACCGGCACGCGGGGCTTCGGCCCCCGCCGGGGCCGGGCGGGGCATCCGGCACGCGGCGCGGACCCGGCACGCGCGTCTTCAGCGCGCGCTCACGGCTCCCGCCACCGGCACCGCGCACAGCCGCCGTCGCCCGCCGGCCGCCCCGCCGGCGCGCGGGGCGGCGGCCCGGCTACCGGCCGCGCAGCCGCTCGTAGTACGCGGAGCAGTCCGCGAAGCTCGGCAGCAGCCCCGCCCGCTCCGCCTCCGCCAGTGTCGGCGCCGCGGCGTCCTTGCCGGACAGCACCGGCGCGACGCCCTCGGGCCAGGCGATGCCCAGCTCGGGGTCGAGCGGATGCACCCCGTGCTCCCGGCCGGGCGCGTACCCCGTCGAGCACAGGTACACCACCGTGGCGTCGTCGGTGAGCGCCATGAAGGCGTGCCCGAGCCCCTCGGCGAGGAACACCGCGTGCCGGGTCTCGTCGTCGAGCCGTACCGCCTCCCACTGCCCGAAGGCGGGGGAGCCGGTGCGGACGTCGACCACCACGTCCAGGACCGCGCCCCGCACGCAGGTGACGTACTTCGCCTGGCCGGGCGGCACTTCGGAGAAGTGCACGCCCCGCAGCACGCCCCGGCGGGAGACCGAGCAGTTGGCCTGCGCCAGCGACAGGTCGTACCCGGTGGCCTCCCGGAACTCCGCGCCGCGGTACCACTCGTGAAAACTGCCCCGGTTGTCCGGGAACACCGTGGGTTCCAGTACCCAGGCGCCCGCTATCCCCAGTGCCCGCACGTCTCACGTCCTCGCTTTCCGGGCTTCCGCGATCCGGGAAGCCGTCTTCCGTACGGCGGCGCCCAGCATCCGCCGGGCCTTGCGCCACAGTCGCTCCCCGAACCCGAGGCGGGGCGGCGGACCCACCCGCACCTCGCCGCCCACGACCCGCAAGGGCTGCGGCAGGGCGTGGAACCGGGGACGGTCGGCCTGCGGGGTGAGGCAGACCGCGGTCTTCCAGGTCCCGCCGGCCAGAACGGCGGCGGGCAGGACGGCCGTGAGCCGCGACCGCGCGGGGTCCGGGGCCGGCGACAGGGTGCCGGGCACGTCGACGGACCGGCCCGGCGCGGTGAACCGGACCAGTACCTCCGTCTCGCCCGGCACGTACAGCGGCAGCCCCGCGCCGAGCCGGTCCCCGGACACCGAGAGGTCCGCGCGCGGCACGCCGAGCCGCCTGGCGGAGGCGCCGAGGTCCAGGGAGAGGTTGCGGTGCGGATCGGTCCAGTACGGCAGTACGGCGCGGGCGGCGACGACCCCGGCGGGCGGGGCGAGCCGTCCCCCGGGCCGGGGGACGGGACCCAGCCGGCACTCCTTGGTCCAGCCGCCCAGTTTGACCCGGACCAGGGCGTCCCAGATCCCGGTGCCGGGCAGCGTGCCCGGGTCCACGGTGGCCGTCGCCCGCAGGGTGAGCCGGACCCGGCCGTCGTCCCCGGCGGGATGCGGCTCGCGGGTGAACCGCACCGGCTGGAAGTGCTGGGCGGCGCTGGAGCGTTCGCGCAGCAGCAGGTCGGCGGTGGCGGCCTCGTAACGGACCGCGGTCTGCTCCTCGACCCACGCGATCGCCTCGGCGACGTCCTTCGGCGCACCGTCCAGGGGCGTGCTCACGGCCTCGGCGGGGAAGGTCATCGGCTGTCCGGCGCACGTGTACTCGGTCCGGAAACCGATCTCCAGCGCGCCGTCCCGCCAGGTCACCGTCTCGGGCGCGGAGCTGAGCGCGACGGACGCCTCCCACTCGGCGAACGCCACCAGGTCGTCGAACCGGTCGGCGGCGGTCAGCGCCGCGACGACCCGCTGGGTCGGCTGGAGCCCGGCCGCCACCCCGGGGCCGAAGCGCTCGACGACGACCTTGTGGATCTCCGTGAACAGCTGCCGGCGGTAGTCCTCGGGGGCGGCCAGCAGCCGCTTGCCGCGCAGCCGTTCGACCATCTCGTTGCGCAGCCAGCGCCGGAACAGCCGGTCCCGCAGGGCCCCGGGCTCGGTGTACTTCTCGACGATGTCGAGGGCCTCGCGGAGGTTGCCGAAGTAGCCGACCGGGTCGAAGCGCTGGAAGCCCGCGTTGGCGGCGTCGTCCCGCTTGACGTGGTAGTAGCAGACGTAGTCGCTGAGGACGGAGACGTTCTCGGCGCGCAGGTACGCCTCCGTCACGAAGACGTGGTCCTCCAGGCGCCGCCGGCCTTCCGGGAACCTCAGCCCGGTCCGGTCCAGGAACTCCCGGCGCACCATCTTGTGCGGGGTGAGGCTGTCGATCAGCGGCGCGTTGGCCAGGGTGGCCCGGGGGTGGTTGCGGCGGAACAGCTCCACCGGCACCGGGCGGCCCTTGCCGGCCATCTTGCCGACGACGACGTCGGCACCGTGGGCGACGCCGTAGCCGTACATCCGCTCCAGGGCCTCGTCGCCCAGGTAGTCGTCGTTGTCGACGAACATGACGTACTCGCCCCGGGCGGCGTCGATGCCGACGTTGCGGGGCTTGCCCGACCAGCCGGAGTTCTCCTGGTGGATCACGCGCATCCGGGGGTCCTCGGCGGCGAGCGCGTCGAGCCGGGCCGGGGTGGCGTCGGTGGAGCCGTCGTCGACGAAGATCACTTCGTACGCTTCCGGAGGCAGCGACTGCCGCTGCAACGAGGCGATGCAGTCCTCGATGTATGTCCCCGGGTTGTAGACGGGAACGATGACGCTGACCTTGACCGGCATCAGGTTGGAGCCCCCTGGGTCTCTTGCCGTTCACGTGCTGGTGTGGCGAAGGTGGCCCGATGCTAACGCGGTCCGCTGCGGCCGCCGCCTCCGGCCCATGGAAGAGACCGCGTGGTGGGGCGACTTGGGCCGTGCGTCAGCCGTGCGCCCTGTCCAGCGGGGCGAGGACGTCGGCCGTCGTGCCCGTCTCGCCGAGCCTCGGGAAGATCCGCTCCACGCTGTTGCGGTGCGTCCGCTCGTCCATGTCGCTCATCGCGTCGGTGACCAGGGTGACGTGGCAGCCGTGCTCGTGCGCGGCGCGGGCGGTGGACTCCACGCCGATGCGGGTGGCGATGCCGGTCAGCACGATCTGGGTGACGCCCCGGCGGCGCAGCCGCACATCGAGGCCGGTGCCGTGGAAGGCGCCCCGTTGTGCTGGGTGACGGTGATGTCGCCGGGGTGTCCGGCCAGTTCCCCGGCGATGACGTCCCGGCCCTCGGGCCGCGCGGCCCCGGAGCCGGCCTCGGTGCGGCCCGGCACGGCGTCCGCCCCGTCGGCCGCGAAGGAGACCCGGACCAGCACCACGGGCGGCTCCCGGGCCCGGAACGCCTCGGCCGGTTCGACGCTCCGGGCGAGGACTCCGGCGCCGCTGTGCGGGACGACGGGCGCGGCGAGGATGCCGGCCTGGAAGCCGATGACGACGAGGGCGGTACGGGGGTCGAGGGCGGTGAGAGCCACATGGGGGGCGGGGGCCTTTCGGTGATGCGGTGTACGGAGGTCGGGCACCGGTCACGGCCGGGTGAGCCGCTCCAGTGCGGCGAGCGCGGCGAGAACGGTCTGCCGTTCCTCCTCGCTGCACCGGTCCTGGACGGCGTGGGCCAGCCACTCGCCCCGTGCCTCCCGGTCGCCCTCGGCGCGGGCCCGGCCCGCGCCGGTGAGGGTGACCAGCTGCCGGCGGCCGTCGTCGGGGTCGGAGGTACGGCGGATCAGTCCGTGCCGGGCCAGTGCGGCGAGCGTCGCCCCATGTGGACTGCGGACGGCCCCCCGGCGGAGGCGAGCGCGCCGGCGGTGGCGGCACCGTGCTTGCCGACCAGGGTGAGGGCCGACACCTGTGACGGGGCGAGGTCCTCGTCCCGGGCCACCTCCCGGATCCGGCGGCGCAGCCGGCTGAACACCACGCGCAGGTCGTGCGCGGCACGGGCGGCGGAGTCGCAGACGCCCTCGGCGGGCTCGGCGGCTTGCCTGTTCGTGTTCCCGGCGTCCATGCTCCCGACCCCAAGATCGACAGCCCAGGCTGTCCAGTCAGGGCTGCCCAGTTTCACCTGTTCATGTCCGTGCGGTCCGTCCGGCCGACGGGGATCTACGCTGGCCCGGTGCGCCTGCTGATCATGTCCGACACCCATCTGCCGAAGCGCGCCCGGGAGCTGCCCGCCCCGCTGCTGGCCGAACTGCCGCGCGCAGACGTCGTGTTCCACGCGGGGGACTGGGTCGACACGGCCACCCTCGACCTCCTGGCGGACCGCTCCCGCCGGCTCGTGGCCGTGTACGGCAACAACGACGGGCCCGAGCTGCGCGCCCGGCTGCCGGAGGTGGCCCGCGCCGACCTCGGCGGCCTGCGCTTCGGCGTCGTCCACGAGACCGGCCCCGCGAAGGGGCGGGAGGCGCGTTGCGCGGCCCGCTTCCCCGACCTGGACGTGCTGGTGTTCGGCCACAGCCACATCCCGTGGGACACCATCGCCGACACCGGCCTGCGGCTGCTCAACCCGGGCTCCCCGACCGACCGCCGCCGCCAGCCGTACTGCACGTACCTGACCGCGGCGGTCACCGGCGGCCGGCTCGACGCCGTCGAACTCCACCGGCTGCCGCCGCGCACGCCGTCGCGCCGGCGCTGAGGCCCCCGGCGTCCCGCGCATCCTCGACGGCGCTCGCGCGGTCGGCCACCCGGATGCGTGGCTCCCGGTCAGCCGCCGGCGGTCAGGAACTGGGTCGCCGCCAGCTCCGCGTACAGCGGGTCGGCGCCCACCAGCTCCCGGTGGGTGCCGACCGCCCGGACCCGGCCCGCGTCCATCACCACGATCCGGTCGGCCATCGTCACCGTGGACAGCCGGTGGGCGACGACCAGCACCGTCGTCGTGCGGGCCACGTCGGCGACGGTGTCGCGCAGCGCCGCCTCGTTCACCGCGTCCAGCTGCGAGGTGGCCTCGTCGAGCAGCAGCAGCCGGGGGCGGCGCAGCAGGGCCCGGGCGATCGCGACGCGCTGGCGCTCACCGCCGGACAGCTTGGTGCCCCGGTGCCCGACCAGCGTGTCGAGACCGTCGGGCAGCCGGGCGACCAGCCCGTCCAGGCGGGTCGTCTTCACCACCCGGGCGACCTCGTCGTCGTCCACCTCGGGGTTGCCCAGCAGCAGGTTGTCCCGCAGGGAACCCGAGAGCACGGGCGCGTCCTGCTCGACGTACCCGATCGCGGCGCGCAGCGCCGGCAGCTCCCAGTCGGCCAGGTCCCGGCCGTCCACGGTGATCGTGCCGGACTCGGGGTCGTAGAACCGCTCGATCAGGGAGAAGACGGTGGTCTTGCCCGCGCCGGACGGGCCGACGAACGCCGTCATGCCCCGCGCGGGCACGGAGAACGTCACATCGTGGTGGACGGGGGGCAGGTCGTCGGCGTAGCGGAAGCGGACGTCGTGGAAGGCGACGGCGGCCGGCCGGGTGCCGGGGGAGGGCAGCGGGGCGGCACGCGCCGGCGGCTCGGCGGGCAGGCGCAGCGCCTCCTGGATGCGGAGCACGGCCGCCGCGCCCGTCTGGTACTGCGTGACCGCGCCGATGATCTGCTGGAGCGGGGGGATCAGGAAGAAGACGTACAGCAGGAACGCGACCAGGGTGCCGATGTCGACCGCGCCGGTGGCCACCCGCGCGCCGCCCACCGCCAGCACCGTGATGAAGGCGATCTGGATGGCGAGCCCGACCGTGTTGCCCGCCGCTGCCGACCACTTGGCGGCACGCACGCTCTGCCGCCAGGACTCCTCGGCCGCCTCGTGCAGGGCGCGCTCCTCGCGGTGCTCGGCGCCCGACGCCTTGATCGTGCGCAGGGCACCGAGGACCCGCTCCAGCGCGGCGCCCATCAGACCCACCGCCTGCTGGGCCTGTTTGCTCGCCCGGTTGATGTGCGGCGCGATCAGCGCGATCACCACGCCCGCGCCCGCGATCACCGCCAGGGTCACGCCGAGCAGCATGGCGTCCACCAGCCCCATCATCACGATCGTCGCGACAAGGGTGAGCCCGCCGGTGGCGAGACCCACCAGGGACTCGGAGGCGACCGCGCGCAGCAGGGTCGTGTCCGAGGTGATCCGGGCCATCAGGTCGCCCGGCTCGGTGCGGTCCACGGCCGTGATCCGCAGCCGCAGCAGGTACGAGGACAGGGCGCGCCGCGCGCCGAGCACCACCGACTCGGCGGTGCGCCGCAGCACGTACGAACCCAGCGCGCCCACCGCCGCGTTGACGATCACCAGGGCCGACATCGCTAACAGCGCGCCGGCGATGGCCCGCTCGTGCGACAGGTCGTTCATCAGCCCGCGGGCGGCCAGCGGGAGCAGCAGCCCGGTGGCCCCGGTGAGCAGCGACAGCACGGCGCCACCCAACAAGGCCCATCGGTGCGGCCGTATGTACTCCAGGAGCAGCCGCCAGGGAGGCGGGCCGGTCTCTTCGGTGATGACGTTCACGGTGCTCCTTCGGCGGGTCGGCACGACGACTCAGGTTACGTCGGCGGTCCGCGCCGTCCGCTTGCGGCTAGGGTCGGCAGGGATACCACCGTGGCCGAGAACAAGGAGCCAGCACCATGGCGCAGGAAGTACGCGGCGTGATCGCACCGGGCAAGGACGAGCCCGTGCGGATCGAGACGATCGTCGTGCCCGATCCCGGCCCCGGCGAGGCCGTGGTCCAGATCCAGGCCTGCGGCGTGTGCCACACCGACCTGCACTACAAGCAGGGCGGCATCAGCGACGACTACCCCTTCCTGCTCGGCCACGAGGCCGCGGGCGTCGTCGAGTCGGTCGGCGCGGGCGTCACCGACGTCGCCCCCGGTGACTTCGTGATCCTCAACTGGCGTGCCGTGTGCGGCACGTGCCGGGCCTGTCTGCGCGGCCGGCCCTGGTACTGCTTCGACACCCACAACGCCGAGCAGAAGATGACCCTCGCCTCCACCGGCCAGGAACTCTCCCCGGCGCTCGGCATCGGCGCCTTCGCCGAGAAGACGCTGGTCGCCGCCGGACAGTGCACCAAGGTCGACCCGGCCGTCGCCCCCGAGGTCGCCGGGCTGCTCGGCTGCGGCGTGATGGCCGGCATCGGCGCCGCGATCAACACCGGGAACGTGGGCCGCGGCGACACCGTCGCCGTCATCGGCTGCGGCGGCGTCGGGGACGCGGCGATCGCCGGTTCGTACCTGGCAGGCGCCGCCAAGGTGATCGCCGTGGACATCGACGACCGCAAGCTGGAGACCGCCCGCACCATGGGCGCCACCCACACTGTCAACTCCCGCGCCACCGACCCCGTCGAGGCGATCCGCGAGCTGACCGGCGGCTTCGGCGCCGACGTCGTGATCGAGGCGGTCGGCCGCCCGGAGACGTACCAGCAGGCGTTCTACGCCCGTGACCTGGCCGGCACGGTCGTCCTGGTCGGCGTCCCGACCCCTGAGATGAAACTCGAACTGCCGCTCCTGGACGTCTTCGGCCGCGGCGGCGCCCTCAAGTCGTCCTGGTACGGCGACTGCCTGCCCTCGCGCGACTTCCCCATGCTGATCGACCTGCACCTCCAGGGCCGCCTGGACCTGGCCAAGTTCGTCACCGAGACGATCCGGCTCGACGAGGTGGAGCAGGCGTTCGAGCGGATGCACGCCGGTGACGTGCTGCGTTCGGTGGTGGTCCTCTGATGTCCGCCCGCATCGAACGCGTCGTCACCTCCGGGCAGTTCAGCCTGGACGGCGGCACCTGGGACGTCGACAACAACGTCTGGCTCGTCGGTGACGACCACGAGGTCGTCGTCATCGACGCCGCGCACGACGCCGACGCGATCCTGGACGCCGTCGGGGACCGCCGGCTGACCGCCGTCGTGTGCACCCACGCCCACAACGACCACGTGGGCGCCGCCCCCGCGCTCGCCGAGCGCACCGGGGCGGTGATCTGGCTGCACCGCGACGACCTCCCCCTGTGGCGGCAGACCCACCCCGACCGCGACCCCGACGCCTGGCTGGCCGACGGTCAGGTGATCGAAGCGGCCGGCACCGACCTGACCGTGCTGCACACGCCGGGGCACGCGCCCGGCGCCGTGTGCCTGTACGACCCCGGGCTCGGCGCCGTCTTCACCGGCGACACCCTCTTCCAGGGCGGTCCCGGCGCCACCGGCCGCTCCTTCTCGCACTTCCCGACGATCATCGACTCGATCCGCGACCGGCTGCTGACGCTGCCGCCCGGGACGAAGGTCCTCACCGGCCACGGCGACCCCACCACCATCGGCGCGGAAGCCCCCCACCTGGACGACTGGATCAAGCGCGGGCACTGAGGAGGAACCCGCCCGCAAAGGCGACAGAAGGTGTCCGGCTTTCCGGGAATCCTCGACCAGGAACACACGAGGACTCCTCCATCCAACGGAAGGCCGGACATGTCACAGCCGCTCACGGGCAAGGTCGCACTCGTCGCCGGGGCGACCCGGGGCGCCGGACGGGGCATCGCCGTCGAACTCGGCGCGGCCGGCGCCACCGTCTACGTCACCGGGCGCAGCACCCGCGCCCGGCGCTCCGAGTACGACCGTCCCGAGACCATCGAGGACACCGCCGACCTGGTCACCGAGGCCGGCGGCCGGGGCGTCGCCGTACCCGTCGACCACCTGGAACCGGACCAGGTCGAGGCACTCGTCGACCGGATCGACCGCGAACAGGGCCGCCTGGACGTCCTGGTCAACGACATCTGGGGCGGCGAGAACCTCTTCGAGTGGGAGGCCCCGGTCTGGGAGCACGACCTGGAACGCGGCCTGCGGCTGCTGCGGCTCGCGGTCGAGACCCACGCCGTCACCAGCCACCACGCCCTGCCCCTGCTGCTGCGCCGCCCCGGCGGCCTGGTCGTCGAGGTCACCGACGGCACCGCCGACTACAACCGCGACCACTACCGGGTCTCCTTCTTCTACGACCTCGCCAAGACGTCCGTGCTGCGCATGGCCTTCGCCCTGGGCCATGAACTCGGCCCCCGCGGCGCCACCGCCGTGGCGCTCACCCCGGGCTGGCTCCGTTCGGAGATCATGCTCGACCACTACGGCGTACGGGAGGAGAACTGGCGCGACGCCCTGACGGCCACGCCCCACTTCGCCATCTCGGAGACACCCCGCTACGCCGGCCGCGCCGTCGCCGCGCTCGCCGCCGATCCGGACGTGGCACGCCACAACGGCCGCTCCCTGTCCAGCGGCGGCCTGGCCCGGGAGTACGGCTTCACCGACCTCGACGGCAGCCGCCCCGACGCCTGGCGCTATCTCGTCGAGGTCCAGGACCCGGGCAAGCCGGCGGACGTCACCGGGTACCGCTGACGTCCGCCGAACCGCGGGAAGTCCCGCGCACGCCGGGGCATATGACGTGACCAGAGACACGGTCCGGTATGTCCGTTTGGCTCGCGATTACTCACGGTGCCTTCACGTCGCGAGCCGTATGCTTCACACCATGTCCACCACTGTTGATCCTTCCTCCGAGCGATCGGCTGCCGAGGTCAACGAGGAGATCCGGGCCCTGTGGCACCGGTCGGGCGGAACCCTGAGCGGCGAGCAGCGCGAGGAGTACCAGCGACTCGTCCTGGAGTGGGCCGCCGCGGTTCCGCATCCGGTGAAGGCGGCCTGACCGCCGGTCTCCCGGCCACCCTCGGCAGCGGCGCATCGCGGCTTCCGTCCGGGGCACCCCCACCGGATGGGAGCCCTCCTCGCACTGACCTCGGCCGTCTGCTACGGACTCGTGGACTTCGCGGGCGGCATGCTCTCCCGCCGGGTCCACCACCTCACCGTCTCCCTCCTCGGCCAGCTCGGCGGGCTGCTGCTCGCCTGTGCCGCGGCGTCGCTCTTCGCCGCACCGGAGGCGCGCCACGCCGACCTGCTGTGGGGCGCGCTGTCCGGCGTCGGCAGCGGCGTCGCCATGCTCTTCCTCAACCGGGGGCTGAGCCGCGGCGCGATGAGCGTCGTCGTGCCGGTGAGCGCCGTCACCGGCGTCGCGCTGTCCGTACTGTGCGGGGTGCTCGTCCTCGGCGACCGGCCCGGCGCCGTCGCCTGGGCGGGCATCGCCGTCACGGTACCCGCGCTCTGGCTGGTCTGCGGCCAAGGGGGCACCGGCCGCGGCCCCGCCGTGACGGACGGGCTGCTGGCCAGTGCCGGGGTGGCCGTGCAGTACCTCGCCCTGGGTCAGGCCGGTCCCGGCAGCGGGCTGTGGCCGGTGGCCGCCGGCCGCGCCGCCGCCGTCCTCCTGCTCCTGCCGGCCGCCGCCCGCCACCCGCGACGCCCGCGGACCCCGCCGCACCGGGCCGCCCAGGCGCTGTTGACCGGCGCCGGTGCCGCCCTCGCCCTGATCCTCTACCTGCTCGCCGCCCAGCGGCAGCTCCTGGCCGTCACCGTCGTCCTCGCCTCGCTCTACCCGGCCCTCCCGGTCCTCCTCGGCATCGTCCTGCTGCACGAGCGGCTCACCCCGCGCCAGGCGGCCGGACTGCTGGGAGCCGCGGCGGCCACCGTGCTGCTCACCCTGGGCTGAGCCGGGCTCAGCCCCAGGTCGCCGAGTAGTGCCGCCGGTACGCCTTGCGGTCGTGCTCCGTACGGATCCAGCGGGCCGCGACCCACATGAGCAGGCTCCCGGCGACGACCAGCAGACCGGGGCCGACGTTCTGCCGGTCGGTGAGGCGGGCCGGCAGCGTCGAGGCATCGGTACCCGGCACCGGCGCGGCGGCGCCCGGAACCGGCGCCGACGGCACGGCGGAGACCCCCTGCCCCGACCCGGCCGGCCCGGCGGTGAGCAGCCGCACACCGAGTGACCGGAGCGCCTCCGACACCGGCTGGAAGAACGTCGTACCGCCCGACGCGCAGTCCCCGTTCCCGCCGGAGGTGATGCCGAGCGCGACCCCTTGCGAGAACAGCGGGCCGCCGCTGTCCCCGGACTCCGCGCACACGTCCGTCTCGATCAGGCCGGTGACCGTGCCCTCCGGATAGTTCACCGTCGCGTCCACCGCCGTCACCCGGCCGTCCCGCAGCCCGCTCGTACTGCCGCTGCGGAACACCCGCTGCCCCACGGCCGCCTCCCCGGTGCCGGTGATCCGCACGCCCTTGCCGTCGCCCACCGCCACCACCTCGGCGCCGTCGCCCGCGTCCCCGTCCGCGTACCGCACCAGCGAGAAGTCGTCACCGGGAAAGCTCCCGGCGACCGTCGCCCCGACCTCGCGGCCGTCGGCGAACCACACCGATCCCGTCGGGCCGCAGTGCCCCGCGGTCAGGACGAAGTCGTCGTTCCCGTCCGTCACGTTGAACCCGGCCGAACAGCGCCCCGCCGTGGACAGGATGGGCTGCGCCCCGCTCACCCGCGGGGTGAAGGCGCCCTCGGTGCGCTCCGTGCGGACGAAGCCGCCGATGTCCGCGGCGGCGTCCGTCAGCGTCGACCAGTCCTCGGACGAGACGGTGCTGTCACCCCGTACCACCACCTCGTTCGACCGGTAGTCCACGGTCCACGCGGTCCCGGCCACCCGGGGCAGTGAACGCAGCGTCGCCGTCGCCGACTTCAGCTCGCGCATGCTGTGCGCCACCAGCTTGGCCGTGGCGCCCGCGCGCCGGACCTCGGCCGCCGTCCCCGCGTCGGTGACCGCGACCACCGGCCTCCCGTCGGCCCCGATCCAGTGTCCCGCCGTACGGGAGGCCCCGAGCCGCGAGACGAGTCCGGCGGCCGTCACCTCCTCGGCTCGTGGGGCGGCGGGTTCGTCCGCGACGGCCGTGGTCACCATCGCGCCCCCGAGGAGCAGTCCGCCGACGGCCGCCAGCCGCACCGCCCGCCGGACGATGCGTCGTCGTACATGGCTCATACGTGCTCTCCCGTGGCCGGACCGGCGCCGTCGCCCCTCCATACGTCCCTGCGGCCGGTGGCGTTCAGCCCTATCTTGTGGGCCATGACCGGTGAACCGAACCCCCTGCGCGCGCTCACCCTCGACCACCTGAGGCGACGTACGAGCATGAAGTGGCGTACCTACCCCGAGGACGTACTGCCGCTGTGGGTGGCCGAGATGGACGTGCCGCTCGCCGCGCCGGTGGTACGCGCCGTCGCCGAGGCGATGGAACTCGGCGACACCGGCTACCCCGCCGGCACCGCCTACGCCGAGGCACTGGCCCGCTTCGCGGGCGAGCGGTGGAAGTGGGACGGGCTCGCCGTGACACGGACCGCCATCGTGCCCGACGTCATGCTGGGCGCCGTCGAACTGCTCAAACTGGTCACCGGGCCGGGCGACCCGGTGATCGTCAACTCGCCCGTCTACCCGCCGTTCTACCAGTTCGTCACCCATCTGGACCGCCGGGTGACCGAGGCCCCGCTCGGCCCGGACCTGCGGCTGGACCTCGCCGGGCTGCGGGACGTCTTCCGGCGGTGCGTCGCGGCCGGCGGACGGGCCGCCTACCTGCTGTGCAACCCCCACAACCCCACCGGCACCGTGCACACCGCCGAGGAACTGACCGCCGTGGCGGCGCTCGCCGAGCGGTACGGCGTCCGGGTCGTCGCCGACGAGATCCACGCCCCGGTGGTCTCCCCGCACGCGCGGTTCGTGCCGTACCTGAGTGTGCCCGGCGCCGAACGCGGACTGTCGCTGATGTCGGCGTCCAAGGGCTGGAACCTGGCGGGACTCAAGGCCGCCCTCGCCGTGGCCGGCCCCGGGGCGGCGGACGACCTGGCCCGGATGCCGGAAGAGGTCGGGCACGGCGCGAGCCACGTCGGGGTGCTCGCCCACACCGCCGCCCTGCGCGACGGCACCGCCTGGCTGGACGCGCTGCTCACCGGACTCGACGACAACCGGCGGCTGCTGACGGACCTGCTGGCCGAGCGGCTGCCCGGCGTCGTGCACCGCGCGGGAGAGGCCACCTTCCTCGCCTGGCTGGACTGCCGCGCCCTCGGCCTCGGCGACGACCCGGCCGAGGTGTTCCTGCGGCGCGGCCGGGTGGCCGTCAACTCCGGCCTCCCGTTTGGCACCGGCGGCGCCGGACACGTACGGCTCAACCTGGCGACGTCACCGGAGGTGCTCGACGAGGCCGTGCGGCGGATGGCGTCCGCCCTCGCCTGAACGGCGAGGGCACCCTCGTGGCCGACGGCGAAGCGGCCTAGACTGCCCGGACATGGACGAGGCGTCGCTGGCCCGGCTCGGCGCGGGCCGCTACCTGCTGCTCACCAGCTACCGGAAGAACGGCACCCCGGTCGCCACCCCGGTGTGGGTGGTGCGCGACGGGGACGCGCTCGGCGTCTGGACGGCCGCGGACTCGTGGAAGGTCAAGCGGGTCCGCCACCGCCCCGAGGTCCTGGTCGGCCCCTGCGACGCGCGCGGCAACCCGACCGGTGACCTGACCCCCGCCACCGCGCGGATCTGCGACGCGGCGGCCACCGCCCGCTACCGGAAGCTGATCGCCCGCAAGTACGGGCTCCCCGGCCGGCTCGTCCTCCTCGGCAGCAGGCTGCGCCGGGGCCTCGACGGCACCGTGGGCATCCGGGTCACCCTCACGCCCGGGGCCGGGACCGGTACGTGACGGGCCGTCGGCTCCGGGGCTTCCGGCAGGGCTTGTCGGCGAGCCGTCAGGTCCAGGCCCGGTAGGGCTCGTCGACGAGCTGGAAGACCGGTTCGCCGCGCACCGGGTCCTTGGCCGTGGACAGCCGCACCCGGTCCCCGCTGTGGATGCCGAGGGGCGGGCCCATGACCCGGCCGCGCAGCACGAAGCCCTCCGCCATCTCGATCAGCGACACATTGCGCGTCGCGGGGGTGTTGCGGTGCACCACCGTGGAGTGGCGCACCGTCCCGGTGCCCTCGCTGCGCTCCGTGCGCAGATCGCTGCCCCGGCACACCGGACACAGCACCCGGTGGTACATGGCGGTCCCGCACCAGGTGCAGCGCTGGAAGACAAGGGCGTCGGTGACCGGGGCGGAGGCTTCGAGCACTCCTGCCGGGGCGCCGGCGGTCTGCTGGGCGACGCTTCCTGAGTGGTGGTACACGCTGGTCAACTCCCTGCGCTCGGCCGGAAAGCCGTGTGCGCGGTCCCTCGGGCACACGGGTGCGCGGTCCGCTGGTGCCACCGTGCACGACAGCAGAGTATGGCACTCAGTGTCAGCCGTAAAGGCACTCCGTATCATCCGAGGAGCCGGCCCGCGGGCCGCGCGGGCCGCGCGTGGACTCCAGCTCCTGGACCACCCGCCACAGGGGCGCGTCCCGCCGGGCCACGACGACCACCACGTCCTCGGGCCCCTCGGCGACGGCGGTCGGCACGGGCGCCGCCGTCGGCGGGCCGTCACCGAACGCCGACTGCACGTACCCCAGCGCGTGGTCCACCGGGCCGGCCGCGTCGCCCGCGCCGTCCGAACGCAGCCAGGCGCGCAGCGCGTTGTTGTGCGCCGCGACCACCGCGGCGGCGATCACATCGGCCCGCAGCGTCCCGTCCGGACGGTCGGCGAACCGGCCGCGCAGATAAGCGGCGAGGGCACGCTCGTAACGCCACACCACGGACAGCTCGTACGCGCGCAGCCCGGGAACCCGTTTGGTCAGCCGGTAGCGCTGCACCGAGAAGGACGGGTTCTCGGCGTACATGCGCGACGCCAGCCGGGCGGCGTCGCAGACCCGGCGCACCGGTTCGGCGTCGGCGGGGGAGGCGGCGAGGAAGGCGGTCAGGTCGGCCAGGCACCGCTCGTGGTCCGGGAAGACCACGTCCTCCTTGGAAGGGAAGTAGCGGAAGAACGACCGCCGTCCGACCCCGGCCAGCGCCACGATGTCGTCGACGGTGGTCTGTTCGTAGCCCCGTTCCAGGAACAGCCGGAAGGCCGCCGCGACCAGGGCCTCGCGCATCGGCGGCCGGCCGTCGCGGCGCGGTGCCGCACTGCTGGCGTTCATGGACGCCGAACGTAGCATCTGACCGGCCCGATGGCACTCGGTGCAGGGCTGGACGGTACTGAGTGCTGGATTCAGCGGGCCCGCGGCGGGAAGCGGTGTGAACATGGTGGACATGGACGCGTTCCTCGGGCGGCTCGACCCCGACATGTGCCTGGTGACGGCCGCGGCGGGCGGCGAGCGGGCCGGCTGCCTGGTCGGCTTCGCCTCGCAGTGCTCGCTGCGTCCCGTGCGGTTCGCGGTGTGGCTGTCCCAGCTCAACCGGACCTACGAGGTCGCCCGCTCGGCGGAGTTCCTCGCGGTCCATCTGCTCGCCCGCGACCAGCGCGCCCTGGCGGAGCTGTTCGGCGGCCGGACCGGTCACCGGACGGACAAGTTCCAGGGTGTCCGGTGGTGTACCGGGTACGGCGGAGCCGTGGTCCTGGAGGACGTCGAGGCGTGGTTCGTCGGGCGGATCGCGCACCGGGCCGACGGGGGCGACCACGTCGGGTTCGTCCTCGATCCGGTCGAGTGCGGCGGGCGCGCGGACGGGGACCGGCCGCTGCTGCGGCAGCGGGACGCGGGAGCGATCCGTCCCGGCCACCCGGTGGACTGACCACCCGCCGTCCCCGCTTCCCCGAGCCGGTCAGGCGGCTTCGTCCGGCACCCGGATGTCCAGGACGCAGACGTCGTCCCGCCGCTCCTCCCCTTCCAGCAGCGTGGCCAGCAGCGGCTCCAGGGAGTCGGGCGTGTCCTCGGTGGACGCCGCGGCGGCCTCGGCGAGCCGCTCCAGACCCCGGTCGATGTTCTCCGGGGGCCGCTCGATCAGGCCGTCCGTGTACAGCACGAGCCGGTCGCCCGGCCGCAGCACGCACTCCCCCTCCCCGAAGACCGGGGACGGCGTCGCGCCGAGCAGTATGCCGCGCGGGCGGTCGAGATAGCGCGCCGCGCCGTCGCGCACCAGCAGCGGCGGCAGATGCCCCGCCTGCGCCCACAGCAGCCGGTGCCGGGCGCGCTCGTAGCGGGCCAGGACCATGCTCGCGGTGCCGTGGGTGTCCCGGGAGTGCAGCAGCAGCGTGTTGAGTCGGGTGAGCGCACCGGTCAGCGACGACCCGGTGATGACCATGCCCTTGGCGGTGAACCGGAGCTGGGCCATCGTGGCGACCGCGTCCACGCCGTGCCCGGCGACGTCACCGACCACCAGCAGGGCGTCGCCGTCGGGGAGTTCGATGGCGCTGAACCAGTCGCCGCCGACGTGCACCCCCGACTGCGCGGGCAGGTAGGAGACCTCGACGCGCAGCCCGGCCAGCCGGAGCCGGCCCTTGGGCAGGGGCAGCAGCGCGTGCTGGAGCTGCGCGACCAGGGAACGCTCGGCCCGCAGCACGTCGTGCTGGGTCAGCATGGCCCGCTCGCTCTCGACCAGGGCCAGTTCCACCCGGCGCCGGGCGGTCAGGTCCTGCACGAACCCGTGCACCTCGATCGGGGTGCCGTTGGCGTCCAGGGCCGCCTCGGCGACGAAGCGCAGGTGCCGGACACCGGCCGGGGTCCTGGTGCGGAACGGGACGTCGCACGGCTGTCCCTCGTCCACCAGGGCCCGCACGGCCCGGGCCAGCGCCGGCCGGTCCTCCGGCAGGGACAGCGCGGGCAGCTCGGTCGGACGGACCGGGCCGAGCCCGTGGTCGCGCCCGAAGATGGCGAAAACCTGCGCGGACCAGCCGGCCTCGTGGGTGACCAGGTTCCAGTTCACCCAGCCGAGGTCGCCCAGCCGTTGCAGGTCCGCCAGCCGCTGTTCCTGCCGGTCGGAGGGGCCGTGCCGCAGCCAGGTCAGCACCAGCCCGCCGCCCAGCGGCGCCACCCGTACCGAGTACGTGGCCGGCTCGGTGCCGGCCCCCGCGTTCTGGTGCGCGAACGGCTCGCCCTCGTACGGCGTGCCGGTGGCCAGCACGGTCAGGCAGGCCGGCCACAGCGGCTCGCCCGCCAGGGCCGGGAAGCACTCCAGGAACCGTTGCCCGACCAGTTCCGGGCCGGTGCGGCCGGCGGCCCGGCCGGCCGGTTCGGTCGCGGCGTCGATGCGGTAGTCCCGGACCTCGCCGGTGGGCGACCGCACCGGGGTGAGCAGCATCGCCCCGACCGGCAGCGCGTCGAACACCCGCTGTACGGCGTCGGTGTCCGCGGCCGGCTCCTGGCGGGTGCCGAAGGCGCGCAGCCGGCCGGCGCACAGCCCGGCGACGGCGAGCAGGTGTTCCCGGTCGGCGGGCGGGAAGGCGCCGCCGCGGCGCCGCAGTACACCGAGGCAGAAGCCGGGCGCCTCGCCGCCCGGCACCGGCAGCCAGGCCCGCGACCGCCAGCGCTCGGGCGGATCGCCGATCAGCAGGTACCGTTCCCGGTCGCGGTCGAAATCCTCCAGCCAGCGCGGCTCACCGGTGCGCAGGGCGTCCGGGGCGGCCAGTCCGCCGAGCGGGGGCACCTGCCGCCACTGGGCGGCCAGCGCGTCGTCGATCCCGGCGTGCCCCGCCAGTTCCAGCGCGCCCGAGGGCAGCCGCGCGTAGAGCAGGACGGCGTCGGCGGCGGTCTTGGGGCCGAGGTGTTCCAGCAGGGCCCGGGCCAGCTCCCGCGGGGACCCGACGCGGACCAGGGTCCGGGCGAGCCGGGCGAGGGCCGCCGGGACGTCGTCCGGGGCGGGGGCCGTCGCCCTGTCGTCCGGGGCGGGGGACGCCGACGGGAGCCCGGGGGCGGCGGAGCCGGACGGCGGGCCGCCGGTGCCGGCCACGGCCAGTTCCGGTCGCCGGTCCGGTCCGGTCACCGGCGGCCCCAGTGTCCCGAGGGTGATCCAGCACTCCTCCAGCAGCGTGCGGCGGCGGTCCTTCGCCCGCTGGAGCAGCGCCTCGCGCGCCTCGTCGGCCGAGCATCCGCGCAGGGCCATCTCCGCGCCCTTGGCACGTTCGAGGACGGCCGACGTCGCGGCCAGGTCGCGCAACCGGTCCATCTCGGCGCGCTGTCTGGCGACGACCGTGGCCAGAGTGGCCGGGTCGGGCGTGGCGTGCTCGCTCGTCACGCCACGAGCATCGCACATCGGGCTGTCTCCGTTGTCCTGCTCGTCGCGCCGTCCCGGCGACGGGCCGCCGGCCGTCGCGGGCCGGTGCCGGTGGTCCGGGTCGCGGGCGGGCTCCCGACCGGGTTCCCTCAGCGGCCGGCGCCGCTGCCGACGCCGTCGGAGAGCGCCGTCGTGACCGCGCGGACGCTGCGGGCGATGTGCTGCAACTGACCGACCTCCGCCGCGTACAGCTTGATCGTGTGCTCGATGACGGACTCGGGCAGGCCCAGCCGGGGCAGGTCGGCCCGGGCGCTCTGCAGCGCGGTGCGGGCGACCCGGATCTCCTGCTGCACCTGAAGGTGCGCGTGGCGGGCGAGCAGCACCGGATGGCGGATCAGGGCCGGGTAACCGGCGTAGCGGGCCGGCACCAGCTCACGCAGCCACCTGACCGCGGAGCGTTCCCAGTCGTAGCTGCCGGGGGGCTTGACCTGGCACGGCCAGTCCGGGCCGGTGCGCGTGGACGTCAGGGGCATGATCTTCGCTTCCGGGTGTGCGGTCTCGCGGATGCGGTCCGGTACGGCCGGGTCGCGTTCCGTGAGCAGTATTTATATATGCGGTCCGGTTTTCAAGAAGCATGAAAACATTCATACGTACTCGACACGGGCCCCACACGGACTCGGCACGGGCTCGGCGCGACTCGGTACGGACCGGCGCTCAGTCCCGCAGGAAGAAGCGGTGCTCCTCGGCGATCTGCTCGTACGCCTCCAGCCGTGCCTGCGTCCGCTCCGGATCGGCGTCGGTCATGGCCTGGAGCAGCGCCGCGCACAGCACCCCGGTGGCGGCGTAGGAGTCGAAGACCAGCCGGGACCCGGTGCCAGTGGCGAAGACGACGTCCGCCTCGTCCACGACCGGCCCGAGCGCCAGGTCGGTGACGAGCGCGACCCGCAGGCCGGCCCGCCGCGCCACCCGCACCGCCTGCAGCGTCTCCCGGGCGTGCCGGGGCATGGAGAACGCCAGCACCCAGGTGCCGCCGGCCTCCCGCGACTGGAGCAGGGCGTCGTAGGCGACGCTGCCGCCCCGCGTCACCAGGCGCACATCGGGGTGGATGCGGCGGGCGGCGTAGGCGAAGTACTCGGCGTGCGAGACGGAGATGCGCAGTCCGAGCACGGTCAGCGGCACCGACTCCGACAGCGCGCGGCCCATGTCGATCACCGCGTACGGGTCGGCGAAGTCGCGCCGCAGGTTCTCCAGGTTCTCGATCTCGGCGTCGACCGCCGCCTGGAGTTCGTTGCCGCGGTACTCCTCGGCGGGGCCGCCGCGGACGGCGAGCGTCATCGACTGGAGCCGCTCCCGCAGCGCGGGGTACCCGGTGAAACCCACCGCCGAGGCGAACCGCGTCACCGAGGGCTGGCTGACCCCCACCCGGTCGGCGAGGTCGGTGATCGACAGGAACGCCGCCTCGGTGAGGTTCTCGATCAGGTACTGGGCGATGCGCCGTTGTCCGGGAGAGAGGCGGGGACGGTCGAACAACGTCCTGAGCTGGGACGCCGGGGAGGGCTCCGGCTCCGGGGCGGCAGGTTTCGAGGTGATCGCTGACGCCTGTGCGCGTGCCTGCTGCGGCGATGGCACCGTGCGCCTCCTTCGTCTGCCGAGGACGTCTCCCGCGGAAGGTTCAACATAGCCCAGGGATAGCCGCGGCCGGTCCGGGAACCCGCTGCCCCGGAACACCCGTACCACCGACGAGGAGACGTGACATGACCGTCCCCGAAGAGAACCGGCCGAAGACCGACACGACCGACGAGGTCCTCGAACGGGAGAATCGCGAGGACGACGCCCGCGCCCAGGCCGGGGCGACCGGCCGCACGATGCGCGAGGCCCTGGAGGAGGCCCACGTCCGCCCTGCCGACTACGAGGAGTAGCCGCCCCGCCGGTGGCGAGTGTCCGTCCCCGCCGGTTCCCGTGCTCCCGTGCTCACGCCCGGGCGGGGCGGTGACCGGGGTGAGGCGGAAGACGAGGACGTCCCGGCCAAAACGGGCGGCGCAGGCGTCGTGCGAGGGGACGGCCGACCGCAGCCGCCCGCGCCGGGACCGGCCGCCCGTCCGCCCCCGCGACGAAGCCGTCGGTCGAGTGCCGCCCCGGTGGCCGCACCCGGCGGGGCAACCGATGGCGGCGGCTTTTCATCCGATGGTGTGATTGGCGGTACTTCGGTCAGAGGTGGTCGTTGGGCCGGGCGTGATCGATGACGACTCCTCCACGCGGACGAGCGGCGGGCGCACCAGCCGCCGGCGGTTCGCTCTGGCGCTGGCCCCCCTGCTCGCCGGCGCCTTCACCCTGCTCGCCGGGAGCGCCGCGGGGGTCGTCTCCGTGGCGTTCGCGGGGGAGGTGCCGGTCACGGTCCACGCCGCGCAGGTGTCCGGGTCGGACGTGTCGGCCTCCCCGGCCGCCTCGGGCCGTGGCGGACTGCTGCCGGCCCTGGCCACGCGGATGGAGCGGGCGACCGTCGAGGACGCCTGTGTCCACTCCACCGCCCACCTGCCGGTCATCGGAGCGGTGACGGCCGTCGTACGCGTCGAACGGGCCACCGCCACCGGTCTGACGGTGGAGGCGGGCATGGCCACGGCCCGCAAGGTGCGGTTCTCCGGAGCGCGGTTCCGTACGCCCGGGGCGTCCCCGGACCGGCCCACCGGACTGTTCACCGTCGGCGCGCGGGAGGTCAGCGGCAGCGCGGTGACCACACGGCCGCACGCCTTCACCGCCGGAACCATCACCTCCCAGGGCGTCGCCATCGAGCTGCGCCGGGGAGAGGGCGGCTGCGCGCCGGGGGCCACCCGATGACCATGCGGACGCGATCCCGGATGCGGGTGTGGCGCCGGGGCCGCCCGTTCGCGGCGGGGCTGCTGCTGTGCCTCGGCGGTCTGGAGCTGGTCTGTGTCTCCTGGGCCGGGCTGGGCTTTCTCCGGTTCACCGGCACCGCGGGCGCCGCCTCGTGGACCCTGGGCGCCGGGTTCGTCGTCGCCGGGGTGACGACGTGGCGCAACCCGGCCCTGCGCCACTTCTCCGGCGTACTGGCCGCGGTGCTGTCCCTGGTCAGCCTGGTCGCCGCCAACCTCGGCGGCCTGCTGCTCGGTTTCCTGCTCACCGCCGTCGGCAGCGCCCTGGCCCTGGCCTGGATTCCCCAGCCGGCACCTTCGACCCCACAAGAGGAGGCGTGAGGTGCGTTCTCCCGCCGTGCCCGCCCCCCTTGTCCACCGGCGCAGCGGCATCCACGACCCGGCCCTGCGCCGCGGCTACGAGGCGTGCCGCCGCGCCACCCGCGCGACGGGCGAGATCGAGTACGCCGTCTCCCTGCTGCTGCCGCCCCCGCTGCGGACCGCCACCTGGGCGCTGTACGGCGCCGTCCGGGCCGTGGACGACCTGGCCGACGCGGCCGGAGCCGCGGGCGAGGCGGACCCGGGGCGGGCCGCGCGGCTGGAGGCGTGGATCTCGGCGTTCGACACGGACCTGCGTGCGGGCCGTGGCAGCGACCCGGTACGGCAGGCGCTGATCCACACCATGCTGACCTGGAACCTGCCGCCGGGGTTCCTGCACACGCTGTTCGAGGAACTCCGCCAGGACGCCGGCGGGCGGCAGTTCGCCACCTGGCAGGAGTGGCGGCACTACAACAGCCTGATCAACACCCCGCTCGTACTGCGCGCGGGCTCACTGCTGCTGCGGGCCACCGGCCTGTCCACCGAGCCCGAGGCGATCGCCGCGGGCGTGCCGGACGTGGCCGTGGCCTGCCGGACCGCCGTCGAGGCGGTCTACCTCACCGACGCCCTCGTCGACCTCTCCGACGACCTCGGCCGCGGCCATGTGCCGCTGCCGCAGGAAGCCCTGGACGAGACCGGCGTGCGCCGGGCGGACCTGCTGGCCCGGCGCGCCACCCCGGCCTTCGAGGAACTGGTGCGCCGCCTCGCCGACCGGGCCCGCACCTGGCTGGACCACACCCCACCGCCGCCGGCGCTGCACCCGGCGGTCGGCGTCGCGCTCGGCGCCTACACCGACCTGTACCGGCTGCGCCTGAGGGCCGCTGCCGACGCGCCCGCCGCGCTGCTGCACCGCCGGCCCGCCCTGCCACGCGGCGCCCGGCTGCGCCTGCTGCTGCCCGCCCGGGCCAAGGCCGCGCTGGCCTGGGGCCTGTTCCCCTTCCCCGTCCGGCCCGGCTCACCGGCACCGGCGACACCCGAAGGACCCGACCGGGCCGAGGGGGCACACCCTCCCGTCTCCCCGCCCCGCCCGGCCGTCGCTCCGGCGCCCCACCCCTCCGGCGCCCGCCCGCCCCGGCTGCCCGGCGAGGCGAAGCCCCGCCACGTCGCGATCGTGATGGACGGCAACGGCCGCTGGGCCACCGCCCGCGGCCTGCCCCGCACCGACGGCCACCGGCGAGGAGCCGAGGCACTGGTCGACGTCGTCCACGGCGCCCTGGAGATCGGCCTGGAGTACCTGACCGTGTACGCGTTCTCCACCGAGAACTGGAAACGCCCCGCCGGTGAACTGCAGGCACTGATGTACGAGATCCCTCAGATCGTGCGTCACCTGGTGGACGAGAACCTGGACGTCCGCGTCCGCTGGGCCGGCGCGCGCTCCCGGCTCCCGGCCGACGTCGTCGAGCAGCTCCTCCGCTTCGAGCGGATCACCCGCGACCGCACCGGACTGACCCTGACCATGTGCGTCAACTACGGCGGCCGGGCCGAGATCACGGCGGCCGCGGCGAGACTCGCCCGGGAAGCGGCCGCCGGGAGGGCCGACCCCGGCGCCGTCTCCGAGCACGCCTTCGCCCAGTACCTGTACGTCCCCGAACTGCCCGACGTCGACCTGCTCCTGCGTACCGGAGGCGACCACCGCACCTCCAACTTCCTGCCCTGGCAAGCCACCTACGCCGAGCTGCTGTTCCTCGACACACCGTGGCCCGAGGCGGACCGCCGCGACCTGTGGGACGCGATGGGCCAGTACGCCCGCCGTACCCGGCGCTACGGCTCGGTCCCCCGCGTCGTCGCGCAGGCCGCCGCACCCTGAGCATCCCGAGGGGGCAGCCGGTGCGCGCGGGGAGCGGATCACGACCCGCGCTGGTCCTTGACCCGGCGGAGCTTGCCGACCGAACGCTCCAGGCTCCCCGGTTCCACGACGAGCACCTCCACACTGATGCCGACGCCGTCCTTGACGCCCCGTGCGACGGCGCGGACCGCGTCGGCGCGCTGCTCCGGGCCGGCGTCCGGCCGCGCCTCCACCCGGACGGTCATGTGGTCCATGCGGCCGTGCCTGGTCAGCTGGATCTGGAAGTGCGGGGCCACGCCCGGCGTGCGCAGGACGACCTCCTCGATCTGGGTGGGGAAGACGTTCACCCCGCGCAGGATGATCATGTCGTCGCAGCGGCCGGTGATCTTCTCGATGCGGCGGAAGGCGGGCCGGGCGGTGCCGGGCAGCAGCCTCGTCAGGTCGCGGGTGCGGTAACGGATGACCGGCAGGGCCTCCTTGGTGAGGGAGGTGAGGACGAGTTCACCGCGCTCGCCGTCGGGGAGGACCTCGGGGGAGAGGGGATCGACGATCTCCGGGAGGAAGTGGTCCTCCCACACGTGCGGGCCGTCCTTGGTCTCCACGCACTCCTGGGCGACGCCGGGGCCCATGACCTCGGAGAGGCCGTATATGTCGACGGCGTGCAGGTCCATGCGCTCCTCGATCTCGCGGCGCATCTCCTCCGTCCACGGCTCGGCACCGAAGATGCCCACCTGGAGGGAGGTGGAGCGCGGGTCGACGCCCTGTCTCTCGAACTCGTCGAGGAGGGTGAGCATGTAGGACGGGGTGACCATGATGATCTCGGGGCGGAAGTCCCGGATGATCTGGACCTGGCGGGCGGTCATGCCGCCGGAGGCGGGGATCACGGTGCAGCCCGCGCGTTCGGCGCCGTAGTGGGCGCCGAGGCCGCCGGTGAACAGGCCGTACCCGTAGGAGATGTGGACCTTGTGGCCGGGGCGGCCGCCGGCCGCGCGGATCGAGCGGGCGACGAGGTCCGCCCAGGTGGCGAGGTCCCGTTCGGTGTACCCGACCACCGTGGGGCGCCCGGTGGTGCCGCTGGAGGCGTGGACGCGGCGCACCTCGGACAGGGGGACGGCGAACATGCCGAAGGGGTAGGTGTCCCGCAGGTCGGCCTTGGTGGTGAAGGGGAACCGGGTCAGGTCGGTCAGGGTCCGGCAGTCGTCCGGCGTGACACCGGCCGCGTCGAACTTCCTGCGGTACAGCTCCACATGGTCGTACGCGTGCCGCAGCGTCCGGCGCAGCCGGCGCAACTGGAGGGCCTCCACCTCCTCGCGCGGCATGCGCTCGGCGTCGTCCAGCAGCTCCGCCGGAAGGGGCTCGCCACGCCGGGACCGGCTGCCCACCGGTCCGGTCGGTTCGCTGATCATCGCGGCTCCTCGTATCACGTGTTCCGGACACCGCGGCCGCGACCGCGGAACTCCGCGATCACCGTCGCGCCGCGTACGACGCTCACGTCGTGGACGTGACGGGGCCGTGACTGCTGCGGGCGCGGGCGCACGCGGTGCCGGCGAGCAGGAACAGACAGCCGCCGTGGGCGGTCCCGTGTCCGTTGATCGTCGCTTCCGGTCATGGTTGGCTGACACCACCTCGTGTACCGACCGAACATTCGGTTAGCGTGCGGCACGGATCAGTAAGTCAAGCCGCGCCAGGGACTGTCAAGGGGTGTGTTCCAGTGTGTTCCCCCGGAAGGCTGGTCGTCCGCTTCCCTCGGTGAACGATTCGCTCCCGCCACTTGCCGGACAGGGGGAGGGGCGCCGTATCATATACCGAACGAACGGTCGGTTGGGATGGGTGGTACGGATGACGGAACAGCGGGCCGCCTCGTCGGCCGCGGACACCGCGCTCGGCGGACCCCAGGAGCACTTCGACGCGACGATCGCGCGGGACCAGCGGATCGAGCCGCGCGACTGGATGCCGGAGGGCTACCGCAGGACACTGATCCGGCAGGTGGCGCAGCACGCGCACTCCGAGATCATCGGGATGCAGCCGGAGGGGGAGTGGATCACCCGCGCCCCGTCGCTGCGCCGCAAGGCGATCCTGTTCGCCAAGGTCCAGGACGAGGCGGGTCACGGCCTGTACCTGTACTCGGCGGCCGAGACCCTCGGCGCCGACCGCGCCGACCTCACCGAGCGGCTGATCGAGGGCCGGCAGAAGTACTCGTCGATCTTCAACTACCCGACACCGACCTTCGCCGACGTCGGTGTGATCGGCTGGTTCGTGGACGGCGCGGCGATCTGCAACCAGGTCCCGCTGTGCCGCTCCTCCTACGGGCCGTACGCCCGCGCGATGGTGCGCATCTGCAAGGAGGAGTCCTTCCACCAGCGGCAGGGCTACGAGCTGCTGATGACGATGATGCGGGGCACCGACGCCCAGCGGGAGATGGTGCAGGACGCGGTGGACCGCTGGTGGTGGCCGTCGCTGATGATGTTCGGCCCGCCCGACGACGCCTCGCCCAACTCGGCGCGGTCCATGGCGTGGAAGATCAAGCGCCACAGCAACGACGAACTGCGCCAGCGCTTCGTCGACATGACCGTCCCCCAGGCCGAGAAGCTCGGCGTGACCCTGCCCGACCCCGAGCTGCGCTGGAACGAGGAGCGGGGGCGCCACGACTTCGGCACCCCCGACTGGGACGAACTGGCGCGGGTCATCAAGGGCGACGGCCCGTGCAACGCCGAGCGGATCGAGCGGCGCCGCACGGCGCACGAGGAGGGCGCCTGGGTGCGCGAGGCGGCGCTGGCCCACGCCGCCAAGCGGGCGGCCCGCGCGCGGAAGGGAGCGGCGGCGTGACCGGCGAGAAGCGGGAGTGGCCGCTGTACGAGGTGTTCGTCCGGGGCAAGCGCGGCCTCAACCACGTCCACGTCGGCTCGCTGCACGCCGCCGACGACCGGATGGCCCTGACCCACGCCCGGGACCTGTACACCCGGCGCAACGAGGGCGTCAGCATCTGGGTGGTCCGCAGTGAGCACATCACCGCCTCCACCCGCGACGAGAAGGACCCCTTCTTCGACCCGAGCGGGGACAAGGTCTACCGGCACCCCACCTTCTACGACATCCCCGACGACGTCCCCCACATCTAGGAGCGCCGGCATGAGCGACGACCACGTCTACATGTCCCTGGCCGAAGGACACGGGGACGACACCCGGTGGGCGTACGGCACCGGCTTCGAGGACCCGCTGCACGGCGTGGACACCACCCTCCCGGACGGTGTCGACCGGGACGGACTCGCCGCGTGCTGCCTGGCCCTCGGGGACGACGCCCTGGTGAGCGCCCAGCGCCTGGCGCAGTGGACCACCCGCGCCCCCGAGCTGGAGGAAGAGGTGGCCCTCGCCAACATCGGCCTCGACCTGCTCGGCCAGGCCCGCCTGCTGTACGCCCGCTGCGGCCAGGCCGACGGCACCGGCCGCGACGAGGACGCCTACGCCTACTTCCGTGACCCGGACGACTTCCGCAACGTGACGCTGGCCGAACTGCCCAACGGCGACTTCGCGTTCACGACGGCCCGGCTGCTGGTGTTCTCCAGCTGGCGGCTCGCGCACTTCGGGCGGCTGTCCGCGTCGCCCGACCCCGTGCTGGCCGCCGTCGCGGCCAAGGGCGTGAAGGAGCTGACGTACCACCGGCAGTACGCGGCCGAGTGGGTGGTCCGGCTCGGTGACGGCACCGAGGAGTCGCACCGCCGCATGCGGGCCGGGCTCCAGCGCGTGGTGCCGTACCTGGGCGAACTCATCGACGCCCACGACGCCAGGGACGAGGTCCTCGGCGTTCTGCGGCAGGTCACCGACGCGGCGGGCCTCGACCTGCCGGACGTGCCGCCTGCGGTGCCGTCAGGCGACGAGGGGCCCGGTCGCCGGGGCCGGCACACCGGACACCTGGCTCCGCTGCTGGCCGAGTTGCAGTCCGTGGCCCGCGCCGACCCGGAGGCGACATGGTGACCGCCCTCACCCCGGCGCGGCGCGCCCGGCGCATCGCCGAGCAGGTGCCGGACCCGGAGCTGCCCATGCTCACCCTCGCCGATCTCGGGGTGCTGCGCGCGGTGGAGGTCACCGACGACGGCACGGTCGTCGCGAGCCTCACCCCGACCTACTCCGGCTGCCCGGCGATGGCCGAGATGCGCGCGGGTGTGGCCGCCCGGTTGGGGGAGGCCGGCTTCGACCGCGTGGAGATCCGCACGGTCCTCGACCCGCCGTGGACCACCGACTGGATCACCCCCGAGGGCCGGCGCAAGCTCACCGAGCACGGCATCGCCCCGCCCGGCCCGGCACCGCGCCACCCGTCCGGACCCGTGCCGCTCACGCTGGCGCCGACGCGGCACCGGGTGACGTGCCCGCGCTGCGGTTCGGCGGACACCGAGGAGCGTTCACGGTTCGGCGCCACCTCGTGCAAGGCGCTGTGGCGCTGCCGCGCCTGCCGCGAGCCGTTCGAGTACGTCAAGGAGATCTGATGGCGGACCTGTCGGCCCCTGCCCGCGAGACCCCCGCTTCCGGCCGCCGCACACGCCGCCGCCCGGCCTTCCACGCCCTGCGGGTGGCGGCCGTACGGCGGCTGTGCGAGGACGCGGCCGCGGTGACCTTCGACGTTCCCGGGGAACTGGCGGAGGAGTTCGCCTTCGCGCCCGGACAGTCGCTCACCCTGCGCCGCGAGGTCGACGGACGCGAGGAGCGGCGCTCGTACTCGATCTGCTCACCGGTGGGTGACCGGCTCCGCATCGGGGTCCGCACGGTGCCCGGCGGGCTGTTCTCCTCCTGGCTGGTGCGGGAGGTCCGGCCGGGAGACGTCGTGGAGGTGATGGCTCCGACCGGGGCCTT
Organism: Streptomyces sp. NPDC016677; assembly: GCF_055562815.1. Lineage (NCBI taxonomy): Bacteria > Bacillati > Actinomycetota > Actinomycetes > Kitasatosporales > Streptomycetaceae > Streptomyces > Streptomyces sp. NPDC016677. Next base: position 304,910 of record NZ_JBVHEO010000002.1, on the reverse strand, counting down.
CACCCCGGACCTGTCCGTACCCGGTCACCACGTCCTGGTCGCGGCCGGCTCGGGCATCACGCCGATGCTCTCCATCGCCGAGTCCGTCCTCGCCGCCGACGGCCGCTCCCGCGTCACCCTCTTCTACGGCAACCGCCGCACCGACTCGGTGATGTTCGCCGACGAACTGGCCGACCTGAAGGACCTCTACCCGGACCGGTTCCAGCTCGCGCACGTGCTCTCCCGGGAACCCCGCGAGGCGGAACTGCTGTCCGGACGGCTGGACGCCGGCCGGCTGGCCGCGCTCGTCGACGGGCTGGTCGACGTGGCCGGGGCCGACCACTGGTGGCTGTGCGGTCCGCACGGCATGGTCCGCGACGCGCGACGGGTGCTGTCCGGGCTCGGAGTGCCCGACGGCCGGGTCCACCAGGAGCTGTTCTACGCCGGTGAGGAACCGTTCGCGCCCGTGCGCCGGGCGGACCGGCGGCCCGACGGGCCGGTCAGCCGGGTCACCGTCGTCCTGGACGGCCGTTCCACCACGTCCCCGCTCTCCCGCGAGGAGCCGCTGCTCGACTCGGCGTCGCGGATCCGGCCCGACCTGCCGTTCGCCTGCAAGGGCGGCGTCTGCGGCACCTGCCGGGCCCTCGTCACCGACGGCGAGGCCGACATGCGCCGCAACTACGCCCTCGAACCGGCGGAGGTGGCCGGGGGGTACGTGCTGACCTGCCAGACGTTCCCCGTCTCGGACGCCGTGACCGTCGACTTCGACAGCTGAGCGGACGGCGGACCGTGACGGCCGGGCCTGCGGGGGATCTCGGCCTGGGGGTTCCGGCCCGGGGGTTATTGGTCTGGGGGTCCTCCCTTCCCTTCGCGGGCCGGGAGTGCCGGGCGTGGGGGCGGGGGTGGGGGAGAGGAGGAGGCCGGTCGGGGCGATGCGTCAGGGCCGCTGCCCTGGCCGCTACGCCGCCCGCTCAGCCGGCCCCCGCCGGCCCACCCGGCAGCGCCGAGCCCGGTACCACCAGGTCGGCCCGTTCCCGGGTCATGGCGACCAGGGCGGCGTTGCGTTCGTCGGTGCGCCGTACCCAGGCCGCCGCCTCCTCGGGCGACTTGCCGAACCGCTCGTGCCGGGCGATCAGGCGGCGTACCCGTTCCGCGTCGTCGATCTCGCAGAACCAGACCTCGTCCAGCGCCCGCCGGACCCGGCCCCACGCACCGCTGTCCAGCAGCAGGTAGTTCCCCTCCGTCACCACCAGCCGGGCCGCCGGTTCCACCGGGACGGCCCCGGCGATCGGCTGCTCCAGCACCCGCTCGAAGCCCGGCGCGTAGACGACGTCGCCGCACTCGCCGGAGCCGTCCTCGCGCAGGCGCCGCAGCAGCGCCGCGTACCCCGCCGCGTCGAAGGTGTCCGGCGCGCCCTTGCGGTCCCGGCGGCCCAGCCGGTCCAGTTCGGCGTCGGCGAGGTGGAAGCCGTCCATCGGCACGTGCGCGGCCCATGCCGGCCCCGCGTCCCGGTTCAGCTCCCGCACCAGACGTTCGGCGAGCGTCGTCTTGCCCGCCCCGGGGCTGCCGGCGATGCCGAGGACCGCGCGCCGCCCGTCCACCGGGAGGGCACGGGCACGGGCCAGGAGGTCGTCGAAAGTCAGCGGCACATCCAGCAGTGTGCCACCGCCGCCGACGAGCCCCCGGCCCGGCGCTGTGTCAGGGACCACCCGATGGGAGGCGCCCGGGCGGGGAACTGTCACGGGTATGACCACGCAGCTCGGCCTCCCCGAAACCGTGCAGGCATGCCTCTTCGACCTCGACGGGGTCGTCACCAGGACGGCGGTGGTGCACGCCGCCGCCTGGAAGGAGACGTTCGACGCGTTCCTGCGCGGACGCGACGGCGAGGACTTCCGGCCCTTCACCGACTCCGACTACGGCGAGTACGTCGACGGCCGCCCCCGCGCCGACGGCGTGCGCACCTTCCTCGCCTCACGCTCCATCGGACTGCCCGAGGGCGACCCCGACGACCCGCCGGACCGGCAGACGGTCAACGGCCTCGGCAACCGCAAGAACGAGCTGCTCCTGAAGAAGATCCGCACCGACGGCGTCGAGGCCTACGACGGCACCCTGCGCTACATCGAGGCGGTACGCGCCGCCGGCCTGCGCACCGCCATCGTGTCGTCCAGCGCCAACACCGCGGACGTCCTGCGCTCCATCGACGCCGAGCGCCTCTTCGACACCCGGATCGACGGCGTCGTGGCCCGCGAACGCGGCCTGCCGGGCAAGCCCCGCCCCGACACCTTCCTCGCCGCCGCCCGTGACCTCGGCGTCGACCCCTCCCGCGCCGCTGTCTTCGAGGACGCCCTGGCCGGCATGGACGCCGGCCGCTCCGGGCACTTCGGCTACGTCGTCGGCGTCGACCGCGTCGGCCAGAGGGACGCCCTCTACGCGCACGGCGCCGACCGTGTGGTCGAGGACCTCGCCGACCTCGGGAGCGGCGAGTGATCACCGACCGCGCCTACGCCGTCGACCCCTGGTCGGTGCGCGAGACCGAACTCAACCTCGACCTCCTCGCCCAGAGCGAGTCCGTCTTCGCGCTGTCCAACGGCCACGTCGGCTGGCGCGGCAACCTCGACGAGGGCGAACCGCACGGCCTGCCCGGCACCTACCTCAACGGCGTCCACGAACTGCACCCGCTGCCCTACGCCGAGGCCGGCTACGGCTACCCCGAGTCCGGCCAGACCGTCATCGACGTCACCAACGGCAAGCTGCTGCGGCTGCTCGTCGACGACGAGCCCTTCGACCTGCGCTACGGACGCCTCGTCACCCACGAACGCACCCTCGACCTGCGCCGGGGCGTCCTGGAGCGGGTCTGCGAGTGGACCTCCCCGGCCGGCTCCACCGTACGGGTGCGCTCCACCCGGCTGGTCTCCCTGACCCAGCGGGCCATCGCCGCCGTCGACTACGAGGTCGAGGCCGTCGACGGCCGCATCCGGGTGGTGATCCAGTCGGAGCTGGTCGCCAACGAGAGCCTGCCCGACCCCGACGGCGACCCGCGCGCCAGCAAGGCCCTCAAGTCCCCGCTGGAACCGGAGGAACACCACGCCCTCGGCCCCCGGCTGCGCCTGGTCCACCGCACCCGGCGCAGCGGCCTCAGGGTCGCCGTGGCCGCCGACCACCGGGTGGACGGCCCCGAAGCCACCACGACCGGCAGCGAGTCCAGCGACGACGTGGCCCGGCTGACCGTCACCTCCGTACTGGAGCCCGGGCAGCGGCTGCGGGTGCGCAAGACCGTCGCCCACGGCTGGTCGGGCGCCCGTTCCCGGCCCGCGATGAGCGACCAGGTCGAGGCCGCGCTGGCCGCCGCCGCGCACGGCGGCTGGGACGGCCTGGTGGCGGAGCAGCGGTCCTACCTCGACGACTTCTGGGCCCGTGCCGACGTCGAGGTGCACGGCGACGAGGAGATCCAGCAGGCCGTGCGCTTCGGCCTGTTCCACGTCCTCCAGGCCGGCGCCCGGGCCGAACGGCGCGCCATCCCCTCCAAGGGGCTGACCGGTTCCGGCTACGACGGCCACGCCTTCTGGGACACGGAGATGTTCGTGCTCCCGGTCCTCACCTACACCGAGCCCCGGGCCGTCGCCGAGGCGCTGCGCTGGCGCCAGGACACCCTGCCCGCCGCCCGCGACCGCGCCGCCCAGCTCGGCCTGCGCGGCGCGGCCTTCCCCTGGCGGACCATCGACGGCTCCGAGGGCTCCGCGTACTGGCCGGCCGGCACCGCCGCGTTCCACGTGAACGCCGACATCGCGCACGCCGCCGTCCGGTACACGGCCGCCACCGGCGACACCGGCTTCGAACGCGACACCGCCCTGGAACTGCTGGTGGAGACGGCCCGCCTGTGGCGCTCGCTGGGCCACCACGACCACCACGGCGTCTTCCACATCGACGGCGTCACCGGCCCGGACGAGTACAGCGCGGTCGCCGACGACAACCTGTACACGAACCTCATGGCCCGCTCCAACCTGCTGGCCGCCGCCGAGGTCTGCGAGCGGTACCCGGACGAGGCGGCCCGGCACGGTGTCGACGACGAGGAGAGCGCCACCTGGCGGGACGCCGCCGAGTCCGTGCACATCCCGTACAACGAGGAACTCGGCGTCCACGAGCAGCACGAGGGCTTCACCCGCCACCAGCGCTGGGACTTCACCCGCACCGGCGCCGGCCAGTACCCCCTGATGCTGCACTTCCCCTACTTCGACCTCTACCGCAAGCAGGTCGTCAAACAGGCCGACCTGGTACTGGCCATGTACACCTGCGGCAGCTGGTTCGACGCGCACTGCGACGAGGAGCAGATCGCCCGCAACTTCGCCTACTACGAGCCGCTCACCGTCCGCGACTCCTCCCTCTCCGCCTGCTGCCAGGCCGTCGTCGCCGCCCAGACGGGCCAGCTGCGCCTCGCCTACGACTACGCGGCGGAGGCGGCCCTGATGGACCTGGCCGACCTGGAGCACAACACCCGCGACGGACTGCACATCGCCTCCCTCGCCGGCACCTGGATGGCGCTGGTCGCCGGGTTCGGCGGCACCCGGCGCGACGGCGACATGCTCCGCTTCTCCCCGCGACTGCCGGAGAAGTTCAGCCGGCTGGCCTTCCGGCTCCAGTTCCGCGGCCGGTGCCTGCGCGTCGAGATCGACGGAGGGAAGGCGACGTACACCCTGCTGTCCGGGCCGCCCATGCGGGTCGGCCACCACGGCACCGTGTTCACCGTGAACGGGGACGGCCCCGTCGTCCGCGCCGTCCCCCCGCTCGCCCCGCGCCCAGAGCCCGAACAGCCGCCGCACCGCCGTCCGAACGCCCGCTGAGCGGTCCGGCGACTGGCCGATTTTCACCTGCGGTCCCGCGCCCCCCGGGTTAGCTTGATCTCGTTCACCCGGGGTTCGCCCGGGGTTATCCGTACGTACGGATGAGGGGTACACATGGCCGACAGCGCGCACGCCGTCCTGACCGGCGGGCGGCGGGGCGGCCCGGCGCCGGGGCCCGGCGTCCCCGGACGCGTCCCCGCCACCCGCCTGTTCGCCGCCGTCGCCTGCGCCTTCACCCTCGCCCAGCTCCTCCTCGTCCGCCCCGGCCTGGGTCTCGGCTGGGACGAGATCGTCTACGTCAGCCAGGTCACCGGGCACACCCCCGCCGCGTTCTTCAGCGCCCCCCGCTCCCGCGGCCCCTCCCTGCTGGTCGCCCCGGTCGCCTCCTGGTCGTCCTCCACCGAACTGCTCCGCGGCTACCTCGCCGTTCTCTCCGGCCTCGGCCTCTTCCTCGCCCTGCGCGCCTGGCGCGGCCTGTTCCCGGCCGGCGTCCTCGCCACGGCCGGCGCCCTCTTCGCCACCCTGTGGGTGACCCTCTTCTACGGCCCCCAGGCCATGCCCAACTACTGGGTCGCCGTCGGCGCCCTGATCTGCGCCGGCTCCTTCCTGCGGGCCCGCGCCGACCGCTCGGCGCGGGCCGCGCTGTGGGGCGTGGTGGCGGGCGCCGCGCTGATGGCGTGGATGCGCCCGACGGACGCCGTCTACACCACTCTCCCGCTCCTGGTCGTCGCCCTGTGGCGCCGCCACCTCCGGCTGCTGGTCGCCCTCGTGGGCGGCCTCGCGGCCGGGGGAGTGGAGTGGGTGGTCGAGGCGTACGCCTGGTACGGCGGCCTCGGCGAGCGGCTGCGCGAGGCGTCCCGCATCCAGGGCGGCCTCGGCTGGCAGATCGCCGTCGACGACCAGCTCCGCAGCCTGGGCGGACGCGCCCTGTGCCGCCCGTGCACCGGGTCGTTCCCGCACCCCGCGGTGGCCCTGTGGTGGTTCGCGCTGCCCCTGCTCGCCGCCCTGGCCCTGGTCGTCGCCGTACGGGCCGGGCGCACCGCCCGCACGCTGCTGCCGCTCGCCTGCGCCGCGACCGCGGCCCTGCCCTACCTGTTCATGATCGGGTACGCGGCGCCCCGCTTCCTCCAGCCCGCCTACGCCCTGCTCGCCATCCCGGTGGCCGACGCCCTGCGGCATCTGGCGCGCACCCCCGGCGGCCGATGGCGCCCGGTCGCGGCGGCCCTGGTCGCCCTCGCGCTGGCCGGACACCTGGCGGTGCAGTACGCCGTACTGGACCGCACCGTCGACCGCACCACCCGTGCCCGTCAGGACTGGGCCCGCGCGGCGGACGCGCTGCACCGCCTCGGCGTGCGCCCGCCGTGCCTGCTCACCGGCCACGAGGCCATCCCGCTCGGCTACTACACCGGCTGCTCCTCCGGGAACACCGCCGGCCACAACGAGAACACCACCCCCGCCGAGGTCGAACGCACCGCCCGGCGCCTCCCGGTCGCCGCGGTCACCGCCCCCGGCAGCGCGGCGCCCGGCTACGCCCGCACCTGGACCCCGCACCGCGTCGGCGACCTGCGCGTCCTCGTCGCCCCGCGGCCGGGGGCGGCCGGCGACGGCTGAGGGACGGGTTTCGGGCCCGGCGGCGTCAGGTAGGACTCCGCTTGTCGGTATCCGGGCGAAGGGGGAGAGGCATGGCGAGCGCCGAGGCGGACGGGCGGCCGGTGGCGGAGTTCTTCACGCCGGGGACGTCGTCCTTCACCGAGTTCCTGGCGGCCCACCGCCCCGGACTGCTGGTCACCCGGCGCGTCCTGCCCGACGGGGTGCGCGCCTCGGACGAGGTACCGCACGGCACCACCGTGCTCGCCCTCACCTACCGCGACGGCGTGCTGATCGCCGGCGACCGCCGGGCCACCATGGGCAACCTCATCGCCCAGCGCGACCTGGAGAAGGCGCACCCCGCCGACGACCACACGGCGGTGGCGTTCGCGGGCACCGTCGGGCTCGCGCTGGACATGGTCAAGCTCTACCAGGTCGAGCTGGCGCACTTCGAGAAGATCGAAGGCATCCCGATGACCCTGAAGGCCAAGGCCACCAGACTGGCGACCATGATCCGGCAGAACATGGGCCAGGCCATGCAGGGCCTCGCGGTCGTGCCCCTGCTCGCCGGCTACGACGTCACCGCGGCGGGCGGCGGACGCGGACGCGTCTTCTCCTACGACGTCGCCGGCGGGCTCTACGAGAAGGACGGCTTCCACACCGAGGGCTCGGGCTCCCCGTACGCCCGGGGTGCGCTGAAGAAGCTCTACCGTGCGGACATGTCCCGGCGCGAGGCGGTCCTGGCCGCGCTGCACGCCCTGTGGGACGCCGCCGACGACGACTCCGCGACCGGCGGCCCGGACCTCGGCCGGGGGATCTACCCCGTGGTGTCGGTCATCACCGAGGACGGGTTCGAGCGGCTCTCCGAGGCCGAGACGGAGGAGCTGAGCCGGGAGATGGTGGAGCAGCGCGACAGCCGGCCGGACGGACCGCCCGCCGCCTTCTGACCCCTTTGACACGTCCTGGCGCCATGCCCCCTCGACGCCGCCGAGGTTAAAGATCGCGTGACGGGAAACGCGAAAGCAGACCGAGACGCCCCAGGCGACGCAGCGCGAGCGAGAGGGAGGCAGCGATGGGCACGGACCCGATGGCCGACGATGTCTACCAGCCCACCGGAAGCAACGAGGAGCAGGAGGACGCCGCGCCGCTGGACATGGAGGACGCCCTCGACGAGCGCACCTACGACGACACCCTCGACGAGGGCTACTCGCCGCCGGAGAAGCCGCTCGGCGTCGACAAGGTGGGTACCACCGCGGCCGAGCAGCACGACGGCGAGACCCTGGACCAACGGCTGGCCCAGGAGGTCCCCGACGTCTCCCCGCCCGCCGGTGACGGCATCGGCGACAGCCCGGACGGCGAGGGCGAGCCGGTCGACCCGGAGGCGGGCACCGACCGCTCCGGGCGCCTGGTCGCCCCCGACGAGGGCGTCCGCACCGACACCACCAAGGAGACCGTCGCCGAGGACGTCGGCATCGACGGCGGCGCGGCCGGCGCGGAGGAGGCCGCCGTACACGTCGTCGAGGACGACACGGACCTCCCCTGAAGCCCGGCTGTCAGGGCAGCAGCTTGTCCAGGGCCGCCGGGCCTTCGGCGGCCAGCTTGCGCCGGGCCCATTCCAGGTTGCTCTCGGTGAGGTCCCGTCCGGCCGCGAGAACCACGTCCTCGGGTGACACCTCGGTGCCGGTACGGGCGTGGAGCAGACCGTCCGGGGTGACGCGGTCCTCGTCCGCGCCCGCCCCGGACGGCCGGGAAGCGTCGGGCTGTGATGTCGACATGATCGGTACGCTCCTCGGGGTCCGGATCACTGGTTCGGTCCCGGCGTCCCTCTTCCGGTCCCGAATCTCCCGATATCACCGTAACGTCCCCGAGGGGTCCGGGCGCTCCGGGAGGAGCCCCGGAGGAGCCCCAGAGAAGCCCTAGAAGGCCGTGAGGGTCAGCCGGATCCCGGTGGGCGCGGTGTCCTGGATGTAGGAGGCGAAGTCGGCGACGTCGTCGAAGGCGAAGCCGTACGCCTTGCCGTCCTCGGTGGCCGCGTGCATCGCCTTGGCGTAGTGGTTGGTGAGCGCGGTGCCGTAGAACGCGGCGGGGTCGGTGGTCGGCTGGGTGGGCGAGGACAGCAGCGTGGAGCGGTTGAAACCGGCACCGAGGATCGCCGCGACGGGGCCGGTGGTGCCGTCGTTCGGCGCGGCCAGGGCGCCGTCGCAGAACAGCACGTCCCGGGTGGACGGCTTGGCGAAGGAGACCGGGGCCGGTCCGCTGAAGGTGAACTGCTCACCGCGCACCCGGCCGGTGAAGGTCCCGGCGTTGGTGGTGACCGTGAGGTCCTTGCCGGTGTAGGTGCTCCACACCTCGTCGATGTACGGGGCGAAGTAGTCCTTCGCGAACAGTCCGGCGTCCAGCCCGTGCCCGGGGGCGATGATCCGGGTGTCGTCGATGACCAGCGGCGCGAACTCCTCCACCTGCCGGACCGCCGCGAACGCCGCCGCCCGGCCGCCGGCCTTCACGGTGCCCGTCGTCTGGTCCTTCGCGCCGGTCAGCCGGATGGCCATCGGCACGCTGAACATGTCGACCATCGTGGTGTTGCAGAACATGCCGGAGGCGTTGTACGTGAACTCCGCGCAGTCGTGCAGCACCCCGTAGTTGGGGTCGGACGACACCCAGCCCGCCGGGTACTGGAGCGCGGCGTTGCCGGCGCCGTCCGTGACCGCCTTGAACTTCAGCTTCTCGCCCAGCGCCACGTAGATCCGGCCGGACATGTACGGCAGGGAGAGCCGGGTCTCGCCGCCGCCGGACAGGCTGATGGCGTAGTCGGTGTAGCCGTCGGCGCCGTTGTCGGACAGGGCGATGGGGGCGAGGGTGCCGTCCGGGGCGAGCCGCACCTGCTTGCCGTCCACGTTGCCCACGACGTAGAGGTGGACGTCGCCGTTGCCGAAGGAGCCGGTCTCGTTGACGACCGTCAACGGCAGCGCGCCCGCCGCTCCGGTCCCGGCCCGATCCGCCTCCGAGCCGTTGTCGGCGAGGGCGTGCGGGGCGATGGCGGCGATGGCGGGTGCGGCCACCGCCGCTCCGCCGAGGGCGACGAGCAGCTTGCGGCGGCCGAGGGGACGCTGGTGACGAGCGGTCATGTGGGGGGCCTCCTGAGGGCTTGCGTGGTGCGGCGCGTGAGAGCGCTCTCAGAACGGGCCCGATGCTACGCAGGACAAGGGGAGCGGCCAACGGCCGGCGAGGGCGCCAAATCGGTTGATCGAGTGCGCAGTCGGGGATACCGGAAGCGTCGCGGGCGCGGCTTAACCGGCGTTTAAGGGCCGCTTAATCCGCCCCGGCGCGGCCGGTGGCCCGCCGCAGCGCCCAGGCGGCGGCACCGGCCACGATCACCGTGGCCCCCCACAGGACCGAAGCCGAGGGCAGGGCACAGGCCAGGACCAGGCACCCCGCCGCGCCGACGGCCGGCACGATCCGCGCGGGGCGGCCCTCGGCGGGCGTGAGGGTCCAGGCGGCGGCGTTGGCGACGGCGTAGTAGACCAGGACGCCGAAGGAGGAGAAGCCGATCGCGCCGCGCACGTCCGTGACGGCGGCCAGGACGGCGACCACCGCGCCGACCGCGAGTTCGGCGCGGTGCGGCACCCCGAACCGCGGGTGGACCGCGGCCAGCGCGTGCGGCAGGTGCCGGTCGCGGGCCATGGCCAGGGTGGTGCGCGAGACCCCGAGGATGAGCGCCAGCAGCGAGCCGGCCGCCGCCACGGCCGCCCCGGCACCCACCACCGGCACCAGCCCCGGCACGCCGGCCTCGCGCACGGCGTCGGCGAGCGGGGCCCCGGCCCGGGCGAGCCGGTCCGGCCCGAGCACCGCCAGCACGGCGACGGCGACGGCCGCGTAGACGGTCAGCGCGATGCCGAGCGCGAGGGGGACGGCGCGGGGGATGGTCCGCTCCGGGTCGCGGACCTCCTCCCCGAGGGTGGCGATGCGCGCGTACCCGGCGAACGCGAAGAACAGCAGCCCGGCCGCCTGGAGCACCCCGCCGAAGCCGGCCTCCGGCCCGGCGGCCGGCCGGGCGCCCCGGGCCGTGCCGCCGGCCAGGCACGCGGCGACCACCGCGGCGAGCACCACCAGGACGACCGCGACGATCCCGCGGGTCAGCCACGCGGACTTGCGCACCCCGACGTAGTTCACCGCCGTCAGCGCCACCACCGACGCGACCGCCACGGCGTGCGCCCGCTCCGGCCACACGTAGGTGCCCACGGTCAGAGCCATCGCCGCGCAGGAGGCGGTCTTGCCGACCACGAAGCTCCAGCCGGCCAGGTACCCCCAGAAGTCGCCCAGTCGCTCGCGGCCGTAGACGTACGTGCCGCCCGACCGCGGGTACCGCGCGGCCAGGCGGGCCGAGGAGGTGGCGTTGCAGTACGCCACCACGGCGGCCAGGGCCAGGCTGACCAGCAGCGCCGAACCGGCCGCGCGGGCGGCGGGGGCGAGGGCGGCGAACACCCCCGCGCCGACCATCGCGCCGAGCCCGATCACCACGGCGTCGAACAGGCCCAGGTGCCGCTTCAGTTCGCCCGCTCCGGCAGTCGCCGACGACGTACTCATCGTTCGCTCCTCGAACACTGGAAGGCCCGTTCACCTTCGTCCGGATTCGTCGGACACCCACCCCCGCGGACGTCTACTCTACGGATAAACGGAGTTACCCAACGTGGTCGTCCGAGGAGGATCCCTGTGTCATCGCCCTGCGACCCCCAGCACGCTCCCGCCGGCGATGTGGGCGCAGCGCTCATGATGATCGACTCGCGGCTGAAAAGCATCCACGACGGCAAAACCGGGACCGACCCCGAACAGCAGGAGCTGATCGACCAGTTCGCCGCCTCCCTGGGCCCCGGCGGGGTCGACGACGTGCTCGACGGCGCCTGCACCCTCATCTACATGTTCATGCGGTGGCTGCGGATGGCCCACGAGGACCACGGCAAGGACGTCATCGAGTACGTGGTGCCCAACCTCGTGGCCACGATGCGGATGATGCCCAAGAGCGTTCCCCCCGAGACCATCCCCACCATGGCCGGCCTGGTCATCGCCGCGGGCACCGACCTGAGCCCCAGCCTCTGGCGCAAGCAGTACGGGTATTGGACCGAGGAGGAGATGACTCCGCTGGAGGCCACCGCCTTCCTGCTCGCGGAGCACATCAACCGCATCACCGATGATCCCGACTTCGCCACCCGCCTGATCACCGAGGCCCTGACCAGGTCGGACGAGGGCTGACGCGTCGCTGCCCGCGTCACTTCAGCAGCGCCTCGGCCGGGATCTCCGTCACCCGCAGGCCGAACGCGCCGCCGCACGGATGCGGGCGGCCCGTCCGGACGGGCGTGCGCAGCGCGTCCCCGGCCCGCAGCAGCGCGGGCACGGCCCCCTCCGCGCCTCTCCGGGAGCCGCGTCACCCCGGCCTCGCCGCGCGGCTCCACCGTCGCGCCGGCCGCGGCCGGCGGTGCCGTCAGGCTGAGCGTCAGGACGCTCGACGCGCCGCCGGTGTGGTCCAGGACGACCTGCGCGGTGTCCCCGGGGCCGGGCGCGGCCGCCGCCACCCGCCGGACGTCACCGAGGACCGGCAGCAGGACGGACAGCGCGTGCGGGCCGACGTCCCACAGCGCCCCCTTCTCCCGCCGCCACGACGCCCCGCGAACGGGTTGTCGCCGGTGAACACCGCGCCGAGCCACTGCGCTCGCGCCGTGAACCAGCCGCCCCGGCCCGCCTGTTCGCCGATCCACTTCTCGACCGGCGGCTGGAAGCGGGCGGTGCAGAAGGCCACCGAGGCCACCCCGGCCGCCCGCACCGCCGGCTCCGCCTGCCTGGACCGACGGGGGCAGCGCGACGGCCACCGCCCCCACGTCCGCCGGCAGGGCTTCACGTCGTCGTAGGCCCGGGTGCCGTGCCGGTCGGCCAGTTCCCCGGCCGCCTCGGAGCGGCGTCCCCCTACGCCGACGAAGTCGAGGCCGTCGTGGAGCCGCAGGGCGGGGGCGTGCGCCGGCTCCGTCCGGGGGCCGGCGACGGGCAGTCCGATGGGCATGCCGCCGCCTCCCTCAGGTGCCGGAACGCCGGGAGGGCCCGGAGGACGGGCCCGGCCGAGGGCGAGCGTGGCACATCGTCCCGTGAGCGTGCACCAGCTTCACGCGTACGCCCGTGACGCCCGGTTCCCGCTGCTGACCCGTGAGGGCCGGTGCCCGGTGGGCGGGTGCCCTGGTGGCGGGTGTCCGGTGGGCCGACGGCCGGTGCGTTCGCGTGGCCGGTGATATTGCCGATCCGGACAGCGCGCCGCCCGTCGACAGTGAAACGGCCAGTCCACCGGCGATGCCCGGCCGGTGCGGCACCGGAACGCCGTTCCCCGCGTGCCGGTACCCGAACGAACCGTCGGCCGGGTCCGTCGCCACGAGAGAGAGGACGACTCGTCGTGCACTCCACCCCCCACACCCCCGCCGGTCACCGTGGCTCGCGCAGAACGCCCCGCCCGACCCGGCGCCGGCTGGCCGGCGCGGCGGCGGCGATCACCGCGGTCGTCGGGCTCAGCACCCTCACCAGCCCGGGTGCCCAGGCCGCCGACAACCCCTACGAGCGCGGTCCGGCCCCCACCCAGTCCAGCATCGAGGCACTGCGCGGCCCGTACTCCGTCTCGGAGACGTCCGTTTCCTCGCTCGGTGTGACGGGCTTCGGTGGCGGCACCATCTACTACCCGACCAGCACCAGCGACGGCACGTTCGGCGCCGTGGCGATCGCGCCCGGCTTCACGGCCTACCAGTCCTCCATGGCGTGGCTCGGACCGCGGCTGGCCTCGCAGGGCTTCGTGGTGTTCACCATCGACACCAACACCACGCTGGACCAGCCCGCCTCCCGGGGCGAGCAGCTCCTCGCGGCCCTGGACTACCTGACCCAGCGCAGCACCGTGCGCACCCGCATCGACAGCAGCCGGCTCGGCGTCATGGGCCACTCCATGGGCGGCGGCGGCACGCTGGAGGCGGCCAAGGACCGGCCCTCGCTCCAGGCCGCGATCCCGCTCACGCCCTGGAACACCGACAAGACCTGGCCGGAGGTCAGCACCCCCACCCTGATCGTCGGCGCGGACGGGGACAGCATCGCCCCGGTCGCCTCCCACGCCGAGCCGTTCTACTCCAGCCTGCCGTCCGGCACGGACCGCGCCTATCTGGAGCTGAACTCCGCGACGCACTTCGCGCCGAACTCGTCGAACACGACGATCGCGAAGTACAGCATTTCGTGGCTGAAGCGGTTCATCGACAACGACACCCGCTACGAGCAGTTCCTGTGCCCGCTGCCGTCGTCGAGCTTCACCATCGAGGAGTACCGGGGCAACTGCCCGCACACCTCCTGACGCTCGTCCGGCCCCAGTTGGCGGCGGTCGCCCATCCGGCGGCCGCCGCCGTCGCTGTGCGAGTGCACGGGCGCGGGCGCCGGGCGCTGGGCACCGACACAGTCCGGGTCATCCGCATGACCAAGGGATGCGCAGGCCGGACGGGACGGCAGCCCGTCCCGCAGTGCGGACCCCTCCCTTCCGCCTCTGGTTACGCGCGCGTAACCTCCCGGGAATGACCGGAAACACGATCGTACGTCCGGCTGTGCGGATGCACGGGCGGAGCACGCAACGACGGGCGGTCGCCGCCCTGCTGGACCAGCTGCGGACGCACGGCGCCGGACTCGTCGTGACCGGGGAGCCCGGCCTCGGCCGCACCGCTCTCCTGTGCTGGGCCGCCCAGGGCTTCACGGCCGGGAACGTTCTTCATTTGCGGGCCGGCCCGGGCGGCGGCCGTGCGGCCCCGGGCCGGCCGGGCGGTTCGGGAGGGCTGGTTGTTCCGGGAGGGCCGGCAGGTCCAGGAGGGCCGGAGGGCTCGGTGGTGCCGCACGGCCACGACGGACGGGCGTGGCCCCGAGGAGAGGACGGGTTCGCGTGGCCCCCGGACCAGGACGGCCTGGAACGGCCCCTCGGTCACGGCCCGCGCGCCGGGGCCGGGGGAGCCGGCCGAGGCGCACGCGCGGGGGAGGGCGGCCCGGAGGCCGGGCAGGGCGCACGCGCTGGGCGTCCCGATCGGCTCCCGCAGGGTGCGGACGGGTGGGCCGCCGGGCGGCGCACGTACACCTGGACCCTCGGTCCGGGCGTCGCCCCGGGCACGCTGCTCGACGCCTTCCGCGCCGCGGCGCACGGCGGCCCCCTGCTGGTCTGCGTGGACGACGCCCACCTCTGGGACGCCGCCGGCCGCGCCGCCCTGGGCGCGGTGGCCGGGCGGCCGGACGCCGCGGACCGGGTGGGGCTGCTGCTCTCCGTCGCCGGGCACCGCGCCGTCGACGCGGAGTTCGCCGCCCTGCCCGTCGTCCGCCTGGACCCGCTGACCCCGGCGCAGGCCACCGCCCTCCTCGACGAGGTGACCGACGGCACCGTGGAACCCGCCGTCCGCGCCGAACTGCTGGCCGAGGCCGAGGGCAACCCGGCGCTGCTGCTCGCCCTGGTCCGCCGTCTGTCCGCCGCCGAACTGCGCGGCCGGCGCCCGCTGCCCCGGCCCCTCGCCGACGCAGGCACCCTGGCCGCCGTGGCGGGACGGGCCCTGACCGGGCTGTCGCCGGACGCCCGGGACCTGCTGCTGACGGCGGCGCTGGCGGCACGGGCGGCGGACGACGCCCCGGACGCCGGCACTGACCTGGTCCGGGACGCCGTACGGCGTCTGAGGCCCGCCCAGGCGGAGCCGCACCCGGCGCCGCACCCGCAGCTGCCCCCGGAACTCGAACCGGTCGCCGAGGGCGGACTGCGCTTCCTCAGCCCGCTGCTGCGGCGGGCCGTGCGCGCCACCGCGGCCCCCGACCGGCGGCGGGCCGCGCACGGGGCGCTCGCCGACGTACTGGAGGCGGGTGGACAGCGGCTGCCCGGGCTGCTGCACCGCTCCTGGTCCGAGGCCGCACCGCCCTCCGCGCTCGGGGACCGGCTGGCGGCCGAGGCGTCCGCCGGCACGGTGCCCGCCTCCCACCGGCTGCGCGCCGCGGCGTACGCCCGCGCCGCCGAACTGGCGGCGGACGGCCCGGTCCGCGCGGAGCGGTACACCGCCGCGGCCGAACAGGAACTGCTCGCCGGGCGCCCCGACCGGGCGCGCCCGCTGCTCGCCACCGCCCGCGGCTGCGCCGCGCCGCCCCTGGTGCGGGGGCGGGCCGAGCTGGTGAGCGGGCTGACCGAACTGCGGGACGGTCCCGTCGAGGACGCCCACCAGTCCCTGCTGCTGGCGGCGTCCCTGCTCGCCGGCCCCGCCCCCGACCAGGCCGCCGCCGCCGTCCTGGCCGCCGCGAACGCGGCCTGGGCGGCGGGGGACCTGGCCGCCTGCCTGGCCACGCTCGGCACCGGCGAGGGGGCGCGGGGCACCGTGGGCGACCACCGGCTCGGCATGCGGGCGCTGCTCGAAGGGCGCTTCGACCGCGCGGCCGGGCCGCTCGGGCACGTGGTGCGCCGGGCCGGCACCGACGACCGGCCCGAGGCGCTGCTGCGGTCGGCCGCCGCCGCCCTGCTGCTCGGGGAGGTGGACGCCGCCCGCCGGGCCGGGTCGCGTGCCCTGGCCGCCGCCCGGCACCTGGGGTCGGCCGCGCTCGTCCCGCAGGCCCTGGAGTACCTCGCCTACGCCGAACTGCGCGCGGGCCGGCACGCCCAGGCCCGCGCCCACGCCGAGGAGGGGCTGCGCACCGCGCTGCGGGCCGGGCAGCGCAACACGGCGGCCCTGCACCACGCGGTACTGGCCCTGGCGGCGTCCATCGAGGACGCCCCGGACGTCGTGGCCCGTCATGTGGACGCCGCGCAGACCACGGCCCGGCGGCACGGCCTGGCGCAGGCCGCGACCCTCGCCGAGTGGGCGGCGGCCCGCGTCGACCTGGGCCGGGGCCGGCCCCTGGACGCGGCCGACCGGCTCGGCCTGCTGGTCCTGCCCGGCCCCCGGCGCGGCCACTTCGCGGTGTGGCGGCTCGCCGTGCCCTGCTTCGTGGAGGCCGCGGTGCCCGCCGGACGGCACGAGGAGGCCCGTACGCTGCTGGCGGACTTCGCCGACTGGGCGGCCTTCGGCGCCGACCGGCAGTCCGTCGGCCAGCTCGCCCGCTGCCGCGCCCTGCTGGCCGCGCCCGAGGAGGCCGACGCCCTCTACCGCGCGGCGCTGGCCCGGCACGACGAGACCGACGGCGGTGACTTCGAACGGGCCCGTACGGCGCTGCTGTACGGCAAGTGGCTGCGCCGCCGGCGCAGACCGCGGGAGGCCCGGGACCACCTCGGTGGCGCGCTGGCCGGCTTCGAGCGGTGCGGCGCCGGGGTGTGGGCGGAACAGACGCGCGGCGAACTGCGCGCGATCGGCGGCGCCTCACGCGCCGAGGGCGCGGGCGCGCTGACCCGGCTGACCCCGCAGCAGCTCCGTATCGCGCGGTACGTCGCCGAGGGCGCCACCAACCGTGAGGTGGCGCTGGCCCTCGCGGTCAGCACCCGCACGGTCGACTACCACCTCCGCAAGGTCTTCGCGGCGCTGGGCGTCCGCTCCCGGGTGGAACTGGCCCGCATGGTCGAACAGTCGGAACAGACCGCCGCCCACCCGTGACGCCGCCCACCCGTGACGCCGCCCACCCGTGCCCCACGCCGACTGGTCCGTGACCGTCGCCCGTCCGTGACCGTCGCCGGTCAGTGATCGCCGCCCCGTGACCGCGCGCCTCACTTCATCAGCGTCTCGAAACCCGTGCCGTCGCAGTAGGCCGCCGCGCGGCCCCCGGCGGCCGGATCGCCCTCGACCGCCAGGCCGGTGTCCTGGAGGATGTGGCTGCCGTCGACGTCCAGACCCTCCTGGTCCAGCGCCTTCGCGGCGGCGACGACCGCGTACCCGGCGACCTCGTCGCCGCCCTCCGCCGCGCGCTCGGCGTGCTGCCAGGCGGCCAGCCTGGTGCAGTAGGTCTCCCGGCGGTTGTGGGCCTCCTCGGGATCGGTGCCGGAGCAGCCGGCCGACGCGCACACGGCGACGGTGACGGCCACGGCCCCCACCGCCCGTACAACACCCCGCGGCCCCCCCGCGGCCGCGTCTCCCGCTCCACCCCGTGCCACGCGTGGACATCTCCGGACCCCCGTCCCGGAACGATCACGGCACCCTACCGGCCGACCCGGCCCGGCGCAGGATTCGTGCTGCCGAGGACCTAGGGACCGACCGGACGGTATGCCATCCTTCGGGGCAGGACGAGTCAGGGGACAGCCGCGCACACTCCGGTCGCCCGGTGCGAGCCGCCGCTGGAAGCCCGAGCCTTGGGGAGGGCCGCGATGCACCACGCCGTACGGTCACGAGCAGCGATCCGCTCCGCACCCGCACCCGTTCCACGCCCGCGGACCCGCCGCGTCACGTCGTTGACCGACGCCGACGCGCTGCGGGTCCTGCACCGGGCCGCCCGCGTCCTCCTGGACGACCTGCCCGACCTCACCGACCGCCTGGTGGCGGTGCTCCAGGAACAGGAGCCCGCCTACCGCGCGGCCATGGCCGGAGACCCCACCGGGACCTGGCAGGAGGCGCACCGCTCGCTGCGGCACAGCGTCACCTCGCTGCTCGACCCGCGCAGCAACCGGGAGGCGGCCCGCCGCTGCTCCTGGCGGATCGGCGCGTCCCGCGCCGAGCAGGGGCTGCCGCTGGACGCCCTGCTGCACGCGTTCCGCCTCGGCGGCTCCCTGGTGTGGCAGCGCCTGGTCGAGGAGACGAGCCGCACGGCCCCCGAGGACGTACGCCTGCTGGTGCACGTCGCCTCCGACGTGTGGAACTTCGTCGACGAGCACTCCACCCTCGTCGCGGACGCCTACCGGCAGGTCGAGTGGCAGCTCAACCGCCGCCGTGAGAACCGGGCCCGGCTGCTGGCCGCCGCCCTCCTCGACGGCAGCAGCCGCATCGCCGACCTGCCGGAGACCGCGCAGGCGCTGGACCTGCCCGAACACGGCCGGTACGTCGTCGTCGCCGTGGCCGGCGCGCACCCCGCGCGGTGCGACGCCGCCCGCGCCGCGGCCGTACCGGACGGGCTGCGCGTCCACTGGCACGCCGGGGTCGACGCGGACCACGGCATCGTCCTGCTCGGTGACGACGGCCTGCCCGCACCGGCCCCGGGCGGCACGGATCTCGCGCCGGGCGTCCGGATCGGCGTCGGCAGCCCCGTCGACGGCCTGGCCGCCGTCGGCGACGCCCGCCGCCTGGCCGACACGGCCCTGAGCATCTGTCCCGCCGGCGGCGGCACGGTCCGGCTCACCGAGCACCTGCCCGCCGCCCTGGTCGTCGCCAGCCCCGAACTCGGCCACGCCCTCGCCGAGCGGGTGCTCGGCCCGCTGCTGCGGCTGGAGCCCGCCGACCGGGAGGTGCTCCTGGACACTCTGACCACCTGGCTGTCGTGCGACGGTTCCGCGCAGCGGGCGGGGGAGCGGCTCTACTGCCACCGCAACACCGTCCTCAACCGGCTGCGCCGCTGCGAACAGCTGACCGGCCGCTCCCTGGCCCGCCCGTCCGACGTCGTCGAGGTCAGCCTCGCCCTCACCGCACGGCGGCTGCTGCCGGACCGGTAGGGCCTGTCGTCCGGACCGGGCCGCGGGCACCCCGCGGTGCCCCGTCGGCGCAGTGCGGCGGTGCGCGGGTTCCGGGTCGCTCCCGCCACGTCGCCGTAGCGGCGGCCCGCTCGCGCCACCGCCGTACACCCGGCCCGTCCGGCCGCCACCACTCGCACCACGCCAGGTCCCCCACCGGTCCCCGACGTGGGCGAACTCCCAGTCGACCACCGCGGTGACCGCGCAGGTGCCGGGATCGAAAAGGGCGTTGCGCGGACCGACGTCACCGTGCGCGAGCACCGCGTCCGCTCGGTGCTCCCCGTCCGCCGGCACACTCGGCGGGGTGCCGTGGACACGGCGCGGCAGCCGGCCGCAGCTCGCCAGGACCGCCGGGGCACGGCCGGCGTCCAGCAGTTCCTGTCCGGGCACCCGGCCACGAAGCCGACCGGCAGGGTGCCCTCGGACGCCCCGCGCGCCGGGGGCACCGGCAGCCGCCCGAGGAGCCGGCCCACCAGCAGGTGTTCGGCGCGGCCGCGCGGCGGTGTCCCGGGCCCTCGTAGGTCTTCGTCACGGCGGCGCCGTCGCCGGCGGTGCGATCGGTGCAGCCGTGCCTCAGCGGACGCATCCGCCGATCATCCGGCGCCCGCGGCGCCGTGGCCACCCGCGTCCCCCGCTCCGGTCCGCTTCGGTCCGCCCCGGTCCGCTGGGCGTCCGCACAGAGTCACCGCCCCCGGACTGGGACGCCGCAGCGACCCGGGGCCCGGCGCTGTACCGGCCACCGGCCCCCGTGCTGTCGTGAGCGCGCGTTCCTCCCCGAACGCCCGAGCGCCCGAACGCCCGAGCGCCCGAACCCCGCAGTTGTGAAGCCCCCGTACCCGTGCCGGTCGCACCGGCACGGCGCCAAGGAGCCGTGATGCCCGAAGCACCACCGGACGAGGCGCCCGCGCTGCACGTCGAGGAAGTCGACGTGACCTACGGCCGCGCCCTGTCCGCCCTCCGTTCCGTGTCGCTGACCGTCCCGCACGGCGGCGTCGTCGCCCTGCTCGGCGCCAACGGCGCCGGCAAGACGACGCTGCTGCGGGCCGTCTCCGGCACGCTGCGCCTGCACCGCGGCGCGGTCACCGCCGGCCGCATCCGCTACGGCGGCACCACCCTCGACGGCCGCGACCCGGTGGCGGCCGTCCGCGCCGGGGTCGTCCAGGTGCCCGAGGGCCGGCGGGTGTTCGCCGGGCTCAGCGTCGACGAGAACCTGCGGGCCGGGGGACTGGGACTCACCCGCCGCGCCCCCGCCCGCACCCGCGAGGCCCGCGACCGCGTCTTCGCGCTCTTCCCGCGGCTCGCCGAACGCCCCCACCAGGCGGCCGGCCTCCTCTCCGGCGGCGAACAGCAGATGCTCGCCATCGGCCGCGCCCTGATGGCCTCCCCCCGCCTGCTCCTCCTCGACGAACCCTCCCTCGGGCTCGCCCCGATGATGGTCCAGCGGATCGGCGACGTGGTCCGCGAGATCAACGCCCAGGGCACCGCCGTACTCCTCGTCGAGCAGAACGCGGGCCTGGCCCTCTCCCTCGCCGGCCACGCCCACGTCCTGGAGGTCGGCGAGATCCGCCTGTCCGGACCCGCCGCCGAACTCGCCCGCACGGACGCGGTCCGCCGGCTCTACCTGGGCGAGACCGCCGACGGTCAGGGGGCCGCGTGACCCACCGCACCGACGCGCCGCCCCCGCTGGAGGTCCGGGAGGTGACCGTGCGTTTCGCCGGCCTCACCGCGCTCGACGAGGTGTCGTTCACCGTCGCGCCCGGCACGGTGCACGCCGTCATCGGCCCGAACGGCGCCGGCAAGTCCACCTGCTTCAACGTCCTGTCCGGCCTGTACCGTCCCGCCTCCGGCACCGTCCGGCTCGGCACCACCGAGCTGACCCGGCTGGCCCCGCACAGGATCGCCGCCCTCGGGGTCGCCCGCACCTTCCAGAACATCGTCACCACCCAGGGCACGGTCGCCGACAACCTGATGCTCGGCCGGCACGCCCTGTCCCGCGCCGGGTTCGCCGCCAGCGCCCTGCGCCTGCCGCACGCCGTGCGTGAGCAGCGCGAACACCTCGCCAGGGCCCGCGAGTTCGCCGGACTCACCGGACTCGGCGCCCACTTCGACGCCCCGGTCGCGCTGCTCTCCTACGGCGACCGCAAGCGCGTGGAACTCGCCCGCGCCCTCTGTCTGGAGCCCCGTGTGCTGCTGCTCGACGAACCCGTGGCCGGGATGAACGCCGGCGAACGGGCCGGTATGGCCGAGGTCGTACGGGACGTACGCGCCGAACTCGGCCTCTCCGTCGTCCTGGTCGAGCACGACATGGGCCTGGTGATGCGGCTGGCCGACGAGGTGACCGTGCTCGACTTCGGCCGCCGTATCGCCCACGGCACCCCGGACGAGGTCCGCCGCGACCCCGAGGTGCTGCGCGCCTACCTCGGTAGCGGAGCGACGGGGGAGGACGCGGCATGACCGGCCTGCTCGACAGTCTCCTCAACGGCGTGGCCCTCGGCTCCGTCTACGCCCTGATCGCCCTCGGCTTCGTCACGATTTTCAAGGCGTCCGGCGTCCTCAGCTTCACCCACGGCTCGCTGCTCCTGCTCGGCGGCTATCTCATCGCCGTCTTCCACGACGACCTGACCTTCGCCGGGGCGCTCGCCCTCGCGGTCGTCGTGACGGCCACCGTCGCCGGACTCGTGGACCGGCTGATCCTCCAGCGGAT
The DNA here is from genome assembly GCF_055562815.1 of Streptomyces sp. NPDC016677. Classification (NCBI taxonomy): domain Bacteria; kingdom Bacillati; phylum Actinomycetota; class Actinomycetes; order Kitasatosporales; family Streptomycetaceae; genus Streptomyces; species Streptomyces sp. NPDC016677. Next base: position 283,207 of record NZ_JBVHEO010000002.1, on the reverse strand, counting down.
CGGCACCGACCCGCACGCCGCCCACGTGGCCACCATCGCCACGATCGGCATCGACATCGTGCTCCTGACCGACCTCGCCCGGCGCATCGGCGGCGACCTGCTCACCCTCGGCGACCCCTGGGGCGACGCGGTGACCGGACTGGGCCCGGTGACCGTGGCCGACAGCCGCGTCGCCGCGATCGTCGTCTCCGCCCTCGCCATCGCCGGCGCCTTCGCCCTGTTCCGGTTCACGCCCTGGGGGCTGTCCCTGCGCGCCGCCGCCGAGGACTCCGAGGCCGCCGCCCTGATGGGCGTACGGCTGACCAGGACGCGCATGCTGGCCTGGTGCCTGGCGGGCGCCCTGGCGGCGCTGGCCGCCGTGTTCCTCGCCGCGTTCCCGGCGCCGGGTCTCGAACGCACCACCGGGCAGATCGCCCTGAAGGCGTTCCCCGCCGCGATCCTCGGCGGCATGGCCTCGCCCGTCGGCGCCCTGGTCGGCTCGATGCTGATCGGCCTCACCGAGGCGTTCGTCGCCGGGTACCAGTCCGACCTGCACGTCCTCGGCGAGGGCTTCGGCGACGTCGCCCCGTACGCCGTGATGGTCCTCGTCCTCCTGGTCCGCCCCGCCGGACTGTTCGCGGCGAAGGGAGCGGCCCGTGTCTGACCTGGTCAAGCGCGGCGGATTCCTGGTCCCGGTACTCCTGCTGTGCGCGCTTCCCTTCTACCTGGACGCCTTCTGGCTGCGCATCGGCCTGTTCTCCATGGCCGCCGCCATCGGCGCCGTCGGCCTCGGCGTGCTCAGCGGCACCGCCGGGCAGCTCTCCCTCGGCCACGCCTTCTTCCTCGCCGTCGGCGCCTACGGCTACGTATGGCTGGCCGGTGAGGACGGACCCGGGCTGCCGCCCGCCGTCGCCCTCGTCCTCGCCGTCCTGCTCGCCGGCGCCGCCGGCGGCCTGTTCAGCCCCGTCGCCGGCCGTGTCAAGGGCATCTACCTCGGCGTCGCCACCCTCGCCCTGGTCTTCCTCGGCCACCACGTGCTGCTCACCGCCGACTCCGTCACCGGAGGCTTCAACGGCAGCTCCGTGCCGCCCCTGGAGATCGGCGGCTTCGCCTTCGACCAGGGCGACGGCCTCGCCGTCCTCGGTGTGCCGTTCGGCGCCGAGGAACGCCTGTGGTACCTGGGCCTCGCCCTGTTCGCGCTGACCTGGTTCACCGCCCGCGGCCTGCTGCGCGGACGCCCGGGGCGTGCCCTGGTCGCCCTGCGCGACAGCGAGACCGCCGCCTCCGTGATGGGCGTGCACGTGGCCAAGTACCGCTCGGCCGCCTTCGTCGTCTCCTCCATGTACGCCGGTCTGGCCGGCGTCCTGCTCGCCCTCGCCTTCCGGCGCGTGGTGCCCGACTACTTCTCCCTCGCCCTCTCCGTCGACTACCTCGCCATGATCGTCATCGGCGGGCTCGGCTCCGTCGCCGGAGCCACCGCGGGCGCCGTTTTCGTCACCGCGCTGCCCCTGCTGATGACCCGCTACGCCGACCAGTTGCCGCTGGTCGCCGCCCCCGGCAGCGGCGACGGCTCGCTCGGCCCGACCGAGGCCGCCCGCTACCTCTACGGCGCCGCGATCGTCGTCGTCCTGCTGTTCGCGCCCGACGGACTGACGGGCCTGGCCCGCCGGGCCCGCGCCCGCCTCGCCCGCCGCCGTGACCGCCCCGCACCCACCGACCCCGGGGCCGCGCCCCGGCCCCCGGCAACCACCGTACGAGCCAAGGAGCCCACCCCGTGAACACCCGCCACAGGCCCCGCACCACCAAGATCGCCCTGGCCGCGGCCGTCGCCGCCGTGCTGCTCGCGGGCACGGCCTGCAGCTCCAAGGCCGAGGACGACACCGCGGGCGGCGGCGCCGACGGCGTCAAGGCCGGCCCCGGCGTCAGCGACGAGACCATCAAGCTGGGCGCCCTCACCGACCTGACCGGCCCCTACGCCACCCTCGGCAAGTCCATCGTGCAGGCCCAGCAGATGTGGGCCGACGAGGTCAACGCGGCGGGCGGCATCTGCGACCGCGAGGTGGAGATCGTCGTCAAGGACCACGGCTACGACGTGCAGAAGGCGGTCACCGCCTACGCCGACATCTCCTCCGACGTGGTCGCCCTGCCCCAGGTCATCGGCTCGCCCGTGGTCTCCGCCCTGCTCGACGACATCGAGCGCGACACCGTCCTGACCTTCCCGCAGGCCTGGGCCGCCTCGCTGCTGGACAGGGACGCCGTCCAGGTCCTCGGCACCACCTACGACCTCGACATGATCGCCGCCGTCGACTACCTCACCCGCACCAAGAAGGTCGCCAAGGGCGACACCATCGGCCACGTCTACTTCGAGGGCGACTACGGCGCCAACGCGCTGGAAGGCTCGGAGTGGGCCGGGCAGGAGGCGGGGGTGAAGGTGGTCGGCCAGAAGATCAAGGCCACCGACACCGACCTGTCCGCCCAGGTCTCCGCGCTGCGCAAGGCCGGGGTGAAGGCGGTCCTGATCAGCGCCGGACCCGCCCAGACCGCCTCCCTCGCCGGCGTCGCCGCCTCCCGCGGCCTGACGGTGCCGATCGTCTCCAGCGCCCCCGGCTACGCCCCGCAGCTGATGAAGACCCCCGCCGCCAAGGCCCTGGAGGCCATGGTGAACGTGGTCAGCGCCGCGCCCGCGGTCAGCTCCGACCTGCCGGGCGTCAAGAAGATGGTCGCCTCCTACGCCAAGAAGTACCCGGACTCGCCGGTCGACTCCGGCGTGCTCTCCGGGTACAACGCGGCCCAACTGCTGGGCGCCGACCTGGAGAAGGCGTGCGAGGGCGGCAGCCTCACCCGCGAGGACGTGGTCAAGGCGCACCGCTCGCAGGAGAACGCCGACACCGGCCTCGGCACCCCGCAGGACTTCACCGACGTCTCCCAGCCCGCCAGCCGCTCCACCTATGTCCTCAAGCCGGACGCCAAGGCCGTGGGCGGCATGGTGACCGTCGAGGAGGCCCACGAGGCGCCCGGTGTCCAGGAGTACCTGGCCTCCCGGGGCTGACGGCGACGACGGCCGGTCCGGTCCGCGGCACCGCGCGGACCGGACCGGTACCGTCACCGCTCTGGTTCCGGCGAAGACCGACTCCCTAGGATGTACTGTCAGTCAAGCCAGTGCAATTGGCGCCGTTGAAAGCTGGGGGAATGATGCAGGCCGACAAGCAGCTGTCCAGGGAGATCAACGCCCATGTACCGACAGCGGCTCGTATGTACGACTACTACCTCGGCGGCAAGGACAACTACGCGGCCGACCGCGCCGCGGTCGAGGAGCTGGACAAGGTCGTCCCCAGCACGCGTCGGCTCGCCCTGAACAACCGGCGTTTCCTGCAGCGCGTGGTCAGGGTCCTCGCCCAGGACTACGGCATCCGCCAGTTCCTGGACCACGGATCCGGCCTGCCCACCCAGGACAACGTGCACCAGATCGCCCAGCGCGTCGACCCCGAGTGCCGGGTGGTGTACGTCGACAACGACCCGATGGTGCTGGTCCACGGCCGGGCGCTGCTGGACCAGAACGACCGCACGGCGGTCATCCACGCGGACATGCGCGCCACCGACGAGATCTTCGCGCACCCCGACACCCAGCGGCTCATCGACTTCTCGAAGCCGGTGGCGGTGCTCTTCAACTCGGTCTTCCACTGCATCCCGGACAGCGACACCGACGGCCCCACCGCCGTCGCCCGCCGGGTCGCCGAGCGCCTCGCGCCCGGCAGTTACGCGGTGATGTGCCAACTGGTCAGCGAGGACCCCGAGGTCCGCGAGTCCGTCACCGCCTTCATGGACGAGGCGACCCACGGAAACTGGGGCCGCGTGCGTGAACAGAAGGACGTGGCGGAGTGGTTCGAGGGGATGGAGATCCTGGAGCCGGGCCTGGTGGAGGTCTCCACCTGGCGCCCCGACACCGAGGTGGTGCCCCGTCAGCTCACCAAGGAGTGGATCGAGTTCGGCGGCGTGGGCCGCATCGGTTAGCGGCGCCGGGGAGGTGTCCGCTCAGCCGGCGGGGTAGCGCTGCTCGACCGTGCTGCGTAGCAGCTCCACCGACTCGCGCGGGGTGAGCGCCTCGTCGGCCAGCCGGTCCAGGGCGACCCGGTACTCCTCGGTCTCGTCCTGGTCCTCGAGGAAGTTGGCGCTCCTGATGTGCTCCAGGTAGACCACGTCGGGCAGATCGGCGCCGCTGAAGCGCAGATAGGTGACCGGTATCGCGGGAGCCGAGGCGTTGGTCACGTTCAGCGGCACGATCTGGAGCGTCACATTGGGCCACGCGGCCGTCCGCACCAGATGCTCCAGCTGTTCGCGCATCACCTCCGCGCTGCCCAGCACCCGCAGCAGCACCGACTCGTCGATGATCGCCCACACCTGCGGCGCGTCGTCGCGGGTCAGCAGCCGGGCACGTCGCGTCCGCAGCTCGACCCGGCGCGCCACCTCGGTCTCGGGCGCGTGCGGCAGCCCGCGCTCCACCACGGCACGGGCGTAGGCGGCGGTCTGCAACAGACCGGGGACGTACTGGATCTCGAAGGTCCGGATGGTCGCGGCGGCTTCCTGGAGTCCCACCAGCCGGTCGAACCACTGGGGCATCAGCCGCTTGTCGTACCGCTGCCACCAGCCCGGCTCACCGGCCCGGCGCAACAGCTTGATCAGCATCGACGCCTCGTAGGGGTCGGTGCCGTAGAGCGTCAGCAGGGTCCGGACGTCGGTCTCCGTCGGGGGCCTGCGGCCCTTGCCCGACTCGATGCGCGAGAGCTTCGCCGCGCTGAAGCCCGCCTCGCGCGCCGCCTGCTCCTGGGACAGCCCGGCGTCCTCGCGGATACCCGCCAACTGGACACCGACCAGCATCTTCAGCAGGGTGGGCGCCGGCTCGGGCCGGTCCAGATAGGGTTCGAGACGGGAGAGACGAGGCGACGACGCGGCGGACATACCTGACTCCCAGCAGACCGGCAGACTTGGGGAACAGACTATCCCATCCTGCCGGTCCGCACCGTATCAGCCTCTGGGAAAGGGGCAGTTGACCTGCTGCTGAGCTCCGCTCGCGGCGGAGGCCGTCACACCAGGTGGTCGAACTCGCCCTCCTTCGCCCCGGCCAGGAACGCGGCGACCTCGGCGGTGGTGTAGACGAGCGCCGGCCCGTCCGGGTCACGGGAGTTGCGCAGCGCGACGCCTCCTTCCACCCGGGCGACCTCGACGCAGTTGCCCTCCGCGTTGCTGTGCCGGCTCTTGGTCCAGCTGGCGTCCAGTGAACTCGCCTGTATTCCGTTGTGTACTGGTGGCACCGCGGTCTCCTTGCCGTGTTCGGGGGGTGGGGAGGAGGGAGCGGACAGCGACTCCTCGGCCTCGCGCGCTCCCCAGCCGATTTTTCGCGCAATTTCTCGTGCAATTGCACGCGAGCGCTGTCAGCGTGGATAATAGCTGTGACGCAACTCCCGCGTCGACGCCCCAAGCTGACTCCGTATCAGGGAGGCGCCGTGCCGTCATCCGCGTACCTCGTGCTCCGCCCGCCGAGCGAGTCCACCGCGGCGGACGCACCGGGCCGGTCCGTGGTGCGGTCGGTGCCCGCCCGTACGGAGGGGCGGACCACGCCCGCCGCCCGGGACGGGGAACGGCCCCGTACCCGAGGCCGCCGTCCCGCTCCGGCCGGTGCCCGCGTCCCGCGGGGGCACGGCCACGGCCCGCGCGTCGTCCACCCGTCGGCCGGCACCTGGGAACGGACGCCCCAGCCCCCCACGGGCGCGCCCCTCCGGACCGGCTCTCCGGCCCGGCCCCTGTCGTGACCTGCCCCCCGACCCGACCGCCGCGGAAAGGCCCCCACGCCATGCGCACCGCTCCGACCTCGCAGCCGAGCACCCAGCGCACCGACCGCCCGACGCCGCCGGCCCGCCCCGCCCGGGCGGCGTCCCTGCCCGGACTCGACCAGGTGCCCTGGGAGCACATCCAGGACTCCAGCGGGTCCGCCGCCGGCATCCCCGCCCTGCTCGACCGGGTGGCCACCGGCGACGCCGAGACCGCCCGTACCGCCCTCGCCGAACTGCGCGCCCGCGTCTGCCAGTACGGCTTCGTCGTCGAGCAGGCGACCGCCGCCACGGTCCCCTTCCTCTGGGAGCTGGCCCAGCGGCCCGAGGTGGCCTGCCGGGCGCAGATCATCCGGCTGCTGCGGAGCATCGCGGACGCCCGGCAGTGGGAGAGCACCGCCGCCGCCTACCCCAAGCTGCTCAACCACCGGGAGAACCCGGTGGCCTGGGAGCGCGCGGCCCGTCAGGCCGTCCGCGCCCGGCGCGGCGCCCTGGAGCGGCTGATGGCGGAGGACGACACCGAGATCACCCGTGTCACCTCCGAACTGGCCCGCACCCTACGGGAGTAGATCCGCGCGCCCCTGGAACGGGACCCGCGCCCTCCACGGGGGTGGGGGCGCGGGTCTCCCGGTGGGTGGGACGGTATGGCGGACTCCGGGCCGAACCGGGTAGGAAAGCGCTTGCCACACGCTTGCCCCACCCACGGCCGCACTGGAGGACCACGCCGATGGCGTCGTCGTTGGAAAAGCCGCTCGACCACCGCTACCGCGGCGAGCACCCGATACGCACCCTCGTCTACCTGTTCCGCGCCGACCGCGACCGCCTGATCGGCGCGGTCGTCGTCTTCACGGTCAAGCACAGCCCGGTCTGGCTGCTGCCCCTGATCACCGCCTCCATCATCGACACGGTCGTCCAGCACCGGCCGATCGGCGAACTGTGGACCAGTACCGGGATCATCATGTTCATCCTGGTGGTCAACTACCCGCTCCACCTGCTGTACGTCCGTCTCCTGTACGGCAGCATCCGCCGCATGGGCACCGCGCTGCGCTCCGCGCTGTGCACCCGTATGCAGCAGCTCTCCATCGGCTACCACTCCCGGGTTAGCGCCGGGGTGCTCCAGGCCAAGGTGGTACGGGACGTCGAGACCGTGGAGACGGCCGTCCAGCAGACCGCGGAGAACGGGCTCGGCGCCCTCACCGTGCTCACCGGCGGCCTGGTCATCATCGCCGTGCGCACCCCCGAGTTCCTCCCCGTCTTCCTCGTCGTCGTGCCCGCCGCCTCGCTCCTGGTGGCCAAGCTGCGGGCCCGGCTGCGCAGTCACAACGAGCACTTCCGCCACGAGGTGGAGACCCTGTCCTCCCGCGTCACGGAGATGACCCGGCTGATACCGGTCACCCGCGCCCACGGCCTGGAGCGCAAGGCGCTGCGCCGGATGGACGGCACCCTGGACCGCCTGCTCACCTCCGCCCTCCGCCTCGACCTCGTCAACGGCCGCTTCGGCTCGGCCGCCTGGGTGCTCCTCAATGTGATCGGCGTGCTGGTCCTGGCCGGCGCCGCGCTCATCTCGTACTACGACGTGTGGGGCGTCACCGCGGGCGACATCGTCATGCTCAGCGCGTTCCTCACCACCCTCACCAACTCCACGACAACGTTGGCGAGCCTCGCCCCGGTCATCACCAAGGGCCTGGAGTCCGTCCGTTCGGTCGGCGAGGTCCTCCAGGCGCCCGAACTGGAGGACAACGAGGGCAAGGCGGAACTGGACTCGCTGCGCGGCGCGGTCACCTTCGAGAACGTCGGCCACGTCTACGACCGCGACGGGCGGCCCGCGGTGCGGGACTTCACCCTCGACGTCGCGCCCGGCGAGACGATCGCGCTGGTGGGCGCCTCCGGCGCGGGCAAGTCGACCGTGCTCAACCTCGTCATCGGCTTCCTGCGCCCCACCTCCGGCAGGCTGCTCCTGGACGGCACCGACATGAACACCCTCGACCTGCGCACCTACCGGCGGTTCGTGTCGGTGGTGCCGCAGGAGTCCATCCTCTTCGACGGCACCATCAGGGAGAACGTCGCCTACGGCATGGACGACGCCGACGAGGAGACGGTGCGGGCCGCGCTGCGCGACGCCAACGCGCTGGAGTTCGTCGACCGGCTGCCGCAGGGCCTGGACACCCTGGTCGGCGAGCACGGCGCCCGGCTGTCCGGCGGGCAGCGCCAGCGCCTGGCCATCGCCCGCGCGCTGATCCGGGATCCCCGGGTGCTCGTCCTGGACGAGGCGACCTCGGCGCTGGACACCCGGTCGGAGGCGCTGGTGCAGCAGGCCCTCGCCCGGCTGCTGCGCGGACGCACCACCTTCGTCGTGGCCCACCGGCTCTCCACCGTGCGGGGCGCGGACCGGATCGTCGTGATGGAGGACGGACGGATCGAGGAGATCGGCACCCACGAGGAACTGCTCGGCCGCGGCGGGGCGTACACCGCGCTGCACAGCGGTCAGGTCGCCTGACCGGCCGGCGGGACCGTCACGCCGCGCTGCTCCTGGGCACCCGCCGGGCGCAGCCGGCGTCGTGGTCGCTGCCCAGACTCGTCCACCAGCGTTCGCAGCAGGCCGCGTCCAGCTCGGCCCGGACCAGCGCGTCGGCGGCTCCGGCAGCCGCCGGCGCGCGGGACGGGCGTACCGGCGCGCGCCGCCGGGCGGCGACGGCCCGCTGGTCGGCGATGACCGTCTCGCGGACCATGGCGATCAGCGGCACCGCGCTGGCGCCCGCGAACACGGCGGCGGCCCACCCGGGGCCGTACCGCAGCTCCAGGACCGCGGTCCAGGCGAGTCCCGTACCGGTGGCGACGTAGAGGGCGCAGAGCAGGCGGCTGGATCGCGTCATCGGGGGAACACCGTTCGTCGAGGATGCCGTACAGGCTGCTCAACGCGGGGCGGCAGGCCGGGGAAGCGGGGGCGTACCGGCCCATTTTCGGCCATGTCGGCGTCCGTTCACCGAGGCGGATGGTCGGTAAGCGTAGAAAACCGGTCAATCGAGAGCAGTGGCGTGCATGTTGCGAATGATTCGGCCGGGTCCGGGCAGGCGCAGTGAAAATCGAGAGAGGGGCGCTACGTGCTGGTACCGGACCCGAAGGTCGTCAGGGAGCTGTTGACGCGATACGCGGCACTGCGGATCGCGCAGGCGGAGCGGGAGCGGCCGGCGACGGCGCGCGAGCTGGCCGACGTCAGCTACACGTTGTGCGTGATGACGGGGACCACCGACATCCATGACGCGGTGGCGGCGGCGGACGCCCTGCTGCTCGCCCAGGCGGCCGAGCCGGACGAGGAGAGCGGCCTGTCGCTGGCCGTGTGACCCCGGGTGAGGTCCGCCGGGCCGGCCCTTTCCCCGGTGGACCGCCCCGGCACCTGGCGGGAATCCGTCGGAAGCTGTCATTCCCGCCCCTGTGCGATCACTCGACGGCTTCCTACCGTGGGGCTCCGAACCACGCCGATCACCCGCACCGGAGCCCGACCGATGACAAAGCTGTTCCTGTCCCTGCACGTCCTGGCCGCCATCGTCGCCATCGGTCCCGTCACGGTGGCCGCCAGCATGTTCCCGCCCGCGGTCCGCCGGGCGGCGCTGCCCGGAGGCGCAGGCGGCGGGGAGACCGGAGTGGCGGGCGGCCTGGGCACCGTACGGCTGCTGCACCGCGTGTGCCGCGTCTACGCGGGGCTCGGAATCGCCGTTCCCCTTCTCGGCTTCGTCACCGCCCAGGCGATGGGCGTGCTCGGTGACCCCTGGCTCATCGTCTCCGTCGTGCTGACCGCCGTCGCCGCCGGACTCCTCGTCGTTCTCGTCCTGCCCGGTCAGGAGGCCCTCCTGGAACGACTGACCGGCGGACAGGCCGTGGACCGCGCCGGCACCGTCCGGCTCGCCATGTTCACCGGCCTGTTCAACCTGCTCTGGGCCACCGTCACCGTCCTGATGATCGTCCGCCCGGGCTCCACGACCGGAGCCTGAGCCGGGGCGCGCCCGCGTCTTCGAGGGGCCGGTGCCGCGCCCGACTAGACTGCGCAGTCGCGCCTGGACCCCCAGGGGCGGACGACAGGAAGGCACGTTGACGGATGTTCCAGGATTCGCCCATCTACGACCGACTCGTCGCCGAATGCGGTGATGTCCCCACGGTGGTGCGGCGGGAGGCGGAGCGGGTGAGCAGGGAACTGGAGGCCGTCATGCGTCCGATGCTCTCCTCCGGCCGCGAACGGCCGCCGTCCCCGGGCAACGGCTGGCAGCGCACCGCCCTGCTGCCCGGCCCCAACTGACCGGCGGAGCCGGCCGGCCGCCGCGGTCAGCGCACCGCCGCGCCGGCGCCGCCCGCGCTCTCCTCGTCGTCGGCGGGCTCCGGCTCCCCGGCGCCGGGCCGGGCGAGCCACGCGGCGATGGTCCGCGCGATCGGCTGGCCGGTGTCCACCTCCACGAAGCCGAACTGCCCCGACTGGTTGCACTCCAGGAACCACCAGGTGCCGTCGCCGTCCTCGGCGAAGTCGAAGGCCCCGTAGGCCAGTTGGGCCTCCCGGACGTAGGCGAGGACGGCCGCCGCGACCCGCGGCGCCACCTCGGTGGGCCGCCACGGCTCGGTGGAGTCGTCGAAACGGACGTCCACCTCGGCCGAGTCCGCGGCGGTCGCCTTGCGCGCGGCCAGCAGCCGGTCGCCGACGGCGGTCAGCCGGATGTCGGCGCGCTTGGCCACCCGCCGTTGCAGCAGCGTGGGGCCGAAGGCGACCGCGGAGAAGTCCGTCTCGGGGGAGACCCGGCTGGTCGGCACCGCCCGCGGCGGGTCCTGCGGATGCGCGCCCGAGACGGGCTTGACCACCAGGTCCGGATAGCGCTCGGCGAACTCGCGGGCCGCGCGCGGGAACGTCGTGATCAGCGTGGCCGGCACCGGCAGCCCGCACCGCTGGGCGAGCCGCAGCTGCCAGGGTTTGTGCCGGGCCCGGCGGGCCGCGTCCGGATGGTTCATCCACCGCGCCCCGCAGCCGCGCAGCATGCCGTACAGGGCCTGCGCGGACTCCTCGGTCAGCCACCGCGACGGCGTGGCCGCCCGGGCGGCCGGGGTGCCCGGCCTGCGCACCCAGACGGAACGCAGCCCGCCGATGCTCACCAGCCGGCCCCCCGAGGACAGGTGCCCCCGGAAGGAGCCGTGGACGAACTCCCCGGACAGGGCGACGGAATCGGTCAGGTCGGCCGGGTCCAGGCGCACCACCGGCACGCCCGACTCGTTCAGGTGCACGACCACCATGTCCGCCGTGACGTCCTCTTCACAGGTCAGGATCAACACGGTCATCGAAGACGGTCCGTGTTCAGTCGTCGAAGTGGGTCTTCGAGCCCGCCGTGGAGGTAGTGGTCCCCAGCTCCCTCAGCAGCGCGTGGTCGCCGGCGGCCACGCGTCCGTCGCGGAGCACGTTCAACTGCAGTCCGGAGTCGTAGACGTACGGAGCGGCGAACTCCAACTCCCCTACGGGACGTGCGTAGTCGAGCGCGAACGGTTGCATCGTCTCTCCCTGGTCGGGTGCTGCGCCGATCAAGCGATGGGCCGCCTGTGCCGTCGCCTGGTCCGCCGACTTCCTTCGGCTTCCAGAGACTTATACGAATCGAACGGGTGAATGGTTTCCTTACTCTCCGTGGTCGCCACGCGGTTTCGCCAGGGAACCGCGAGCGGAACGCAGAGCCAGGAGCAGTACGCCCACGTCGTCCAGGTACACCGGATCGGGCACCAGGTCGGCGGGGAGTACGAGATAGAGGACGGCGCCCCAGAAGATCCAGCGCGGTCCGGTCGGCAGTCCGGCCCGGCGCAGCTCCCGCCGGGTCCGTACCAGCCGCACCAGCACCGTCACGGCCAGGGCCAGCACGACCGCCGCGAGCGACGCCGCCACGATCAGTACCGACGTGGTCGTGTCCACCCCCGCCCCCCTTCTCTCCGGTGCGCCGCGGCGCACGCGTCCCTCACCGGATTCCCCCGCACGGCGCGGATATGGCAGCCGGACGGGTGCTCCGCGTCACCCCTCATCCGCGCGGCTCATCCGCGCGGCTCACCCGAGTGGCAGACCGGTGCGGGGGCGCCTAGTAATGGTCACCACACAAGTCGCGCGTCGCATGTCGGGGACGCAGGAAGCGGCCGCATTCCTTCAGACGGAGAAGACCATGACCACCGGCTCTTCAACACCCCGCCCGAACGAGTACGCCATAGCCACCTCCGTGGACCTGCCGTCCGCGGAGACCACCAGCGGCACCGGAACCCACCCGGTGCGCCCGCCGGACGCCGCGCCCGGTCAGCAGCAGCCCGACGGCCCGTACGCCGACGACGCGTACGCAGGCCCCTCGTACGCCGATGACGCCCCGTACCCCGACGGCCCCCTCCCGGACGAGCCCTACGCCGACGAGGAACCGGCGTTCCAGGAGCCCCGGGGGTCCAGGGGGCCACGACAGCCCGCGGTGTCGGGGGAGCCCGGGGAGCCCGCGGAGTCCGGTGAACCCGTTCGGCGACGCCACGATCCGGCGGCGTACGGCGACCCGGTCGGCGACCTGGTGCGGGCGGCCGTGGCCGACCGGCCGCTGGAGGAGGTCGTCTCGCTCATCACGACGCTGGAGCGGTCACCGCAGTACGCCCAGGCCACCCTCGACGCCCTGCGCGCGGTCGGCGTCAGCCGGTCGGTGGAGGACGTCACCCGGCTGGTCGGCCTGCTGACCCGGCCGCCGCGCCACGCCGACAGCGCCGACGAGGCGATCCGCGCCGCGGCCGAGCACCGTCCGGTGGAGGAGGTGACCCGGCTGATGGCGCTGCTGCACCGCACCCCGCTGGAGCCGCACTGCGGGAAGGAGGCGGTCCGGGCCGCGGCCACCGGTCGGCCCGTCGAGGAACTCGTCCACCTGATCGGCCGCCTCACCGAAGAGCGCCCCGACCCGCTGGGCCAGCCCGGCGAGCAGCCGCCGGCCGACGCCGACGACCAACCGGGCGGCTCCGGGACCCCAGGCGGCGGTTCCCGGCACGGTGGCCTGGGCGCAGCGCTCACCGGCGTCGGCCGCAGGGGCCGCGAACGCGCCTGGAGCGCACGCCGGATCCGCACCACCGGCGCCCGCCGGGGAACGCCGGAGGACGCGGCCGAGCGCGCCGCGCGCCGGCCGGTGCCCGGGACGGCGTCGCTGACGAGCTGGCTGGCCGTGGTGGTGCTCGCCGGATGCGGGGTGGCGTACTTCCCCCTCCACACCGGCGGTGCCTCCGCCCGCGTCTACGCCGCCGCCTTCGCCCTGTCCGCGCTCTGCCTGCTGCTGGCCCTGGTGATGTCCGTGCGGCCCCGCGTGCCGGTGCTCGCCGCCGCGGTCGTGGGACCGGCGGCGCTGGCCGCCGCCCGGCTCTACGCCATGACGGCCGCGGAGTCCCGGCTGGACCGGCTCATGGACCTGGCCCTCGCCCCCGCCTGGCCGGCCGTCGCGGTCGCCGTGGCCGCGTCGCTGACGGCGCTGACCGCGCTGTGTGTACGGGCCGCCTCCCTGCTGCCCGGCAGCCGCTGGGCGGCCGGGCCCGCGGCCGGGGTGCGCGGCGCGACGGACTGATCGCCTCCCCGCCGCCCGCGACGGCACGGGCCCGGGCCGCCGACACGCGGCCCGGGCTCTTCGGACGCGGCCCGTCGTCCGCCGGACACGTTCCACCGTGCACGTCCACCGGAGCTGTCCACCGTGCACGTCCACCAGAGCTGTCCACCGTGCACGTCCACCGGACCTGCCCACCGTGCACGTCCACCGGAGCTGTCCGCCCCGCACGCCCACCGGAGCTGTCCGCCCCGCACGTCCACCGGAGCTGTCCACCGCGCACGTCCACCGGACCTGTCCATCGGACACGTCCACCGCACAACGGGCGCTGTGTCCGGCCCCCGGTCAGCCGTGTCCGCCGGGCGGTCAGCCGCCTCCGCCGGACATCGTCACCCGCCGAACGTGCCCGCCGGGGCCTCGTGGGCGAGCAGCCCGGTGAGCACCCGGTCCGGGGTCAGCGGCAGTTCGCGCAAACGGACGCCCGTGGCGTGGTGGACGGCGTTGCCGATCGCCGCCGCCGTGCCGACGATGCCGATCTCCCCGATCCCCTTGCTCCCCATCGGATTGAGATGGGCGTCCTCCTCGTCCACCCAGTGCGCCTCGATGTCCACGGCGTCGGCGTGGGCGGGCACGTGGTACGACGCCAGGTCGGACTCGGTGAAGTCACCGAACGCCGGGTCCATGTGGCTGTCCTCGGTCAGCGCCATGCCCAGCCCCATGGTCATGCCGCCGACGAACTGGGACCGCGCGGTACGGGCGTTCAGGATGCGCCCTGCGGCGTAGACGCCCAGCAGCCGCCGCGCCCGTACCTCACCGGTGACGGTGTCGACCGTGACCTCGGCGAAGTGCGCGCCGAAGGCGTGCCGGGAGTAGGCGCTCTCGGTCTCGGCCCGCCCGGTGGTGTCGGCGTGGGCGCCGATCCCCTCCGCGGGCACCGGGCCGGGCAGCTCGGCCAGCCGGTCCGCGAGCCGGACGCACGCGTCGTGCACGGCCCAGCCCCAGGAGGCGGTGCCGGAGGAGCCCCCGGCCAGCGAGGCCGCCGGCAGCTCGCTGCTGCCCACCTCGATCCGGACCCGCTCCAGCGGCACCCCGAGGGCGTCGGCGGCGATCTGCGCGAGCACCGTCCGCGCGCCCGTGCCGATGTCGGTGGCGTTGATCCGGACCAGGAAGCCGCCGTCGGGCATCGCCCGTACCGCCGCGGTGGACGGCGCGACCAGCACCGGGTAGGTGGCCGCGGCCACACCGGTGCCCACCAGCAGGGGGCCCTCCGCGCGGGCCCCCGGGCGCGGGTCGCGTGCCGCCCACCCGAACCGGCGGGCGCCCTCCCGCAGGCACTCGACCAGGTGCCGGCTGCTGAACGGCTTGCCGCTGTCGGGCTCCGACTCCGGCTCGTTGCGGATCCGCAGCTCCACCGGGTCCACGCCCAGTTCGGCGGCGAGTTCGTCCATCGCCGACTCCAGGGCGTACATGCCGGGGGCCTCGCCCGGCGCGCGCATCCAGGAAGGCGTGGGCACGTCCAGCGGTACCACGCGGTGGACGGTCCGGCTGTGCGGCGCCGCGTACATGATGCGGGCGGGTACGGCGGCCTGCTCCACGAACTCCTTGACGTGCGAGGTGTGGGTGGTCACCTCGTGCCCGAGCGAGGTGAGCCGGCCGTCCCGGCCGGCACCGAGGCGGAGCCGGTGCACGGTGGGCGCGCGGTGCCCGACCACGGCGGGCAGCAGACGGCGCGGGAACGCCACCGTGACCGTCCGGCCGGTGTGCCGTGCCGCCATCGCGGCGAGCACCACGTCCGGACGGGGCGTGCCCTTGGACCCGAAGCCGCCGCCGACGTGCTCGGCGGCGACGGTGATCCCCTCCTCCGGCACCTCGAACATCTGGGCGAGCATGGCGCGTACGACGGTGGTGCCCTGGCTGGAGGTGCGCACGGTGAGCCGGTCGCCGTCCCAGCGCGCGGTGCTCGCGTGCGGCTCCATCGGGTGGTTGTGCAGCGGCGGCACCCGGTACTCGGTGTCGATCCGCACCTCGGCGGCGGCGAAGGCGGCCTCCGGTTCGCCGCGCTCACGGACCGCCGGGTGACCGCCGTTGGCCTCCTCGGGCACGTAGGCACCGGGGTGCGACGGGGTGAGCGTGACGTCGTGCGGCTCCGTCTCGTAGGTGACGCGGACGGCGGCCGCGCCGGCCCGGGCCGCCTCCAGCGACTGGGCCACCACCAGCGCCACGGGCCAGCCCCGGTGCGGCACGCGCGGGCCCTGCAGCACGGCCAGCACCGGGTCGTCCGGTTCGGCGAGCCGCGGCGCGTTCTCATGGGTGAGCACCGCCAGTACGCCGGGCAGGGCGAGGGCGGGCACGGCGTCGACGCCGGTCACCCGGCCCCGCGCCACGGCGGCCGGTACGGGCCGGGCGTGCGCGCGGCCGGGCCCGTCGAACTCGGCGGCGTACCGGGCGGCGCCGGTGACCTTCTCCCGCCCTTCCCGGCGTTCGGCCCCGGCGCCCAGGACGGTCTCGGTGACGGTCATGGAGTACTCCTCGTGGATCGTGGACGCCGGTTCAGACGGGGGAGTGGGGCGCCAGCCGGCCCAGGACGTCGAGGGCGAGCCGGCGGGCGAGGGGGACCTTGTAGCCGTTGTCCCGCAGCGGCTCGGCGGCGGCCAGCTCCAGGTCGACGGCGTACTCGAACGCCGCCGCCGTGGGCGCCGCCCCCACCAGCGCGTCCTCGGCCCGCCGCGCCCGCCACGGCCGGTGCGCCAGCGCGCCGAAGGCCAGACCGACCCGCTCGACGACACCGTTCTCGCAGTGCAGCACGGCGGCGACGGAGGCGAGCGCGAAGGCGTACGACGCCCGGTCCCGGGCCTTGCGGTAACGCGACGGCAGCCCGCCCGTGGCCGCCGGCAGCACCACCGAGGTGATCAGCTCGCCCGGGTGGATCTCGGTGTCCTTCTCCGGATGCGCCCCGGGCAGCCGGTGGAAGTCGGCGGCCGGGACGCTCCGGGCGCCCTCCGGGCCGCGCAGCTCCACCCGGGCGTCGAGGGCGGCCAGCGCCACCGCCATGTCGGAGGGGTGGGTGGCGACGCACTGTTCGGAGTGGCCGAGCACCGCGTGGTCCCGGTGCACGCCCTGGAGCGCGCCGCAACCGGTGCCGGGCTCCCGCTTGTTGCAGGGTTTGGTCAGGTCCTGGAAGTAGGGGCAGCGGGTGCGCTGCAGCAGATTGCCGCCGGTGGTGGCGGCGTTGCGCAACTGCCCGGAGGCACCCGCCAGCAGCGCCTGCGACAGCGCGGGCCAGCGGTCGCGGACCGCGGGGTGCGCCGCGAGGTCGCTGTTGCGGACCATCGCCCCGACGCGCAGTCCCCCGTCGGGCAGTTCCTCCACGGTGTCCAGCGGGAGCCGGGTGACGTCGATGAGGGCGGCCGGCGCCTCGACGCCCAGCTTCATCAGGTCGACGAGGTTGGTGCCGCCGCCGAGATAGCGGGCGCCGGGCCGGGCGGCGAAGGCGTCGGTGGCCTCCTCGACGCTGGCGGCGCGGACGTAGGCGAAGGGCCGCACTCAGATCACGTCCTCGACGGCTTCGGCGATGCGCGGGTAGGCGCCGCACCGGCACAGATTGCCGCTCAGCCGCTCCTGGATCTCCGCCCGGTCCAGTGGCACGGGCCCGCCCGAGGGCGTCGCCGGGTCGGTGACGTGCGAGGGGTGACCGGCGGCGGCCTCGGCGAGGGCGCCGAGCGCGGAACAGATCTGGCCCGGCGTGCAGTACCCGCACTGGAAGGCGTCCCGGTCCAGGAACGCGCGCTGCAACGGGTGGAGTCCCTCCCCGTCGCCGCCGAGCCCCTCGACGGTGGTGACCTCCGAACCGTCCAGGGCCACGGCGAGCAGCAGGCAGCTGTTGACGCGCCGCCCGTCCACCAGGACCGTGCAGGCCCCGCACTGGCCGTGGTCGCACCCCTTCTTGGCCCCCGTGAGGCCGAGGTCCTCGCGCAGCAGGTCCAGCAGGACCCGGCGGTGGTCGACGGTGAGCGTGTGGGGTTTGCCGTTGACCCGGAGCGTGGTGTCCGAGTGCTCGACGGCGGTGACTGCGGTCGTGTGATGGCTGTCCATGGCGTCGGTGACCTTCCGGGACGGGCCGGTACGGCACGGCTGTGCAGTCCGCGTATCCAGGTTGTCCCGGCTGACACGTCACACGCAGTTCCCGGAGCCCGCCGGACACGGAGTTCCCGGAGCCCGCGCCGACGGCCGCGTCCCGGTGTCCGGCCGGACCGCCGGACCGGACCGCTCAGCGCCCCTCGGGCCGGGAACGACCGTCCGCGTCCGCGTCCGTCTTCCCGTCCCCGTCGGTCTTCCCCTCCCCGTCCGGCGTGCCGCTCTGTGGCGCGGCGGAGCGTGCCGCAGAGGCCGCCTTCAGGCGTTCCAGCCCGCGGGTCAGCGCGCGCAGCGGGGACGCGGGACGGGACTCGGACGGCTCGAGCCCGACGGCCGGGGGCGTCCCGGTGGACTCGCGGAGGGCGGCGAGCGCCTCGCCCGCGCTCTCGGCCGCCTCCCGGTACAGGTCCCGGGACCGCGTCATCGCCTCCAGCGCCTCGGCGTACATGGCCACCAGTCGGCGTTCCCGCTCCAGTTCCTCCCGCAGCGTCAGCAGCCGCCAGTCCTCCCGGAGCGCGGTGAGCGCCGCCTCGCCGCCGTCCGGCAGCGGCCTGGCCTGCGCGGCGAACCGCCGGACCGTGGCGATCAGCTCGGCGGGCTCCGAACCGTCGAGGAAGACGGTGCGCACGCCGAGGTCGCCGGGCTCGGGCGGGGCCGGGGTGCCGGGCAGCACCACCGCGCCGCCGCGCGGCACCTGGACGCCGAACTCCTCCAGGGCCCAGTTCACCACCCGCAACTGCTGCGGCGCGGCGCGGTGCTCGATCACGCGGTGGCGCAGGCTCGGCGGCAGCCACCGCACCAGCGGCACCCGGCCGCGGTGGTCGGGGGTCATCGCCTCGTGGACGACGACGTGGATCATCCAGGCGTCGCGTCCGGCGTCCCGCAGCAGCCGCCGTACGGCCTTGTCGTCCTCCGGCAGCGTGTTCAGGCCCCGCAGCCGCAGGCCGGTGGCGGCGTCGCGGTCCCAGGTGACGTCCGGGTCGTCCGGCCAGAACATCCCGGCGGGGGAGGGCCAGCCCTGGTCCCAGTGCTCCTCGGCCTCCGCGAGCAGCGTCCACTCCTGGGAGCCGGCCGAGCCGGCCCCCAGGGTCAGCCGGGCCCGGACGGTGACGTCCCCGGCCACCCGCCAGCGGGCCTCGAAGATGTGTTCGCCACTGTCCCCGTCGTCCTGCGGCAGTTCGTGGAAGTCGTCGATGACGCCGTCGTCCTTGTGCTGCCGCAGGGTGCGCAGCAGGACGTCCCGGGCGGCGGTTCCGACGTGGCGGCCGCGCGCCGGCCACACGGTCGGCGGGGTCGTGGGGCGATCGGTCGAAGAGGTCGGCATGAGTCCATCTGAAGGGCGGGGGCACGTGCGCAGGCCCAGTATCGTCGCCGCGGGCCGCCGTGGATCACCCGGGGTACGCCGACGCGCCGGGGCGTGCGGCCGGCCGGGGGTGCGGACGGGCGAGGTGGCGTGGAACCCGGCCGGCGGTGGGCACACGCACAGCGGACGACCGTACGGCACCCGAAGGAGCGACCTGATGAAACTCGACCTCGACGGACGGACCGCGCTGGTGACCGGATCCTCCCAGGGCATCGGCGCGGCGATCGCCGCCGGGCTGGCCCGCGCCGGCGCCCGGGTGGGCGTCAACGGGCGCGACGCCGGACGCCTGGACAAGAGCGTCGCCGCGCTGCGGGAGCGGGTGCCGGACGGCGAGTTCGTACCGGTGGCGGCCGACCTGGGCACCGAGGAGGGCGCGGACCGGGCGGTCGAGGCGCTGCCCGACGTCGACATCCTCGTCAACAACCTCGGCGTTTTCGGCGCCGCGCCCGCGCTGGAGATCAGCGACGACGAGTGGCGCCGCTACTTCGAGATCAACGTCCTCGCGGGCGTCCGGCTCACCCGCGCCCACCTCCCCGGGATGCGGGACCGGGGGTGGGGGCGGGTGCTGTACATCGCGAGCGACTCGGCCGTCGTCGTCCCGGCCGAGATGATCCACTACGGCATGACCAAGACGGCGCTGCTCGCGGTCTCCCGCGGCTTCGCCAAGGAGGCCGCCGGCAGCGGTGTCACGGTGAACTCGGTGATCGCCGGGCCCACCCGCACCGAGGGCGTCGAGGACTTCGTGTACCAGCTGGTCGACCGCGACCTGCCCTGGGACGAGGCCCAGCGCGTCTTCATGCGCGAGCACCGCCCGCAGTCGCTGATCCAGCGGCTGATCGAGCCGGAGGAGATCGCCAACCTGGTGGTGTACCTCAGTTCGCCCCAGGCGTCCGCCACGACCGGCGCGGCGGTCCGCGTCGACGGCGGGTACGTCGACTCCATCCTGCCGTGACAGCCGTGACAGCCGTGACAGCCGTGACAGCCGTGACAGCCCGGATCGGCTACTCGCGGTCCGTGCCGCCGCCGCGGTTCGGGCGGTCCGGGTGCGGCTCCCGGCCGCCGACGATGTCGGTGACGCCGGACTCGTCGGCGGTGTCGGCGTGCGGCCGGGGGCTGCTCCGGCCGCCGCCGGGCTGGCCGCCGCCGGTGGTGCCGTAGCCGCCCGGCACGCCGGGGACGCGGTCCGCGTCGGCCTCCTCGCGGCTGATGTGCCGGGTGGCCCGCACATGGGGGCGCCGCTCGGGGGTGGTCTGGCTGAACGGGCGGGACGCGGCGCGCCGCTGCTCCGACTCCGCGGAGACGGCCTCGTCCCGGTGCTCGGGTTCGGGGGTCCTGCGCTGATCGGTCATGCCGTCCGCGTACCCGTCCGGGCCCGGGCCATAGCGGTTCACTCCCGTGGATCCGCTGGACCCGCGCGCCGCCGGTCGGCCTCGTCCCAGGCCTGGGTGTCGCGCGGCTCGACGTACGGCTCCCGGTCGGCGGGATGGCCGCCGTCGATGACGCGCTGCCGGGCCAGCTCGGCGTCGAACTCCAGGCCCAGCAGGATGGCCAGGTTGGTCACCCACAGCCAGACCAGGAAGATGATCACGCCGGCCAGGGTCCCGTAGGTCTTGTTGTACGAGGCGAAGTTCGCCACGTAGAACGCGAACCCGGCGGAGGCGACCAGCCAGATCAGCAGGGCCACCAGACTGCCCGGCGTGATCCAGCGGAAGCCGCGCACCCGCGCGTTCGGGGTCGCCCAGTACAGGATCGCGATCATGAGGATCACCAGCAGGACCAGGACCGGCCACTTGGCGATCGACCAGACCGTCACCGCGGTGTCGCCCATGCCCAGCGCGGTGCCCGCCTGCTCGGCCAGCGAGCCGGTGAACACCACGATCAGCGCACTGGCCACGGCCAGCACCAGCAGCACCACGGTCAGGATCACCCGCAGCGGCAGCACCTTCCACACCGGGCGTCCCTCGGGGACGTCGTAGACCGCGTTGGCCGAGCGGATGAAGGCGGCCACGTAGCCGGACGCCGACCAGATGGCGCCGGCCAGGCCGACCACCGCCAGCACCGAGCCCAGGCCGGCCTGGCCCTGCAACTGCCGGATCGCGTCGGACAGGATGTCCCGCGCCGATCCCGGGGCCAGCTTCTGTACGTTGTCCAGGACCTCCTGGGTGGCCGACCGCCCGGCGATGCCGAGCAGCGAGACCAGCACCAGCAGGGCCGGGAACAGGGACAGGATCCCGTAGTAGGTGAGGGCGGCGGCGCGGTCGGTGAGCTCGTCGTCCTTGAACTCCTTCACCACCCGCCGCAGCAGCGCCGACCAGGAGCGCTTCGGCAACTCGGTGGGGGAGTCCGGCGCGGCGCGCTCGGTGGCGTTGTCCGGACCGAAGTCCTCGCCGGCGCCCCGCGCGGCGGGGGCACCGTCCTGACCTGCTGTGTGTTTCCCGCGGTGGGGCATGTGGATTCGGGCCATGGAGCCCGAGTAGCCCGTCCGGCACCGGACACGCATCCGGGTCCGCGGCGAGGCGGGCCCGTCCGCGTTCCCGCCACGTCCCGACCGCCGACGCGGGTCGTGAACGGCCGTGGACGTCGCAGTATGACGTACCGGCCGCACGTTCCTCTGGAAAATGCCAAAGCCTCCACCCGACGCGCGCACTTTCCGTAGTGTCCCCGTCACGTTGACGGTGCGGCCGTGCGGGAGGGGTTTCGGCGTGCCCGGAATAGACGAGAGCCTGCTGGAGGCGATGCGCCTGCCCGGCGCGCGCGGGGCGTGGCTGGTCGACTGGATCAGCGGACTGGCCCTGGGCGCGGTGGGCGAGGCGCCGGGCGGCGACGCGGAGGCGACGGCCGCGGTGACCGCGGAGCTGGCCCGGCACGCCGCGGAGAGCGGTGCGCTGGCGCCGGGCGGCCCGGACGGCGCGGACGGCGGGACGTCCCCCGTCGAGGACATGATCGTCACGACGGGGGACGCGTACCACCTGATCCGGTTCGTCAGCACCCCCTTCGACAGCACCGTGTTCCTGCACCTGTGGCTGGACCGCAACGACGGGAACCTGGCCCTGGCCCGCATCCGGCTGGGCGAGATGGCGGGGCGGCTGGTGCTCGGATGACGACGACCTGGGCCGCGTACGACACCACCTCGGCGGCGCTGGGCGCACTGGCCGCCGAGGGGGCCACCGGCGCCCTGACCGGCGAGCGGGGCGTCTTCTACCTCTCGGCGGGCCGGGTGACGCACGTCGAGTCCGCGCACACCCCCGACCTCGGCGTCCTGCTGGTCCGCGGCGGGGCCCTCACCGAGGACGGCTGGTGGGAGGCGATCGACCGGGACGGCGCCCGGCACCGGGTGGGCCGCCGGCTGGTGGACGACGGGCGCCTCGCCGCCGGCGCGCTGGAGCTGTGTCACCTGGGCGCGCTGTTCGACGCCGCCTACTTCGCCTTGGCCCACGACGGGCGCGCGCACCGCTTCCGGCCGGGCGCCGGACACTGGCTCGGCGTGGTCCGCCCGGTCCCGGTGGACACCGTGGTCCGTGAGTCGCGGCGCCGCCGCGACCTGCTGCACGGCATATGGCCCGACCCCCTCGTCGACGTCGCCCCGCTCGCGCGCGCGGCCGGCGCGGACCCCGCCGGTCTGCCGCCCCGGCGCGGACGGGTCCTCGCCCTGGTCGACGGCGTCCGCACCGCCGCCGCCATCGCGGAGGCCCTCGCCTGCCGTACGTACCACACCCTCGTCGAACTGCGCCGCCTGGCCGCCGACGGACTCGTCACCACCGCCCCGCGCGTCCCCGCGCAGGACAGCAGGGCCGCCCCCGATCCGTACGGGGCCGCCTGGGACGACCCCGACGCCGCCCTGCTGCGACGGCTCCGAGACGCCTTGGAGGCCCTGTGATCCGCGCGCGTCGCCAGCGTGCCGAAAGGAGACTGCTCATGGCCGTCGAGAGCGACGTCCTGGCCGAACTGCACCGTCTGCGCCACCACGTGCCCCAGCTCACCGGCTCCCTCGCGGCCACCGTCGACGGACTGGTCCTCGCCCACGACGCGCCGGGCACCGAACCGGAGGGCCTCGCCGCGCTCACCGCCGCCGCCCTCGGTGTCGCCCACCGCACGGCGGACGCCACCGGCCGCGGCGACTTCCGCGAACTGCTGCTGCGCGGCGCCGAGGGTTACGTCGCCACCTACGCGGCCGGTCCGGCCGCCGTCCTCACCCTGCTCGCCGGGGGCCGCGTCAACGTGGGCCGGCTGCACCTGGAGGGCCGGCGCAGCGGCGCGCGGATCGGCGACCTGGTCGCCGGCCACACCCGTGCCGCCCATGCCGACGGGGACCGGTCCGGTGCCGGTGGACCCGCCGTGGCCCCCGCCGGCCTCGCCCGCCCCATCGGCACCCTGCCGGTGCGCACCCCGCAGCGGCCCGCCCATCCGCCCCGTCCCCAGGCCGGCGGTCAGCGCCGGCCGACCTGAACCGACCCGATCGATCACATCCGGAAGGAAATCGGCTCATGGCCAACCTGGAAACCTCGCTCAAGGAATGCCTCAGCGTCATCGACGGGGCCTCGGCCGCCGCGCTCGTCGACTACACGAGCGGCATGGCGCTCGGCACCCTGGGCGGCACCAAGGACTTCAACCTGGAGGTCGCCGCCGCCGGCAACACCGACGTCGTGCGGGCGAAGCTGCGCACGATGGAACTCCTCGGCCTGAAGGAGGAGATCGAGGACATCCTGATCACGCTCAGCAGCCAGTACCACCTGATCCGCCTGCTCAAGGGGCGCGGCGGCAACGGCCTCTTCCTCTACCTGGTGCTCGACGCGAGCCGGGCGAACCTGGCGATGGCCCGCCACCAGTTGCGCCGCATCGAGACCGAACTGGAGGTCTGAACCGGCTCGGGCCGGCGACCGCGCGGTCGCCGGCCCGTCGGCGCGACGCGCCGGAAACAGGGCGCCGCCACGGGTTCCCCCTGCCCGGAGCGGCCGGCCCGCGACCCAGCATGCCCAGGACGGCCGCCCGCGGCCTTGTCATCGCGCGCGGGACTGTTGATGATCCGCGCGCCCCTCCTGGCGCACCGCGTTCCGGTACTCCCGCGGCGGCATCCCGTAGGCGGCCCGGAACAGGCGGCTGAAGTGCGCCGGGTCGGTGAACCCCCAGCGGGCGGCGACGGCCCGCACCGGACGCGCGCCCAGGCGCGGGTCGGCCAGGTCGAGGCGGCAGCGCTCCAGCCGGCGGGCGCGCACCCAGGCGGCCGGCGACTCCTCCGCCTGGGCGAACAACTGCTGCAGCGTGCGCAGGGAGATGTGGTGGGCGTCCGCGATCGTCCGGGGCGTCAGCTCCGGGTCGGCGAGATGCCGCTCGACGAACTGGTCGATCCGCATCCGCAGGGCACGCCGCCGGGCCTCGGGGGTCAGCGCCCCCTGGGCTTCCGGTGACCGCGCGAGCGTGGACGCCAGCAGGTCCAGGGTGACCGAGGCGAGGGCGGGGGCGTCCGCCGGGGTGAACTCGGCGGCGCGCGCGGTGAGATCGGTGAGCCAGGAGACCAGCATCCCGCCCATGCCGTGACGTCCGTCGACCGGGACGGCGAGCAGGTCCCGCACCGTCCGCTCCGGCAGCGGCAGCAGCCCGCGGGCGAACTGCACGGTCAGATGCGACCAACTGCCCGGATCGGCCCGGACATCGCCCTGATAGGGACTGCTGCTGTCCATCAGCACCAGGTCACCGGTCCGCAGCGCCGTTTCGCTCCGGCCCAGGCGGACGGTCCCGTGTCCGTCGATGAAGCAGTTGGTCTGATACATCTCGGGATCGGACTGCCGTACCAGTTTCGCCGTCCGTGCGATGCCCAGATGCGGGTAGGCCAGGGCGGACACCTGTACGTCGCCCAGGTCGAGGAGCAGCATCCGGGCGCGGAAGTCGTCCTGGTCGTCGCTGCGCATCAGGTTGCGCATGTGCGACCGCGCCGTGGTCTCCTCCCACAGGGCGAACCGCTCCGGCGCCGCCACCGTCTCCGTGCTGAACTCCGTCACCAGCATGTGCCGCCCTCCCCCTCCACGCCCCTCGTTGCGCAGTCTCGCACGGGCCCCCGGGGCCATGTCCCGTCCAGGACGGGGAAGCAGGTCCGGCACGAAGCCGACGACAGCGGCCCGTGTGCGGCGCTGGTCCTCGCGCTCGTCTCCGGCACGGCGGGATGCGGGGCGGGAGGGGGCGGTGACGGCCTGCCGGACGCGCGGACAGCGCTGCCGGTGCCGGCCGGCGGCGACCTCGTCATCACCACGGACCACGGGGTGACCCTGCGCCCCGGCGCGGGCGACGAGGCCGGCGTGGACGACCGGGCCGGCCACCGCTGGGCCCGCCGGGACGACACCACGGTGCTCGATCTGGACTGCGCGGAACGCGCGGAACGGGACGGACGGTGTCCGCGGATGCCCCGGGTGGCCTTACCCGACGGCGTCTCCGTCACCGTCCGCGCGCGGCGGTGCCGTGGCGCGGGCGAGGGTCACGTCGCCGTTCACCGTCCCGGCGCGGACCGTCCCGGCGCGCAGCGCGTCGGCGCGGACCGAGCCGTTGCGGGGTGGCCGGCCGTACGGCGCCGTCGTCCGGCCGGCGTCGGCGGGACCACGGTCGACGGCTCCGTCCGTCTCGCCCTGCCGGCCGACGCGCCCGCCTACCGGGTCAGGGCGGCCACCGACAACGGCGGCACCTCGGTCGACGTGCCCGCCGCCCGCGGCACGGCCAGCCGCACGATCCGGCTCACCGCGGTCGACGGCGACGTCACCGCAGCGCGCGACCGGCCCCCGGGCCCTCGCCACGGGCGGCCGCCCCCGCCGCACGCGACCGACCCCCGGAAGCCGGGCTTCCGGGGGTCGGACCGGTCACGCGGGACGCGGGAGCGCGGTCACGCGGTCGCTCAGGCACCGCTCCAGCGGAGCATGTCCTCGCGCTCGACGTACTTGACGCGCTCGCGGCCCTGCGGCTCGCCCTGCGCCTTCTCCGCCGCGTCCAGCTTGTACCAGCCCTCCCAGGTGGTGAACCGGACGCCCCGCTCGGCCAGGAAGGCGTCGACGGCCTCCGGGCCGGGCGCGTAGGGCGTGTGCAGCCGCTCGTTGGCGAAGTCGTCCAGCAGGCTGGCCACGGTCTCGTTGGCATCGCCCTTGGTGTGGCCGATCAGACCGATCGGGCCGCGCCGGATCCAGCCGGTGACGTACGTCGACTTCAGGTGCTCGCCGGACTCCTCGATGACCCGCCCGGCCTGGTCCGGGACCGTGCCGGAGTCGATGTCCCAGGGCAGCTTGGGCAGCTTGTCCGACAGGTAGCCCACCGCGCGGTAGACGGCCTGGACGTCCCAGTCGGTGAACTTGCCGGTGCCCTTGACGTTGCCGGTGCCGTCCAGCTCGGTGCGCTCGGTGCGCAGGCCGACGACCTTCCCGTCCTCGCCGAGGATCTCGGCCGGCGACTCGAAGAAGTGCAGGAACAGCTTGTGCGGCCGGTCGCCGACGTCGCGGATCGCCCAGTTCTCCAGGGTCTTGGCGACCATGTCGGCCTGCTTGTTGCCGCGCCGGGTGGCGATCGAGCCGTCGTCGTAGTCGATGTCCTCGGGGTCGACGATGACCTCGATGTTGGGGGAGTGGTCCAGCTCCCGCAGCTCCATCGGGCTGAACTTCGCCTGCGCCGGGCCGCGGCGGCCGAAGACGTGGACCTCCAGCGCCTTGTTGGCCTTCAGGCCCTCGTAGACGTTCGGGGGTATCTCGGTGGGCAGCAGCTCGTCCGCGGTCTTGGCGAGGACGCGGGCGATGTCCAGGGCGACGTTGCCGACGCCGAGCACGGCGACCTTCTCGGCCTGAAGCGGCCAGGTGCGCGGGAAGTCCGGGTTGCCGTCGTACCAGGCGACGAATTCGGCGGCGCCGTAGGAACCGTCCAGCTCGACGCCGGGGATCGACAGGTCGCGGTCGGCCGTGGCACCCGTGGCGAAGATCACACCGTCGTAGAAGGTGCGCAGATCGTCCAGGCTGATGTCGGTCGGGTA
Organism: Streptomyces sp. NPDC016677; assembly: GCF_055562815.1. Lineage (NCBI taxonomy): Bacteria > Bacillati > Actinomycetota > Actinomycetes > Kitasatosporales > Streptomycetaceae > Streptomyces > Streptomyces sp. NPDC016677. The sequence goes on along the minus strand of NZ_JBVHEO010000002.1, from coordinate 256,357 downwards.
GTCCACGTTCCCGAAGAGGCGGATCTGCGGCTTGTCCAGCACCTGGTGCAGGGCCGTGATGATGCCCTTGATCCGCGGGTGGTCGGGAGCGACGCCGTAGCGGATGAGCCCGAACGGAGCGGGCATGCGCTCGAAGATGTCGATGGACACGCCGGGCTCGGCGGCCACTTCGGACTTGAGCAGGGCGTCGGCGGCGTAGATTCCGGCGGGACCGGATCCGACGATGGCTACCCGCAGAGGGCGGGGCATGTGCGGTTTCCCTTCGAGCGGTGACAGATCGACTCGACGGGAAGCCTAAGCTAAGGGGACCCTAAGTCGGTACGCGGGTCCGGTCTATGGGCCCATAAGGCCCGCTTATGAGTCCCTTACGGGTTGTTTGGACCGCCCCGGTTCGGTGACCGGTGACGCAGACACCAAGGCGGAGACCGGACCGGTGGAGGGAGTCCCCGTGAACGATCCGAACCGCTGGCGGGCGTTGTGGGCCACCCTGGTCGCCGGGTTCATGACCCTGCTGGACGTCACGATCGTCGCCGTGGCCCTGCCGTCCATGCAGCGGGAACTGGACGCCTCCGTCGCGTCCGTGCAGTGGGTCGTCTCCGGATACGCGCTGGCGTTCGCCCTGACCCTGGTGACCGCAGGACGGCTGGGCGACGCCTTCGGCAGGCGGCGGGTCTTCCTGATCGCCCTGGCCGCCTTCGTGGTGTGCAGCGCCGCGGCGGGCGCCGCGCCCACGGTGACCCTGCTCGTCGTCGCCCGGCTCGCGCAGGGCGTGGCCGCCGGCACCCTGTCGCCGCAGAACACCGCCCTGATCCAGCAGCTGTTCCGGGGCGCCGAGCGCGGCCGGGCCTTCGGGCTCTTCGGCGCCACCGTCGGCGTCTCCAGCGCCGTCGGGCCGGTGGTGGGCGGCCTGATCCTCGCCCTCGCCGACGGCGCCGACGGCTGGCGCTGGATCTTCTACGTCAACGTGCCGGTCGGGCTGGTCGCCCTGGTGCTCGGCTGGCGGCTGCTGCCCCGGGTGGCCCCCGGACGCCGGGGCCGCCTCGACCCGGTGGGAGTGGCACTGCTGGGCATCGGCATCCTCGCGGTGATGCTGCCGCTGGTGCTGGCGGAGGCCGGCGGGCTGGGCAGCCTGTGGTGGCTGTTCCCGGTGGGGCTGGGAATTCTCGTGGGCTTCGTGGGGTGGGAGCGCCGGGTCGCGGCCCGGGACGGCGATCCGCTGCTCGACCCCCGGCTGTTCACGTCGACCCGCGGCTACGCCACCGGCGCGAGCCTGGCCACCCTGTACTTCGTCGGCTTCAGCGGCGTCTGGCTGGTCTTCGCGCTGTTCTTCCAGAACGGGCTGGGCTACTCACCGCTCGGCTCGGGCCTCGCGGTGACGCCGTTCGCGGCCGGCTCCGCCGGTGCCGCCGCCGTGGCGGGGCGCCTGGTGGGCCGTTTCGGGCGACTGCTGACCGTCTGCGGACTGGTCGCCGTCATGGCCGGGCTGGGCGGTACGGCACTGGTGCTGTGGCTGGCGCCCGCTGACTCCGCCGCCTTCGTCGCCGCCCCGCTGCTGTTCCTCGGCGGCCTCGGCAGCGGCTGCGTCATCTCCCCGAACGTCACCATGACGCTGCGCGACGTCCCGGTCCGCATGGCCGGCGCGGCGGGCGGTGCCATGCAGACGGGGCAGCGGCTCGGCGGGGCCGTGGGCACGGCCGCGCTGCCCGGCCTGTTCTACCTGGTGCTGACCAGCACCCACGACAACTACCGTGACGCCGTGGCGCTCTCCGTCGGCAGCGGCGTCGCCTTCATGCTGTGCGCGCTGGCCGTCGCCGTCGCGGACTGGCGGCGGGACCGTGCCGGCCGGGACCGGCACGGCCCGGCGGAAATGGCCCACGGCCACAGCCACGCGGCCCCTGGCTGATCCGGCCGGTCCGGCCGGCCGGATCAGCCAGGACTCAATGGCGCTTCCCGAACCGGCGCAGCAGCCCCTGGGCCTGCGCCCGGCGGCGGGGGTCCGCGGCGGCCCGGCGCACCTGCTCCGCCGTCCGGCGCCCCTGCGGACTGCGCGCGTACCGCTTGATCCTCTCCAGCAGTGCGGCCATCACGTTCCTCCTGTGGTCTTCCCGGCGGGCTGGATGCCCGCGCAGAACCCGCCTACCCGTCCCGGCCCCGCTCTCACCCGGCGGCCCGGCGGCGTTTCCCGGCCGGGAAGCGGGAAACCCGGAGGGTTCCCGGAGGATCCGCGACCGATGAGAGCGCAGAGGTGAGAACGACCGTGGCAGGCACCGAGAAGTCCAAGGCCAGGACGGAACAGACCAAGGGCAAGGCCAAGGAGGCGGTGGGCCGCGCCGTCGGCGACGAGAGGCTGACGGCCGAGGGCCGCGCTGATCAGACGAAGGGCGACGCCCGCCAGGCCAAGGAGAAGGCCAAGGACGCCTTCCGTCACTGACCCGCCGCGCGCCCGGTGCTCCGTACGGGTGCGCCCCGCCGCCGGCGACCGAGCCCCGACGCCCGCACGGGCGCCGGGGCTTTCTCCTTGAAGACACGGCGCAGAGGCCACGGCGCAGAGGTCACGGCGCAGAAGTCACGGCACCGGCTGTTCCGCCCAGATGACCTTGCCCGAGGGGGTGTAACGGGTGCCCCAGCGTTCGGCGAGCTGGGCGACGAGGAACAGTCCGCGTCCGCCCTCGTCGGTCATGGCCGCGTACCGCAGGTGCGGTGCGGTGCTGGTGCTGTCGGACACCTCGCAGATCAGGCTGCGGTCGTACAGCACCCGGACACGGATCGGCTCCGCCCCGTGCCGGATCGCGTTGGTCACCAGTTCGCTGAGGATCAGCTCGGTGGTGAACGCCAGCTCCTCCAGCCCCCACTCGGACAGCCGCCGCGTCACCTCGCCCCGGATCTCGCCGACGGCGACCGGGTCGGCGGGCACCGGCCACTGGGCGACCCGGTCCGGGCCGAGCGCCCGGGTACGGGCGACGAGCAGGGCGATGTCGTCGCCGGGCCGGTCCGGCAGCCGGGCGTCGAGCACGGCCCGGCAGGTCTCCTCGGACGACGGCCCGGCCGCCGCCAGAGCGCCCCGCAGCTCGTCCAGCCCGACGTCGATGTCCTGCTCCCGGTCCTCGATCAGCCCGTCGGTGTAGAGCACCAGCCGGCTGCCCTCGGCCGGCCGCAGCTCCGCCGCCTCGAAGGGCAGCCCGCCCAGCCCGAGCGGCGGACCCGCCGGTACGTCCACGATCTCCACCCGGCCGTCGGGGTGGACCAGGGCCGGCGGCGGATGGCCGGCCCTGGCGACCGTACAGCCGCGCGAGACCGGGTCGTAGATCGCGTACAGGCAGGTCGCGCCGGTGACCGGGGCACTTTCTCCGGCCGCCTCCTCGTCCTGGTCGATGCGGGCGACCAGCTCGTCCAGCAGGGCGAGCAGTTCGTCGGGCGCCAGGTCCAGCGCGGAGAAGTTGTGCACCGCCGTCCGCAGCCGCCCCATCGTCGCCGCGGCGTGCAGTCCGTGGCCGACGACGTCGCCCACCACCAGCGCGACCCGCGCCCCGGACAGCGGCAGTACGTCGAACCAGTCACCGCCCACCCCGGCCTGCGCGGGCAGGTACCGATAGGCGATCTCCAGGGCGTTCTGCTCGGGCAGCGTGCGGGGCAGCAGGCTGCGCTGCAAGGTCACCGCCAGGCCGTGCTCGCGGGTGTAGCGGCGGGCGTTGTCGATGGAGACCGCGGCCCGCGCCACCAGTTCCTCGGCGAGCGCGAGGTCGTCCGCGTCGAACGGCTCCGGCCGCCCGGCACGCCAGAAGGTGACCACCCCGAGCGTCAGGGCGCCCGCCCGCAGCGGAACGGCGACCAGCGAGTGGACGCCGTGCTCCAGCAGCCGCGCCGCGCGCTCCCGGTCCTGCGCCTGCCAGCCCTGGGACCGGCTCAGGTCCGGTTCGAGGACGGCGCGGCCGGTGCGCAGGGCCGCAGCCTGTGGTGTGGAGCCGACGAAGTCGATCTGCCGGCCAGGCGGGAAGAGCGCGGTGTCCGTCGCGAGCCCGCCGACCGCGGTCCGCCGCAGCCCACGCCCCGGCTCCGGCGGGCCCCCGGTGAGCACGGCGTCGGACAGGTCCACGGTGGTGAAGTCCGCGAACCGCGGCACCGTCAGCCGGGCCAGCTCCTCGGCGGTGCGGGTGACGTCCAGGCTGGTGCCGATGCCCACGCCGGCGTCGTAGAGCAGGTCCAGGCGTTCCCGGGTGGTCTCGGCCCGGCCGGACAGGGCACGCAGCTCGGTGGAGTCGCGCAGCGTGGCGACGCTGCCGGGCGGACCGCCGCGGATGTCCGTGGGGCGCTGGTTGACCGCCAGCAGCAGCTCCCCGACCCGGTGCACCTCGTCCGTGGCGACCCGGCCGGAGGCCAGCAGCTGTGCCGTGCCGGGGTCGAGGCCGAGGTCGAGCACCCGGCGTCCCTCGGCGTCGGCGGGCAGGTCGAGCAGGCGGTGCGCCTCGTCGTTGGCGAGCAGCAGGGTGCCCTCGCCGCCGACGATCAGCACCCCTTCCCGGACGGAGTGCAGCACCGCGTCGTGGTGCTCGTACATCCGGGCCAGCTCGTCCGGTCCCAGGCCGTGGGTCTGGCGCAGCAGCCGCCTGCTGACCAGCGCCGTGCCGGCCGTGGCCAGCACCAGCGCCGCCGCGGCGGCGCCCAGCAGCAGCGGCAGCTGGCGGTGGACGGCACCGCCCAGACGGTCGGTGGTGATGCCGGCCGACACCAGCCCCACGACGGTGCCGTCGGAGGTCTCGACGGGGACCACGGCCTGGGTCAGCGGGCCGAGGGTGCCCTCGATCTCCTCGGTCACGGTGCGTCCGGCCAGGGCGGGCCCGAGGGTACCGACGAACTCGCGGCCGATGCGGTCCGGTTTCGGATGGGTGTAGCGGATCCCGTCGGTGTTCATCACGACGACGAAGTCCACGCCCGCCGCCTCGCGGGCGGCCTCGGCCCTCGGCTGCAGCGCCGCCGTGGGGTCGGGGGCGCGCAGCGCCTGGACGATCCCGGGGGAGTTGGCGAAGGCCCCGGCCACCGCGACCGAGCGGTTGCGGGCCTCCGTGCTGGTGTCGTTGCGGGCCTGGAGCACCAGCGCGACCACCGAGGCCAGCACGAGGAGCAGCACCACGACCACTTGCAGGACGAACACCTGCCCGGCCAGGCTGCGCCGGGACAGCGCGGACCGCAGCCCCGGGGCCGGTGCGCGCCGGAGCCGGCCGGGACTGCGGGTGGGCCGGGCTTCCGATCCGCCCGGGAGTCGGACCATATGTCCATGTCTACCCTGCGGGGCCGGATGGGGCGACAGGCGCACCCCGCGGCGGCCTGCCGACGGCGCGCGCCGCGGCCGGTACGCGGTCGCCCCGTGGGCAGGCGCCGGTACGCCCGTCCGGGTGGTGTGCCCGGGCGATGACATCGTTCCGAATGTTTCGATCGCCGCATCCCCAGGTAACGGGTTGGCGGCGTGTCACCGGCCTCCGGAAATACGAGTCGTGACGGCCGTTGACCCGGATGTGGGGCATCCGTGGCCTCTCTCGCGACATTCGAAAATCAGACCGTAAGTTTCGAGCCGTTCATATCTTCATTCACCGAAAAGGGATGTCGTGTATCCGACACGCGTACGGAGAGCCGTGACGGCCGGGCTCGTCGCCGCCACGGCCCTGGTGGCCGCCGCGCACACCGCCGAAGCCGCCGAAAGCGACCGGAAACCCGGGGCGCACCGTCCGGTACGCCCCGGGGGAACGGATCAGCTGAACGGGTCCAGCGTCAGGAACGCCTTGGCCGGGCTGCCGTCGTGCACGAGCGACTCGTGGTTGCCGACGTCGTCGAAGGCGAAGGCGTACGCCTTGCCGTCCGCCATCTGGGCGTGGACCGCGCGGGCGTAGTGGTTGGTCACCGCGTCCTGGTAGAAGCCGGCCGCGGAGGTGTCCGGCTGGTTCGGGTTGGTCAGCAGCGTGGACCGGTTGAAGCCCGCGCACAGGGTGCGGGAGATCGGGCCGCGCACCTGGTCGTTGGGGGCGTCCAGCAGCCGGTGGCAGCCGAAGACACTGTTCGCGTCGGGCTTCTGGAAGCTGGTGACGACGGCGCCCGAGCTGTTGGTGAAGTTCATGACACCACCCGTGACCCGCCCGTAGTACTTCACGGCCGGCTGGTCCGTGAACGGGGTGACCGTCAGCGTCGAGGTGGCGTACTTCTGCCAGACGCGGTTGATGTAGTCGTCCATCACCGAGGCGGGCAGGGCACCGGTCTCCACGCCGTACAGCGGGGACAGCGCCCGCAGCACGGTGCCGTCGGACCGCGTCTGGATCAGTCCGGCCCAGCCGCCGGACCGCGCCCGCAGCGCGTCGAAGAACCCGTTATAGCCACCGGACTTGAGGTGTCCCGTGGTCACCGTCGTGCCGTCGGCGCGCTGCACGCCGACCGCGTACGGTGCCGAGAACATGTCGACCTGGGTGCTGTTGATCCACAGCCCGGAGTCGTTGAGCGTGTACTCCGACCAGTTGAAGAGGATGTCGCGGTTCGGATCGCTCGGGTTCTGCACGGCGGGCTGCACCAGCCCGCCGGTGGCCAGCTGGAACACCAGCTTCTGGCCGTACGAGAAGTAGATCCGTCCGGAGAACTTGGGGATCTGGATGGTCGTGGACTGCCCGGGACCCGGTCCGGCGATCGAGGCGTCGGGGGCCGGGACGGGCGGGGCGCCGCCCGCGGGCCACGCGTGGAAGGCGCCGCTCGCGTCGGCCCAGCCCTGCCGTCCCGTCGACAGCTCGGTGCCGAGGTTGTAGACGTAGAGCGGCCCGGAGCGGCCGGAGTTGTTGGTGATCTGGAGGGGGATCGTCGCGGGGACCGCGGCGTCGGCGGGGGTGGCGGTACCGGTCGCGAGGAGGGCGCCCGCCACGGTGGTGGCCAGGGCGGCCGCCGTCGCGGCGATCCGGTGCCGGAGTCGTCTGTGGAGTCCTTCGAACATGCGCAACCTCCGTACGGGCCCTGAGGACAGGGCCGCGGAGACATGGGGGGAGGGGGGAACGTATTGGTCCGGACCTGCTGAGAGCGCTCTCAGAGTGCCGGTGGGGTGTGCGCATGTCAACAGTGTGGGCTGGTCCGCGTGTACGGGCTGCTCCTGATACGTACCGGGACAGGAACGCGGAGCAGCCCGCGCCGCCCTTCTGCCCGCGGTCCGCGGCGGCACACCTCGGCGGTGTCCGGAGATCCGCGGAACGGGCGCGAGTTACGGCAAGCGAATCGCAAGTGCCGGTTGGCTGCGTATCGTGAGGTGCCGCGGACTTCGGCTTCCGCTACTCGGCCCCGGACCGGACGGTGAGGCTCTGTATGACTCCGGCGCGCAGACCCGATGCCGCGGGTTCGTCCGTCCTGTCCACGGTGGTGGACTTCAGGGGCGGATCGGCGATGATCCCCGCCTCCCGGGACATCGTCCAGGGGTTCGTCGGACGGCTCGCCGAGGCGGGGGTGGCGGCGTCCGCCGAGTTCCTGGACGCGGCGCGCCTGGTCGCCAGCGAGCTGGTCACCAATGCCCTGAGGCACGCGCCGGGGCCGTGCCGGCTGGTGCTGACCCTGGTGGAGGAGCAGGTGGAGATCGCGGTGTCGGACACCGGGGAGGGCTTCCCCACGTTCCTGCCCCGCGACCCGCTGCGGGTCGGGCAGCACGGACTGGAGATCGTGACACGGCTGTGCGACGAGGTGATCACCAGGCCGCACGCCCAGGGGAAGACCGTGTACGCGCGTCTTCCCCTGTCGTGAGCGCCGCCCGCCCGCCGTCAGTCGGCGAGCGCCTGCTCGACCGTCGGATAGCAGGCGATCAGGATGTCCACCCCGACGAGCTGGAGCACCCGCCGGACGGCCTGCCGAGGGGCGGCCAGCCGCAGCCAGCCGCCGCCGGCCTCCGCCGCCTGGTGCGCCGCTATGAACACGTTGATGCCGCTGGAGTCCATGAAGGCCACGTCCGCCAGGTCGACCACCGTGCCCCGGACGCCCTCCAGGCCCGACAGCAGTACGTCGCGCAGCTGGGCGCTGCCGTCGAGATCCACTTCGCCCGCGAGGGTGACGACACAGACGGCGTCGTCCGTGGTGGTACGGGTGATCAGCAGCCGCTCAGGCACCGCCGCTCCCTCGGTGTCCGACACGCTTCCTCACTTCTCGTGCAGGTCCGGCCATGGTTGGTGACCATGATGTTAAGGGTCCGGGGGCCCTTGGTGGGCAACTTGTGGAGGACCGGTTCGACGCGCGCGGAAGCCCTGCCGTGACTAGGGTCTTTTCCTGTGGCGTACACATTCGACGAACTCGTGCACAAGCGGCGTGCGGCGGACCTGGCGCAGAGCCGGGTCGAACAGCTGCGTGACGCGTACGGGCCGCCCACCCAGCAGCAGTGGACCCCGCGGCAGTCCAGTACCTACGAGACCGCCGTCCGGGCCTGGCGCGACCTCGACCGCGACTGGCGCACCGCGCTCGCCGAGTACGTCAGGCGGCACGGGCAGACGCCCCGTGAGGTGGAGGCGGAAGTGGGCCGGGCCCTGCGGCCGGACAGCGGTGACGGGGCGGCCCCGCCCGGCTAGGGCCCCGCCTTCCGGCGCGGACCCCCAGGAGAGAACAGGGCGGCACCGTCCGTCAGCCCGACCGAGGGCGGCGCCGCGCCCGGTACTGCCCGGAGCACGGCGGGCCCTGTACGGAGACCCGTACCGGACCCGCCGTGCCCGCCGGACGGCACCCGCCGCCGGTGCTTCAGACCTGTGTGGTGAAGCGTTCCCACACCCGGTGGCTGCCCAGGAGCCCGGTCACCTGCTCCAGGGCCGAGGTGCCGGTGGCGGCCAGGACCACGCCCGGCGCGTCGGTGGGCACCCCGGACGCCTCCAGCGCGGCCTCGCCGCCCGCCCAGACGCCGATCGCCTTGCCGTGCCGGAACGCCTCCGACAGCAGCAGCGCCACCCGCGGATCGGTGACGGCCGGACCCGCGGGCGCCGGGTCGGACTTGGCGTCCCGCGCGGTGTACGCGTCGCTGCCGACGCCCGGCACCCCGGCCAGCAGTACGGCGTCGAACTCCACGGACCGCGCCGTCACGAAGGTGCGCTGGACGGTCAGCGCGCCGTCGCCGAGCGTGCCGCCGGTGGGCGCGACGACCAGCGGGACCATGCCCGCGCCCAGCACCGCCTCCCGTACGGCCGCGACCCCGTCCAGGTCGTCGCCGCCGGTCACGATGCCGATCACCCGCCCCTCGGTGGGCCAGGTCCGCCCGATCTGGGAGAGGGCCGGGCTGGGCTCGACGTCGGCCAGCGGCACCGTCGGTGCCGGCGCCGGCAGCCCGAGCCCCGTGGCGACCTGCTCGCACAGCTCGGGGTCGATGTTGGCCAGCACCTGGAGGGTGCGCTCCCGGACCGACTGCTCGTAGCACTTGCCCAGTTCGAAGGTGTAGGCGCCGACGATGTGCTCCTTCTCCACCGGGCTCATGCTCAGCCAGAACCGGCGGGGCTGGCTGAAGTGGTCCGCGAACGACTCGGGCGCCTCGCGCACCTTCCGGCCCTCCGGCACCCGCACCGGCGCCTCGACGAACGCACCGGCGTCCGCGCCGGCCGTGAACGGGCAGCCCCCGTCCAGGGAGTTGGGCCGGTAGGGCGCGACGCCCCGGTGGACCGCCGTCTGGTGCATGCCGTCCCGCAGCATGTCGTTGACCGGCGCGTGCGGCCGGTTGATCGGCAGCTGCGGGAAGTTGGGACCGCCGAGCCGGGTGATCTGCGTGTCCAGGTACGAGAACAGCCGGCCCGCCAGCAGCGGGTCGTCGGTGACGTCGATGCCGGGGACGAGGTGGCCGACGTGGAAGGCGACCTGCTCGGTCTCGGCGAAGAAGTTGGACGGGTTGCGGTCCAGGGTCAGCAGCCCGACCGGCTGCACCGGAGCCAGTTCCTCGGGCACCAGGTTGGTCGGGTCCAGCAGGTCGATGCCCTCGAAGGTCTGCTCCGGGGTGTCGGGGAACGTCTGGATGCCCAGCTCCCACTGCGGGTAGGCGCCCGCCTCGATGGCGTCGGCCAGGTCCCGGCGGTGGAAGTCCGGGTCGACGCCGTTGATGAGCTGAGCCTCGTCCCACACCAGGGAGTGCACGCCCAGCTTCGGCTTCCAGTGGAACTTCACCAGCGTCGTCTCACCCGCGGCGTTCACCAGCCGGAAGGTGTGGACGCCGAAGCCCTCCATCATCCGGTAGGAGCGCGGGATGCCCCGGTCGCCCATGAAGAAGATGGTGTGGTGGGTCGCCTCGGTGTGCAGCGAGACGAAGTCCCAGAACGTGTCGTGCGCGCTCTGCGCCTGCGGGATCTCCCGGTCCGGGTGCGGTTTCGCGGCGTGCACCACGTCCGGGAACTTGATGGCGTCCTGGATGAAGAAGACCGGGATGTTGTTGCCGACCAGGTCGAAGACACCCTCGCTGGTGTAGAACTTCGTCGCGAAGCCCCGGGTGTCCCGCACGGTGTCGGAGGAGCCGCGCGAGCCCACCACCGTGGAGAACCGCGTGAACACCGGCGTCTCCACGTCCGGCGCGAGGAACGCCGCCTTGGTGACGTTCGCCGCGGTGCCGTAGCTGCGGAAGGTGCCGTGCGCGCCCGCGCCCCGGGCGTGGACCACGCGCTCCGGGATGCGCTCGTGGTCGAAGTGCATGACCTTCTCGCGCAGATGGTGGTCCTGGAGCAGCACCGGCCCGCGCGGACCGGCCTTGAGCGAGTGATCGGTGTCGTACAGCCGCGTGCCCTGCGCGTTCGTCAGGTACGCCCCGGACTGCGCGTTGCGCGCCTGGTCGGCGCCGGTCGGCTGCCCGGTGGGCGACACGGTGTCCGGGCCGCTCTGGTCGGCCTTGGGCGGCAACGGCTCACGCGGCTCGGTGGGTTCGCCGACGGCCGGCGACCGGGGGCCCGGCTTGCCGGGGACGCCGTCCTCCGGTCCGTCGCCCCGCAGGGCGTCGCTGACCTTGCCCGCCACCCGCTTGAGAGGGTTCGCCTCGCTCATACGTCTCATTCCTCCGATGTCGGCCGACGGCCGGCCGGTCGTTTGTCGTCACGGCCGGGGGCCACGAGTCCCCCGGCCGCGCGGCGGGTACCCACGGGCGCCGGGATCAGCGCGCCGGTTCGGCGGCGAGCGGGGAGAAGGGGCGGGGGACGAGCGTCTCACCGTCGTGGACGCCGCCCTGGCACTGCCGGACGAACCCGCCCTGGCCGTCCCACTGCACGAGGAGCGACCCGCCGCCTTCGAGGCACTCGACGGCGGTGACGTCACCGGGCACGCGCGGCGGCGCGGCGGCGTCCGCCTGCGGAACGGGGAAGGCGAGGGCGACGGCCAGCGCCGCGACCAACGCGCAGGACGACTTGTGCATGGCAGCTCCCGGCTCCGGTGACCCGTGCCGTACCAGCCTCACGGCCCTGGGCGCGCGCCGCGACCGGACACGGGCGGGCGGGGGACACCCGCCCGCCCGGGCGGCTCAGCCCGCCTCGTGCGTCACCCGGACCGGATCGAAGGAGACCCTGGTGCGCCCGCCGCCGTCGGCCCAGGCCAGCTCGACGCCCCTCGTGCCGTCCGCCGTGAACTCCGTGACGGCCTCCCCGAGCGGCCCCGGCCCCGGCGCGGCGGTGAGGGCGGCCAGACACACGTGCAGGGACGTGCCGCCCGCCGGGCCGGCGAGGCGGGGCACCCGCGCCCAGCGGACGTACGCGGTGCCCTGCGGGGCGCGCAGCGGCTCGGGCGCCGGGGCGAAGCCGTGCAGCGCGTGCAGGGACGAGACGAGGGGCTCGTCGGGGCCGGTGGCCCACCCGGTCTGGGTGACCCGCGCCCCGGCGGGCGCCCCGGCCACCCGGTGCACCCGCAGCTCGTACGCGCCGAGCACGACGGTCACGCTGTCCACCCGCAGCCCCGGCAGCATCGGGGGCCCGCTCCTGAAGACCGGGCGGTGCCGGGACGCCGCCCAGCCCCAGCCGTCGCCGTGCCCGGCGCCGAGCGGCTCGACGCGGCGCCGCACGCTCGGCCGGCCGGCCACCTCCACCGACAGGTGGTTGTCGGCGACGTTCCCGGGCGCCGTTGGCCCGGTCCGGGTCGAGTACGCCTGGCGCCCGTAGTGCGGGTCGTCCTCGGCGGCCGACTCGCCCTCGTGCGGCCGGACATGGTCACTGCCGTGGTTGTGCAGCCGTACGATCCCGTCCGCGCGGGTCGCCTGCACCAGCAGACCGGGGGAGGGGAGCGCCAGTACCCGGTCGGACACCTCCGCCGGGGCCGGTTCCTCCGTCGCCGTCCACAGCGGATGGTCCGCCGGCGCCAGCAGCGACACGAACGCCTTCGACGCCCAGTAGGGGGAGGCGGGACCGGAGTACGACTGGAGGACGGCCTCGTGCGGGCCGTGCCAGCCCAGGCTCAGCAGCCCGTCCTCGGTCAGCGCCCCGCGCTCCAGGAAGTACCGCAGGCTGCCGCTGGCCAGCCGCCGGGAGACGCCCGGCGCCAGCGGCGTGTGCCCGGTCAGCGCGCCGAGCCCGACGGCCGCCGACGCGGCGAAGCGGTACGTCAGCGACCGGCCGAAGTGCAGCGGCGCCCCGTCCCCGCCGAACAGCAGACAGAAGCCGTCGAGGTGGGCGCGGAGCCGCTCCCCGTACCGCGCGGCGGCCTCGGGGTCGTCGCCGAGGTGGGCGTCGAGCACCGGGTACAGGTGCAGCGCCCAGCCGTTGTAGTGGTCGAAGGCGCGGCCGTCGCCGTCGGCGTACCAGCCCTCGCCCCGGTACCACCCCTCCAGCAGCTCCAGCGCCCGGTGCCGGGCCGCCGCCGTCTCGGCGTCACCGCGGCCGACCGACTCCAGGAAACCGGCGACCGTGTACGGGAAGAGGTACCAGTTGTTGGGCGCGGGGGTGTGCCGCAGCGCCCCGCGCAGCCACTCCTCCGCCCGGTCCTGGACGTCCGCGTCGAGGTGCTTCCACAGCCAGGGCGCGGTCAGCCGCAGGCCGAGGGCGACCGAGGCCGACTCGACCATGGGCTGGCCCTGCACGTCGTGGTCGAGGATCAGCGGCCAGGACTCGGTGTCGTCGCGGCCGGGGGCGCGGGTGCCCGAGGCGAGGCCCCAGGCGTAGCGCTCCAGCCAGCCGTGCGGGTCGTCGCCGCCGGCGCCCGCCACCCGGAACGCGGCGGCCAGGAACGTACGGGCGTAGCCCTCCAGGCCGTCCGAGCGCACCCCCGAGCGGGACGGCCGGCCCGGCAGGTCGAGCAGGGCGCCGCCCGGGGTGGCCCAGCGCCACGCGGCGGCCAGCAGCCCGTCGGCCACCGCCTCCCAGTGGGCCCGGGTGTACCCGGTGTACGGGCTGGACGCGCGGTCCTCGGCGGGGAGTTCGAACGGGATGTTCATGCCAGGAAGGCCAGCCTTTCGCGTCGTACGGGGTGGAGGAAGCCCTCGCCACGGGCCCAGCGGGCGGTCTCGGCGAGGGCCAGGTCGGCCAGCCGCCGCCACTCGTTGCCGACGGAACCGGCGAGGTGCGGGGTGATCAGCGCGTTCTCGCAGTCCCACAGCGGGTGGTCGGGCGGCAGGGGCTCGGGGTCGGTCACGTCAAGGACGGCCCGGACGCGGCCCGCCCGGACGGCGTCGGTCAGCGCGTCCTGGTCGACGACCGGGCCGCGCGAGGTGTTGATGAGCACCGCGTCGTCGGGCATCGCCCCGATCAGGTCCCGGCTCACCAGCCCGCGGGTCTCGGGCAGCAGCGGGGTGTGCACGCTGACGGTGTCGCAGCGCGCGAACAGCTCGTCCAGCTCGACACGCTCCACGCCCAGTTCGGCCGCGTCGGCGTCGGACACGTACGGGTCGTGCAGCAGCACTTCGAGGTCGTGCGGGCGCAGCAGTTCGATGACGCGGCGGCCGATCAGGGAGGCCGAGAGGATGCCGACGGTGCGACGGTGGTTGCCGACGGTGCGCGGGGTGCGCAGCCAGTCGTCGCGCCGGCGGGCCGCCCGGTAGGCGCGGGCCTGTTCCAGCGCCCGCTTGCCGGTGAGCAGGATCATGCCGAGGGTGTACTCGGCCACCGGCACGGCGTTGGCCGCGGCGGCCGAGGACACCTCGACGCCGTGCTCCCAGCAGGCGTCGGTGACGTGCCCGCGGACGCTGCCCGCCGTGTGCACCACCGCCCGCAGCCGGGGCGCCGCCCGCAGCACCTGCGCGTCCAGCGGCGGGCAGCCCCAGCCGGTGACCAGCAGCTCGACGCCGGCCAGCACCTCCCTCGCCCGCGGGGTGGACAGGTCGTCCAGGACCGGGAACGGGGCGAGGTCGCAGAGCCCGCGCAGCGCGGCGCGCGACTCCGGATCGAGGACGGCCTCGGCGGCGGCCGGGGACATGGCCACGGCCGCGCGGGGCCGGAATCCGGGACCAGGGACGTGCGGACTCACTTGACGGCTCCGGCGGTCAGTCCGCTGCGCCAGAAACGCTGGAGCAGCACGAAGGCGAGGACGAGGGGGACGACGGCGAGCAGCGACCCCATGATCACCACGGGGTAGTACTCCGGCGAGACCGAGGCGGAACTGTTCCATTGGTACAGGCCGAGGCTGACGGGATACAGGTCCTGGTCCGACAGCATCACCATGGGCAGGAAGAAGTTGTTCCAGATCGCCGTGAGCTGGAACAGGAAGACGGTGACCAGCCCGGGGCCGAGCATCCGCAGCGCCACCCGGGCGTATGCGGTCAGCTCGCCCGCGCCGTCCACCCGGGCCGCCTCCAGCACCTCGTCGGGGACGTAGCCCCGGCTGAAGATCCGGCCGAGGTAGACCCCGAACGGGTTGAACAGCACGGGGACGAACACCGCCCAGAAGGTGTTCACCAGGCCCGCCTCGGAGGCCATCAGGTACAGCGGCAGCGCGAGCACCGTCTGCGGCACCATGACCGCCGCCAGGACCAGGCCGAACAGCTTCTCCTTGTGCCGGAAGCGGTACTTGTCGAAGGCGTAGCCGCAGGCCACGCTCAGCAGCGCGCCGACGGCGGCGCCCAGCACCGCGTACAGCAGGCTGTTGAGGTACCAGCGGCCGTACAGCCCGCCGTCCATGGCGAACAGGTCCTTGAGGTTCTGGACGACGGAGAAGTCGGCGAAGGAGAGCAGGTCGCTGCTGAACAGCGCGTCCCGGGTCTTGGTGGAGGCCAGCAGCAGCCACAGCACCGGCAGCAGCGTGTAGAGGACGGAGACCGCGACGACCACGTTGACGGTGAGGCGGCCCAGCAGGTTCGGGCGCGGCAGGGTGTTGCCGCCGACGGCGCTCATCGGGCCTCCTCGGTGGTGTCGGCGCGGCCGGTGAAGCGGGTGACGCCGTAGGACAGGGCGATGGTGCAGGCCAGCAGGACCACGGAGGCGGCCGCCGCCAGGCTGTAGTTGTTGCGGTTGAAGGCCGCGTCGTAGATGTACATGCTCGGTGAGAAGCGAGAGTTGATCATCGGGGAGGACTGGCTGAGCAGCATCGGCTCGGTGAAGAGCTGGAGCGCCCAGATCAGGGTGAAGATGGCCACCATCACGATGGAGGCGCGCACCAGCGGGGTCTTGACCTGGAGGGCGGTGCGCACCGGCCCGGCGCCGTCGACGACCGACGCCTCGATCACCTCGCGGGGCACGGCCTGCAGGGCGGCGTAGAAGACCACCATGTTGTAGCCGAGGTTGCTCCACAGGGCGATGTTCACGATCGACGGGATCACGGTGTGCACGCCGAGGAAGTCGACGGTGATGTCGGCGCGTGCGAACAGGTCGATGACCGGGCTGATGCCGGGGGTGTAGAGGTACAGCCAGATCAGCGCCGCGATGATGCCGGGCACGGCGTGCGGCAGGAACAGGCCGAGCTGGGCGAAGGCGCGCAGCCGGGCCGTGCCGGAGTCGAGGAGCAGGGCGAGGACGAGCGCGCCGGCGACCATCAGCGGGATGTAGATCAGGCAGTACAGCGCGACCGTGCCGAGCCCGCCGAGGAAGGTCGGGTCGGTCAGGACGGCCGCGTAGGAGCGCAGGCCGACGAAGACGGTGCGTTCGGGGCCGAAGCCGAGGCCGGGCTGGTCGTCGCTGTAGAAGCTGAGGTAGACGGCGGTGCCGACCGGGATCAGGAAGACGGTCAGCAGCAGCGCGAAGAACGGCGTCATGAGCACGCCGCAGGCGGCCAGCCGACGGCGCTCGGCCGCCCTGCGGGCGCGCAAACCGGCGGCGGAGGGGGACGGGGCGGCCGGGCGGGGGGTGCCGGCCGGCACCCGTTCGTGGGTGGTCGCGGTCATGGGGTGTCACCTGCCTTTCGGCGGCTCAGGTGCTGTGCTGGGTGGTGGCCAGGCCCAGGGCCTTGAGGTCGGGCATGGTGCCCTCCTGCGCGGTGCGCAGCGACTGGACGAGGCTGCCCTGACCGCCGCTCACCCGGGCGAAGGAGTCCTGCATGACCTTCTGGGTGGCGGTCATCCGCGGGCCCCACAGCCACTGTTCGCCGATCTTCTCGGCCTCCTGCTCGAACAGGGCGTAGATGTCCTGCCCGCCGTAGTACGAGCGGTCGAACGCCTCCCGGCCGACGGGGACCAGGTCGGGCGCGGCCGGGTACTGGCTGCTGGTGCCGCTGGAGAGGCGGGCCCGCAGCGCGTCCGGGTGGGAGACCTGCCAGGCGATGAACTCCATCGCGGCCTCGGGATGCCGGCTGTCCTTGGTGACGGCGAAGGTGGAACCGCCGTGGGTGCCGACGGCGGGGCGGGCGGTGTCCCACTGCGGCAGCGGGGCGATCCGCCACTGCCCCTTCTGCCCCGGCCGCGCGTTCATCTGCGCCCCGGCGTCCCAGGCCCCGCTGAGCCGGGTGAGGACCAGGCCGTTGCCGATCTGCGCGTCGGACTGCCTGCTCTCGACGGCGTTCATGAACACGTCGTCGGCGTCGATGAGCCGCTGCCAGTAGTCGGCGACCCGCCGGGACGGGGCGTCGGCGAGGGAGACGTTCCACGCGCCGCGCGAGGTGTCGAACCACTGTGCGCCGGCCTGCCAGACGTAGGCGGCCATCTGGGTCATGCCGTCGGTCGGGAACAGCACCAGCCGCCGGCCGGCCGCCGCGCGCCGCACGGTGCGCGCCTGCTCGGCGAACTCGTCCCAGGTGCGGGCGGGCGAGAGCCCGTAGCGGTCGAACAGGTCGGCGCGGTAGTGCATCACCATCGGCTCTATGTCCAGCGGCACGCTGAACACCCGGCCCTCGAAGGTGGTCAGCCCGAGCGCCTGCGGCAGCAGCTTGCGGCGCAGCCGGTCGTCGACCAGGCCGGTGATGTCGCGGGCGACGCCGTCGATGGCGTACCCCGGAACCTGCGGATACTCGATGGTGGCGACGTCGGGGGCGTTGCCGGCCCGGGCGGCGTTGCTGAGCTTGGCGTAGCCGCCCTGCCCGCCGGAGGGGATCTGCTGGAAATCGACCTGGATGCGGTCGTGGGTGCGGTTGAACGCGTCGACCACCTCCTGGCTGCCGCGCAGCGCGGACCAGAAGGTGATGCGCGTGGTACTGCTCGTGCCGCTCGACCGGCTGCCGCCACTGCCTCCGCTGCAGGCGCCCACGGATCGACGACTGTGTCGACCGGGCATGGCGCCTCCCGCGGCTCCTGCGTGCCGTCGTCCGGCGGCACGACTCTTCGGGGACACGGGAATCCTGGACGCCCTGACTCAAACGGTCAATAGATCGATCAGAGGAAACTCAAACGATCAAACGCTCACTCAGTGGACGCCGGCCCCCGGGTCGAGCCGCGCACCGTCAGCCGGGGCAGCAGTTCCACCCGCCGCGCCGACCGCTCCGGCTCGTCGCGCAGCCGGTTGAGCAGCAGCTCCGCGGCGACCCGCCCGACCTCCGCCTTGGGCGGCGACACGGCCGTCAGCGGCGGGGTGCCGAGGCCGGCCACCACGTCGTCGTACGCCACCACCGAGCAGTCCCCGGGCACCCGCACCCCCTCCTGGGCCAGCCGCTGGACGATCATCAGGGTGTCCTCGTCGCCGTGCCCCACCAGCGCGGTGGCCCCCACCCGGCGCAGCAGCGCGGGCACGTCGGCCGTCTCGTCCGCCGCGTACGGCCCCTCCTGCCCGGCCCCCGGAGCGCTCAGCGCCCACGCCCACTGCTCGACCAGGGGGTGGTCGCGGGCTATCCCGCAGAAGGCGGCCCGCAGCGTGCGCGCGGTCGGACTGTCGTCCCGCGTCGCGAACACGATGTGCCGGTGGCCGAGCCCCACCAGGTGCTCCACGGCCAGGTGCGCGCCGTACCAGTGGTCGGAGCAGACCGAGTCCAGCGCGTGCGGCGCGCTGCCCGGCCGGGGGCGCCGCTCCATGAGCACCGTCGGCACGTCCAGCGCGGCGAGCCAGCCGTGGTCGGCCTCCTCGTCGGCCAGGCGGAGCCAGCGGGGCGCGAGCAGCAGTCCCCGGGCGCCGTCCGCGAGCGCGCGCTCCACCAGCGGCCGCTCGGCGCCCGCGCTCCGGGGCGCGATGTGCAGGGTGAAGGGCACGCCGGCCTTCTCCAGGACCGTCCGGGCGCCGTGCAGGACCTCCGTCAGGTACGCGTGCCGCTCCGGCACCACCAGGGCGACCCGGTCCCCGTCCCGCGCGTCCGCGGCGGGCGGCTCCGCGGCGGGCGCCGTCGAGCGCACCACTCCGTGGCCGCGCCGCAGTCTGCCCTCCCGGGTCAGCTCCTCCACGTCCCGGCGCACCGTCACCACCGAGACCTGCAGTTCCTCGGCGAGGTCGCGCACCCGCGCGGTGCCGCGCGCCCGGACCGCCGCCAGGATCCGCTGACGCCTGGAATCGACCGGTTCCCGCACCTGGGCCTCCCCACCCACCCGAGTCTCACCCGAGAATGTTCGTTTGAGCGTTTCGGGTCATCATAGCGATCGTCCGAAGCGCGTGGCGGGGCTCGTCGGGGTCAGAGGTGATCATGCGGGAAGGGCCTCTCGCCTCTCCGGAAGCGGGAGCCGGGAGCCGTCGGCGCCGACCGTGCCGTGCCTCAGCCGGCCGGGCGGATGTCCGCGCGTCGGCAGTGCAGGAAGAGCTGCGGTTCCGGGACGGCGTCCGGGTGCGCGGGCGTGAACAGCACTTCCTCCCAGCTCAGGACCTCCAGACCGGCCCCCTCCACCACGGTCGCCAGGTCCGCCGCGGCGAAGCTGGTCACCCGTACGGGCTGCCCCATGAAGACGCCCTCGACGGCCTCCACGTCCAGCGGCACGGTGGCCAGGACCAGGTGCCCGCCCGGCTTCAGGGCCCGCGTCAGCCGCCGGACCACGTCCGCCTGCTCGGCCCGGTCCATCTGGAGCAGCGCGAAGTACACGCAGACCGCGTCGAAGGAGCCGTCGTCGAGCGGCAGCTCGCGGATGTCGGCGCACCGGAAGGCGGCGGCGGGCACCTGCCGGGCCGCCAGCTCGACCATGACGGGCGAGACGTCCACCCCCAGCACCTCATGGCCCGCCCGCACCAGCGTCTCGGCCGTCGGCCGCCCCGTCCCGCTGCCCACGTCCAGCACCCGGCTGCCGGGCGCGAGCCGGCCGAGCAGCCACTCCAGCGACCGCCGGTGCGCCTCGGAACCGGCGAACGCCTGCTCGTAGGCGGCGCCCAGTGCGTCGAACACGGCGGCGGCCCGCGCCCGCCGCTGCTCGTCGGTCACATTCGTCTCCTTCGCCGGCCGGTCCCGGCATCGTTCCACCGGGGCGAGGGGCCGACAAGTCGGGCCGAAGGACCTCGGCCGCACGGTCACTGGGCCGAGCGCCGCACTCCATGTGGGAGCGCTCCTGGCGCGCAGGGTGCGCCCTGTGCGCTCCCGCGCGCCCACCTCCATCGGTCCCCCCGGAAGAAGGAGGCCCATGCCTTGGCATGAGCCCGACATGAACACCATGTCGCGGACCGGGCGGCGTCGCGTCCCGACGCTCGCCCTGATCCCCTGGAGCGGCACCGCCCGCCGTCGCACACGGCTCCGTCGCCGACCCGGCCTCCCGCAACTACGGCTGCCGGCTGCGCTGGGGCAGCGACTTCCAGAACCCCGCCGTGGCCCAGCAGGACCCCATGTGCCGGCAGGCGTGGCGGGCCGACCCCGACGCCACGTGGAACTGGAACGGCCTGTACCGCAACGGCTCCGCCGGGAACTTCCAGGCGGCCGTCCCGGACGGACAGCTGTGCAGCGGCGGCCGGACCGAGGGCGGCCGGTACAACGCCTCGGACGCGGTGGGCGCCTGGAAGACCACGGACATCGCGACCGGCGACTTCACCGTCCACCGGGAAGTATGCCCCTGCCAACACCTGTGACATCCGGTCAGCACCTCGGGCCTGAGCGGCCGGCACGTCGTGTACACGGTCTGGCAGACGTCGCCCTTGGACCAGACGTACTTCCTGTGCAGTGACGTGACCTTCACCTGAGCGCCGGTGCCCGGCGGGCGGACCGTACACGATGCGGCGCAATGTGCCGGAAGGCCACGGTCCCGCCCGTGCCGTGCGCTATACGTCCAGCATGGACGACTACTACGACCTGGGAACCCACGGCCGGCCCGTGACGACGACGTCACCCGAGGCCCAGACCTGGTTCGACCGGGGCCTGGTGTGGACGTACGCCTTCCACCACGAGGAGGCGGTCGCCTGCTTCGAGGCCGCCGCGGCGGCCGACCCGGACTGCGCCATGGCGCACTGGGGCGTCGCCTACGCGCTCGGGCCCAACTACAACAAGCCCTGGGAGGCGTTCGACGACCGGGAACTGGCGCTGACGGTGGAGCGGACCCACGCCGCCGTGGAGCGCGCCCACGCGAAGGCCGGTGCGGCCACCCCCGTCGAGCAGGCGCTGATCGGCGCCCTGCGCGCCCGCTACCCGCGGGCCGAGGCCGTCGAGGACTGCGCGGTGTGGAACCCGCCGTACGCCGACGCCATGCGCGCCGTCCACGAACTCGCCCCCGACGACCTGGACGTCGCCGCCCTCCGCGCCGACGCGCTGATGAACCTGACGCCGTGGCGGTTGTGGGACCTGCGCACCGGCCGCCCGGCCGAGGGGGCCCGCACCCTGGAGGCCAAGGCGGTCCTCGACCGCGCCCTCGCCACGGAGGCCGGCCGCGACCACCCGGGCGTCGTGCACCTCTACGTCCACCTGATGGAGATGTCCCCCACCCCCGAGGCGGCCCTGAGCGTCGCCGACCGGCTGCGCCACCTGGTCCCCGACGCCGGGCACCTGCTGCACATGCCCTCGCACCTGGAGGTCCTGTGCGGCGACTACCGGCGCGTGGTCTCGGACAACACCGCGGCGATCGCCGCCGACGAGAAGTACCGGGCCCGGGCCGGATCGATGAACTTCTACACCCTCTACCGGTCGCACGACTACCACTTCAAGATCTACGGCGCGATGTTCCTCGGCCGCTCCCAGGACGCGCTGGAGACCGTGGACCGCCTGGAGGCGTCCATTCCGGAGGAGCTGCTGCGGGTGGAGAGCCCGCCGATGGCCGACTGGCTGGAGGGCTTCCTCGCCCTGCGCGCGCACGTACTGATCCGGTTCGGCCGCTGGGCGGACATCCTCGCCCTGCCGCTGCCCGCCGACCCGCAGCTGTACTGCGTGACGACCGCGATGCTGCGCTACGCGCGCGGGGTGGCCCTCTCCGCCACCGGCCGCGTCCCCGAGGCCGAACGTGAACGCGGACTGTTCCGGGAGGCCGCCGCGCGCGTCCCCGCCTCCCGCACCCTGTTCAACAACACCTGCGCCGACCTCCTCGCCATCGCCTCCGCGATGCTCGACGGCGAACTGGAGTACCGCAAGGGCGACCACGACGCCGCCTTCGCGGCCCTCCGGCGCTCCGTCGAGCTGGACGACGGCCTCCCGTACGACGAGCCGTGGGGCTGGATGCAGCCCACCCGGCACGCGTACGGCGCCCTGCTCCTGGAACAGGGGCGGGTGGCGGAGGCCGAGGCGGTGTACCGGGCCGACCTGGGCCTGGACGACACCCTGCCGCGCGCCCTCCAGCACCCCGGCAACGTCTGGGCGCTGCACGGGCTGCACGAGTGCCTGGTGCGGCTCGGCAAGGACGGCGAGGCCCGGATCGTGGCCCAGCAGCTGCGGACGGCGACCGCGCTGGCGGACGTGCCGGTCGAGGCGTCCTGCCTGTGCCGCCTCGACCGGCGCTCCTGCTGCGCCTGACGCCACCTGTCACGCGCCCGAAGCCGTCCGTCAGTCGTCGAGGGCGTCCTTCACGTCCCCGAGGTCGACGAACTTGAAGTTGGTGACGGCCGTCTCGCCGTCCCCGGGGGCGTCATGGCCGTCCTGCACCACGAGCAGCCCGTCCGGGTAGCGCGACCCGAGCGGCTGGTCGAGCACCGCCGCCCCGTCGCACTCCTCGGAGCCGTCCAGCGCGGCCGAGGCCGCGGTGACCCGGAAGCCGCCCTCGTACTCGTTGCCGTCACCGGTCTCGCGGTCGTACGCGGCGAAGGAGTCGTCGCCCTGGCTGGAGGCGAACAGGTAGCCGTCGCCGTCGTCCTCCTGGAGCAGCGTCAGCCCCTCGACGTCGGCGGAGATCCGGGTGCCGCCGAATCCGGGGTCGGCGCCCGCGACGCACTCCTCGGTGCTCTCGTCGTAGGTGCCCGGCACCCCGTACTCGCGCACCCTGTCCAGCAGCCGGGGCGTGCCGGTGAGGTCGGCGCGCAGCCGCCAGATGCCGACGTCCTCCTGACCGGCGTACAGCACGCCGTCGGCCGGGTCGACGACCATGCCCTCGACCTGGGGGAGTTCGTCCGGTTCCGCGCACGGGGACCAGGAGGTGCCGTCGGGCAGGCGGAAGGAGGACGGCAGGTCGAGGGTGCGCACCTCGCGGTAGCCGACGGTGCCGGAGGCGGTGGGGGTCAGCTCCAGCAGGGCGAGGGTGGTGCGCTCGCGGCGGCTGACCAGGGCGTAGGAGCGGCCGGTCGAGCGGTCGGTCCAGGTGGCCAGGCCGTACGCCGTGCGCTCCTCGTTGATCTCCGCTTGGTCGGCGGAGAACACCGGCGCGGCGGCCGGGTCGGTGACGTCCGTCAGCGGACCGGCGGGGGAGGAGGGGTCGACGCGGTAGATCCGCAGGCGGTCGTTGCCGCGGTCGGTGGTGACCGCGAGGTCGGCGCGGCCGGTGCCCAGCCGCACGCCGTGCACCAGGTCCACGTTGTTGAAGCGGCCGGGCGCGTCCTCGGGCGTCGGACCGGCCGGCGCCGCGATCGACTGCACCAGCCGCGCGTCGAGGTCGTAGACCCGCAGCCCGCCCTCCTTGGCCGTGGCGACGACCAGACTGCGGTCCGGGTCGGCCGCGTTCCGCCAGATCGCGGGGTCGTCCGCGTCGGCGTTGCCGCCGGCCTCGTCGTCGCTCAGCGGAGCCGTCTCGGCGCGGGGGTGTACGGTCGGCAGGGCCGCGGCCTGACCGTGCCGTGCGACGGCCGGGCCGGCCGGAAGGATGACGGCGGCCGCGGTCAGGACGGAGACGGCCAGCCGTCCGAAGGGGTGCCTCACCAGTACTCCTCGTAGGTCGGAGACATGACAACACGGTACGTTCTGTGATCTTGGTGGCGCAGGGGGTCGGCCGGACGTTCTCCCGGTGACGGGACGATGTCCGGAGGGGGAACGGACCGCGTCCCGTCGCGGCGTCTATACGATGGCGCCTCGGGAAACGGACGGCGGCGGAAGGGAGACGGACCGTGGCGGATCACCCGCGTCCCCGCAGGGGGCAGGGCGAACTGGAGGCGCTGGTGCTGTCGGCGCTGGCCGAGGCGGACGGCCCGGCGACGGCCGGCTGGGTGCAGGAGCGCCTGGGCGGCGGCCTCGCCTACACGACCGTCATCACCATCCTGACCCGGCTCCTGGACAAGGGCGCGGTCACCCGGGAACGGGCCGGCCGCTCCTTCGCCTGGACCCCCGCGGCGGACCAGGCGGGCCTGGCCGCCCGCAAGATGCGCAAGGTCCTGGACGGGGAGAGCGACCGCGAGGCCGTCCTGGCCAGCTTCGTCACCGGCCTCGACCCCGACGACGAGCGGCTGCTGCGCGACCTGCTGGGGCAGTCCCGCGACGAAGGGGAAGACTGACGCCTCATGGGGCTCTTCGTCTTTCTCCCGCTGGTCCTGCCGCTGACGGCATGGCCGGTCGCCCGCCTGGCCGAACAGCATCTCCACCCCCGGACCGCGACCCGGCTGCTGACCGCCGTGGCCGCGGTGATGGCGCTGTGCAGCACGGTCTGCCTGGGGCTGGTGATGGTGGTCGGCACCGCCCAGCTCCCCGGCAACCCGCTGCCCGACGGCTGGTCCGACCCGGAGGTGCGGGCCGCCGTCCCCTTCGACGAGGTGGCCGGCAAGGCCGCCATCCCCGCGCTCTGCGCCGTCGTCGTGACCTGCGCACGGGCGCTGTGGCGGCACGGCCGGGTGCGCCACCGCGCCCACGAGGCGCTGGCCGGACTCCCCGGCACCTCGGTGGCCGTCCTGCCGGACGACGTTCCCTACGCCTACGCGCTGCCCGGCGGCCGGCGCGACCGGGTCGTCGTCACCACCGCCCTGCTGGAGCGGCTCGAACCCGCCGAGCGCCGGGCCCTGTTCGCCCACGAACGGGCCCACCTGGCCGGCCGGCACCACCGCTTTCTGCTCGCCGTCCGGCTCGCCGCGCTGGCCAACCCGTTCCTCAGGCCGCTGCGCACGGCGGTGGCGTACACCGCCGAGCGGTGGGCCGACGAGGAGGCCGCCCGGGTCACCGGCAGCCGCCGGGCGGTGGCCACCGCCATCGGCAAGGCGGCCCTCGTCTCCCGCGGCACCCCGGTCGCCACCCTGGCCGGCCTCGCCGCGCCGGGCCCGGTGCCGCGCCGGGTGGCGGCCCTCCTCGGGCCCGCCCCGGTGGCACGCCGCCGCCCGTCGGTCTTCACCTCGGTGGGCCTGGCGGCGTGGGCCGCGGCGGCGGGCACCGCCGCGTCGGTGATGTCGTCCGCGAACGCGACGGTGACGATGTTCTTGATCTTTCGGGCGGCCTTCTGACGCGGGCGGACGTCCGCCGCAGGTAGGGCGCGGCTCCCCGACGGCCGAGGCCGGGGCGCGGGTGACATCCCGAGGGTCAGCGGCCATGGTCGGGGCGCGGGTGGCGTCCCGAGGGTCAGCGGCCATGGTCGGGGCGCGGGTGGCGTCCCGAGGGTCAGCGGCCATGGCCGGGGCGCGGG
The DNA here is from genome assembly GCF_055562815.1 of Streptomyces sp. NPDC016677. Taxonomy (NCBI): domain Bacteria; kingdom Bacillati; phylum Actinomycetota; class Actinomycetes; order Kitasatosporales; family Streptomycetaceae; genus Streptomyces; species Streptomyces sp. NPDC016677. The sequence goes on along the minus strand of NZ_JBVHEO010000002.1, from coordinate 231,231 downwards.
TGGCGTCCCGAGGTCAGCGGCCACGGTCGGGATGCGGGTGACGTCCCTGCGGTCGAGGTCAGCGCGCGGGTGACGTCTCCGGTGACCGGGGCCGCGTCATCACGCCTCGCAGGGACACCGCGACCATCATCGCGACCAGGACCAGCAGGCCGCTCACCCACAGGGGCCCGAGGTCCCCGGCTTCGGTGCCCAGGGTCGTCGCGGCGACGACCGGGCCGGTGGCGGCGCCGACGTTGAGCGCGGCGGTCGCGTAGGAGCCGGCCATGGTGGGGGCCGCCGCGCCCTCGTACAGGACCCGGGTGATCAGCGTGCCGCCCAGCGCGAAGGACAGCGCGCCCTGGACGAAGACGAGGGCGAGCAGCGCGGCCGGCCGCTCGGCCAGCAGGGCCAGGGCGGGCCAGCCGGCCAGCAGCAGGGGGCCGCAGACCGCGACGACCGGGCCGGGGCGGCGGTCGGCGAGCCGCCCGGCGACGGTGATCCCGGTGAAGGAACCGGCGCCGAAGAGGACCAGGGCGACGGAGATCCACAGCTCGCCCAGTCCGGCGGGGCCGGTCACGACGGGGGCCAGGAAGGTGAAGCCGGCGAAGGTGGCCGCGTTCACCAGCGCGCCGAGCAGCATGACGAGGAGCAGCCGCGGACGCGCCAGCTGGGCCAGTTCCGCGCGCAGCGCCGGCCGGCCGGCGGTGTCCTGCCGCGTCCGGCGGGCCGGGACCGCGGTGAGCACGCCGACGGCCGCGGGCAGGCAGAGCGCGGCGACGGCCCAGAAGACGGCCCGCCAGCCGAGCAGTGTGCCCAGCGCTGAGCCCCCGGGGACACCGGCGACCACGGCCACCGTGGTGCCCGACAGCAGCACCGCGAGGGCGCGGCCCTTCCGGTCGGGGGAGACGAGGGTGACGGCGGTGGTCAGGGCCACGGCGAGGAACCCGGCGTTGGCGAGGGCCGCCGCCACCCGGGTCGCGAACAGCACCGGGAAGCTGGAAGTGACGGCGCCCACGGCGTGGGCCGCCGCGAACACGAGGACGGACCCGAGCAGGCTGGAGCGTCCGGACCGGCCGCGGGCGAAGGCGGCCATGAGCGGGGCGCCGACGACCATGCCGAGCGCGAACGCCGGGGTGAGCATGGCCGCGGTACCGACGGTGACACCGAGATCCGAGGCGATGTCCGGCAGCAGGCCGGCGAGCATGAACTCCGAGGTGCCCATGGCGAAGACGGCCAGGGCGAGCAGGTACAGCGAAAGAGGCATCGAGTGGCTCCGAGGTGAGGGCGAGCGGGAGAAGGCCGGCTCGTCACCGCGGTCAGCGCCCGACCAGGAGCGCGATGGTGCGCGTACTAGTGGTTCAGGGGGCTGACGGCGTGACCGAAAGCCCCCACCTCGTCCGACTCGGGGCTCGACATGGCCCGCACGGTACCCGACCGGCGCCGGACGGGGCACCTCGGTTTCACGACGGGGGAGCCGGGCGGACGGCCAGGACGGCGATGTCGTCGGCGCTGTCGGCGCCCAGGCCGATCAGCAGTTCGTCGCAGAACGTCTCCAGCGGTTCGCGGGCCAGCGCCGCCGTGTGCCGGCGCAGCCGGTCGAGGCCGCGGTCGAGGGCCTCGTCGCGGCGCTCGATCAGGCCGTCGGTGTACAGCAGCAGGGTCGAGCGGGCTGGCAGGACCGTGCGCGCCGTGCGCCGGGGCATCGAGGGGTCCATGCCGAGCAGCAGGCCCGACCCCTCCTCCAGGTAGCGGGCCTCGCCGTCCCAGGTGGTCAGCAGGGGCGGCGGATGACCGGCGGCGGAGTGCTTCAGCTCCCACGGGCCCTGCGCGGAGCCCTTGACGAGACCGTAGAGGCAGGTGGCGGTGGCCTCCCGGTACAGGCTGTGGTTGGCCAGGTCCAGCCGGCGCAGCACCACCTCGGGCGGCTCCTGGCGGTCCACGGCGATGCCACGGAGCATGCTGCGCAGCTGGCTCATGGAGATGGCCGCGTCCAGGTTGTGCCCGGTGACGTCGCCGATGACCACGGCGGTGTCGCCGTTGGGGACGACGAAACTGTCGTACCAGTCGCCGCCGACCTGCGCGGTGGTGGAGGACGCGGCGTAGCGGGCGGCCAGCTGGAGGTTGTCGACCTCCGGCAGCACGGGCAGCAGGGAGCGCTGGAGGCGCTGCGCGATGTTGCGGGTCTCCTGGTAGAGGCGGGCGTTGTCCACGCCCAGGGCCAGCCCGCGCACCAGGTCGTCCACGAGCACCAGGTCGTCCTCCGTGAACGGCCGCCGCCCGGCCGTACGGGCCACCGTCAGGGAGCCGAAGATCTCCCGGCGGGCCCGCAGGGGCGCGACGACGGCACTGCCCGTGCCGAGCCCGCGGAACAGCTCCCGGTAGTCGGCGTCCAGCGCGCTGCCGACCTGACCCGCCGGCGGAGCGTCGGTGAGCAGCAGCGGCCCCGCGCCGCGCAGCACCCGGGCCAGCGGGCCCCGGGACGACTCGGACACCGGGGGGAGCCGGCCCTCGTACGCCCCGGGACGCAGTCCGCGGGGGTCGCGGTGGACCACACAGGCCCGTTCCACCCGGGCGTCCTCGGTGAACAGGTCCACCGCGCACCAGTCGGCCAGCCGCCGGGTCAGCAGCCGGCCGACCGAGCGCAGTCCCTCGCCCAGGTCCAGCGTGTTGTTCAGCGCGGCCCCCGTGTCGGCCAGCAGGGCGAGCCGCTCCAGCGCGCTCAGGTCCGTGCGCCCGCCGCTCGTGCTCCGGCGGCGCTCCGGGGCGGCCGGCACGGACGCCCCGGAGTCCTCGGGGAGCGACGGCACCGCGCTCCGGCCGGGCGGGGCCGGTGCGTCGACGGACGTGGTGGCCCGGGGCGAGAGCTGGGCGACGAAGACGGTCCGGCCGTCGGCCATCTCCTGGGTCTCGATGTACAGCCGTACGGGCACCACCCGGCCGTCGCGGTGCAGCGCCGGCAGCGGCACGGAGCGGCCCACGATGCGGGCCCGCCCGGTGAGCAGCAGCGAGCTGAAGGCCACGGTGTGGCGGCGGCGCAGATGCTCGGGGATGAGCGTCGTGAGCCGCTGTCCGACGAGTTCGTCCGGCTGCCAGCCGAGCAGGTCCGCGGCGGGCCCGTTCACCGCGATGATCCGGTTGCCCGCGTCGGCGGCGATGACCGGGGACCTGCTGGCCCGCACGGTTCCCGGGTCCCAGGGCACCAGCTCCGCGGCGCTGGCGTCCGGCTCGCGGGGCACCACGGTCCACGCCGTGGGGCGTTCCCCGGCGAGCTGGCCCAGGATCTGTTCGAACATCCAGTCCTGGAAGGCACGGCCGCGGGGCAGCGCCGGCAGGGTGAGCAGGCGTTCTTCCCGGGCCGCCTCCTCGGCCAGGTCCAGTACCTGGCGCAGGGTCCGCACCGCCGGTGCGGCGTCGGCCGGCAGCGGCAGGCGCAGGGTGGCCAGATGCGCCTCCTGGGGCGGCCGCGCCGACGCGGCCGCGACACAGGCGCTGAGCACATGGTCGATGTCGGCGGCGGTGGCGAGGTCCTCGGCGCGCACCCCCGGCACGTCACCGGCCGACGCGACGAGGGCCAGTTCGCGCAGCACCGCGTGCCGGTGCTGCTGGGACGACGAGCACAGGGCGCTGGGCACGTCGACGAGCGTCACCGTCGTACCGGTGCCGCCGCACGGCTCGGCCGTGACCCATCCGGGCGACGGCGCCGGCGGGCCGTCCGGCCACAGCTCGAACCACACCGTCTTGCGCCGGCCGCCGGCCTCCGCCCCGTGGCGCGACGCCAGCCGCTCCACCAGGGCCAGGCCCTGCCCGGTCCCGGCGTACGGCGGGTAGCCCCGGAGTACGGGGCCGCGGCCCGGCCGGTCGTCACTGACCCGCACCCGTACCCTGCCGTCGTCGACGCGCACCGCCACCTCGGCGGCCGTGCGCGCGTGCAGCACCGCGTTGGTCACCAGCTCGCCGGTCAGCAACTGGGCGGTGTCGGACAGCTCCGGCGGCACGCCGTCGCCCAGCGCGGCCCGTACGAACCGCCGGGCCGCCGCCGCGCTCCGGGGCACCTCGGGGAACCACCGTGACACGCTCTCCGGCCGGTCGACGTCGCCCATGACACCAGTGTGCCGCGCGGTGCCCGGCCCGCACCTCGGCTCCCGGCGCCCGCTCGCGGACCCGGCCCGGTTCATTCCATCAGCCCGGCGGCGAGCGTCGCCCCCAGTTCCCAGCAGGCCTCCAGATCGGTCCTGCCGGGCTCGCCGGTCACGGTCACCAGCGGTGCCGCGCGCCGCCAGCCGAGCCCGGTGGTGACCGTGTCGAGGGCGCGCACCGCGCCCGTGGTGTCGCTGCCGCCGTGCACGTACGCGCCGAACGGCCGGCCGCGCGTCTCGTCCAGGCACGGGTAGTAGACCTGGTCGAAGAAGTGCTTGAGGGCGCCGGACATGTAGCCCAGGTTGGCCGGCGTGCCCAGCAGATAGGCGTCGGCCGCCAGCGCGTCGGACACGGTGGCCGCCAGCGCCGCCCGCCGCACCACGCGGACGCCCTCGATCTCCGGCGCGGTCGCCCCGGCCACCACGGCTTCGAGCAGGGCCTGGCAGTTGGGTGACGGGGTGTGATGCACGATCAGCAAAGTGGCCATCCCCGCAGCCTGCCGCCGCCCACCCGGCATCGGCAAGGAACGGGGGTGTCGCGTCGGGGCGCTGGTGGTCACGGAGGCTCGGCGTCGGGGCGGCGTGCGGGCCGGGGCGGGGCCGGGTGCGGGGTCGGGCGTGGGTCCGGGGCCGGTCCGTGTCCGTGTGGGGCCCGGGTCCGGGCCGGCGTCCGTGTCCGCAGCCGTGTCCCCGGCTCCTCGTACGTCCGTACGCCCGTCCCCTCGGCCCACCGCCCCCTAAACTGTCGCGCGCCCGCCCACCGCCCCGAGGAACGGACCGTCTGCCGTATGCCCCAGCACTGGACCACGCGGGTCGAGACCGCCGCCGATGTCCCCGCCGTCCGCGACGTCGTTCTCGACGCCTTCCCCACGGCGGAGGAGGCCGATCTCGTGGACGCGCTCCGGGCCGATCCGGACGCCTGGATCGAGGGACTCTCCCTCGTCGCCGTCGACGGCGACGACCGTCCCGTCGGCTACGCCCTGCTGACCCGCTGCCACATCGGCGAGAGCCCGGCGCTCTGCCTGGCGCCGTGCGCCGTCCGCACGGAACGGCAGCGCGCGGGCGCCGGGTCGGCGGCCGTCCGGGCGGCCCTCGACGCCGCCCGGCGCGCGGGCGAGGCCCACGTCGTCGTCCTCGGCCACCCGGAGTACTACCCCCGGTTCGGCTTCGGCCGTGCCTCGGCGCACGGCATCGGCCTGAGCATCGAGGTCCCGGACGAGGCGCTCATGGCCCTCACCCTGGACCCCGGCCGGCCGCTGCCCGCGGGGACCGTCCGCTACGCCGCGCCGTTCGGCATCTGACGTCGGCCGCACCCCGGAACCCCGGGTACGAGCGCGCGGGGCCGCACGCCCAGGACGGGTGTGCGGCCCCGCGCGCGGGTGTCCGGGGCGGCTCAGTGGACCGGAGCCGCCGGGCCCTTGTCGGTCGGGGCGGCGTCGCCCGCCTCTTCGGCGAGCCGCTCCATACCGCTGGTGGTCTTCAGCGGCTTCTCCTTGATGAAGACGACGGCGACCAGCGCCAGCAGGGCGAACGGCGTGGCGACGAGGAACAGGTCGGCGGTGGCGACCCCGTACGCGTGCTCCACGATCTCCCGCATCGGGCCGGCCAGCGTGGACATGTCCGGGAGGCTCTCACCGCCGCCGGCGTCACCGCCCGCCGCGCCGGCGACGCCGGCCTTCTCCAGGCTCTTGGTCATCTCGTCGGTGACCCGGTTGGCCAGGATCGCGCCGAGCACCGAGGTACCGATGGTGCCGCCCATGCTGCGGAAGAAGGACAGCACGGAGGTCGCGGCGCCCAGTTCGGCGGCGGGTACGTCGTTCTGGGCGGCCAGCACCAGGTTCTGCATCAGCATGCCGACGCCGATACCGAGGACCGCCATGTAGAGGCTGAGCAGCCCGAAGTGGGTGTCCGCGCCGATCAGGGAGAGCAGCGCCAGGCCGGCGGTCATGATGACGGCGCCCGCCACCAGGTACCGCTTCCACTTGCCGGTCCGGCTGATGATCTGGCCGGCCACGGTCGACGACACCAGCAGGCCGAGGATCATCGGCAGGCTCATCATGCCCGCGACCGTCGGCGACTTGCCCAGGGAGACCTGGAAGTACTGGGAGAGGAAGACCGTACCGCCGAACATGGCGACACCGACCAGGAGGCTGGCGACCGTGGTCAGCGTGACCGTGCGGTTCTTGAAGATGTCCAGCGGGATGACCGGTTCGGCGGCGCGCGTCTCCACCACGACGGCCAGGCCCAGCAGCACCACGCCGCCGATGACGAGCGCGGCGGTCTGCCAGGAGGCCCAGTCGAACTGGTTGCCGGCCAGCGAGACCCAGATGAGCAGCGCGCAGACACCGGCCACGATGAGGAAGGCGCCGAGCCAGTCGATCTTCACCTGGCGCTTGACGGTGGGCAGCTTCAGCGTCTGCTGCAACAGGAGGATGGCGAGCAGCGCGAACGGCACGCCGATGAAGAAGCACCAGCGCCAGCCCAGCCAGTCGGTGTCCACCAGGACTCCGCCGATGAGCGGACCGGCCACCGTGCCGACGGCGAAGACGGCACCGAAGATGCCGGAGTACTTGCCCAGCTCACGGGGCGGGATGACGGAGGCCATGACGACCTGCGCGAGCGCGGTCAGACCGCCGGCGCCGATGCCCTGCACGACCCGGCTGAAGATCAGCAGCGAGGCGTCGTGGGAGAAGCCCGCGAGCAGCGAGCCGACCACGAACATGCACAGCGAGAGCTGGAGCAGCAGCTTCTTGTTGAACAGGTCGGACAGCTTGCCCCACAGCGGGACGGTCGCGGTCATCGCCAGCAGTTCGGCGGTGACGACCCAGGTGTAGGAGGACTGGCTGGCGCCCAGGTCGGCGATGATCGTCGGCAGCGCGTTGGACACCACGGTGCCCGCGAGGATCGCGACGAACATGCCGGCCATCAGGCCGGACATGGCCTGGAGTATCTGTTTCTGCGTCATGGAACTGGGCGGCGCGGTGGCGGGCGCCTGCGATGCGGTCACGACATCTCTTTCGACGGTGATGAACGGTGCTGGTGCTGAACGGTGTTGAAGCGATGTGCGGTGCTGAACGGTGGTCCCGGCGCGGACCGGGCCGGCGCCGCGGCGGGAGGCAGGGCAGGCGGGGGAGGACTACGCGGGCGGCGCCGGCAGTCCGGCGGCCAGGAGCGCGAAGACCTCCTGGAACACCTCGCGGAAGGTGCGCTCCTCCTGGCGGGCGCACCAGTGGTCGACGCTGACCCGGACGGCGGTGACCGCCACCGCGGCCAGCAGTCGCGGGTACAGGTCCAGCTCCTTGCGGCGTTCCTCGTGGGAGGCGGCCGGGTCCGGCGGGGTGCCGCCGGGGGCGGGGCCGGAGCGGATCCGTTCGGCGAGGGCCTCGGCCAGTTCGGTCTCGTCGGCCAGATGCGCGCCGAGGCTGCGGACGAGGAGGTGCGGCGCCGCGCGCAGCACCTCGCCGTGCAGCCGCCACAGCTCGTGCTGCTGCTCGGCCTCGGCCAGCTCGGCGGCCATGGCGTCGTGCAGCGCCTGGAGGGGGGACAGCGCGGCCGGTGCGGCGAGCAGTGCTCGACGTACGCGGGCGCCGGTCTCGGCACCCACCAGGACGAACACGTCGTCGCGGGTGTCGAAGTAGTTGAAGAACGTCCGAACGGACACCCCGGCCGCGGCGCTGATCGCCTCGACGGTGACCTTCTCCGCCCCGTGCTCCGCCGCCAGACGCACCGCGGCCTCGGTGAGAGCGGCCCGTGTGGCCCGCTTCTTCCGCTCGCGCAGTCCGCCCCCCGCGGCACTCCCCTCCGACATAACTTGCATGTTATGCAAAGATGCACGACATGCAAAATTCGCCCTGTCCGGTCGGACCGGCCCCGGGGGAGTGACCCGAACGGCCCTGTCGGGTACCCGGCCGGTCCGCGCAGGGTGGTGGGATGTGCACCGGGCGCCGCGGCCGGCCGGTCCCCTCGGCCGCGCGGTCCGGCGGCACCACGGTCCGCCACCGGCCCGACCGCCGTCCCGACACGGAAAGGACCCCGGATGTCCGCCGACCCGCACGAGGCACCCGACCGTCCGACCGAAGACGACCCGACCGAAGACGACCCGACCGGCGACGACCTCACCGACGGGGAACTGGCCGGCCTCGACGCCCACTGGCGCGCCGCGAACTACCTCTCCGTCGGCCAGATCTACCTCATGGACAACCCTCTGCTCACCGAGGAACTGCGCCCGGAGCACGTCAAACCCCGGCTGCTCGGCCACTGGGGCACCTCACCCGGCCTCAACCTGGTCCACACCCACCTCAACCGGGTGATCAAGGCCCGTGACCTGGACGCCCTGTGCGTCTGGGGCCCCGGCCACGGCGGGCCCGCCGTACTGGCCAACTCCTGGCTGGAGGGAACGTACACCGAGACGTACCCGGACGTCACCCGGGACGCGGCCGGGATGGCGCGGCTGTTCCGGCAGTTCTCCTTCCCCGGCGGCGTGCCCAGCCACGTCGCCCCGGAGACCCCGGGCTCCATCCACGAGGGCGGTGAGCTGGGCTACTCCCTCTCGCACGCCTACGGCGCCGCCTTCGACCACCCGGACCTGGTGGTCGCCTGTGTCATCGGCGACGGCGAGGCGGAGACCGGGCCGCTGGCCGCCTCCTGGCACTCCAACAAGTTCCTCGACCCCGTGCACGACGGCGCCGTCCTGCCGGTCCTGCACCTCAACGGCTACAAGATCGCCAACCCGACGGTGCTCGCCCGGCTCCCCGAGGCCGAACTCGACGCACTCCTGCGCGGCTACGGCCACGACCCGCTCCACGTCACCGGCGACGACCCGGCCGCCGTCCACCGCGCCATGGCCCGCGCCCTGGACACCGCCCTGGACCGCATCGCCGCGATCCAGCGCGCCGCCCGCCACGACGGCGCCACCGAGCGCCCCCGCTGGCCGGTGATCGTGCTGCGCACCCCGAAGGGCTGGACCGGTCCCGCCGAGGTCGACGGCCTCCCCGTCGAGGGCACCTGGCGAGCCCACCAGGTCCCGATGGCCGCCGTCCGGGACAACCCCGACCACCTGCGCCAGCTGGAGCGCTGGCTGCGTTCCTACCGGCCCGGGGAACTCTTCGACGCGGACGGCGCCCCGCGCCCCGCCGTCCTGCGCTGCGTCCCCGAGGGCACCCGCCGCCTGGGTGCCACCCCGTACGCCAACGGGGGACTGCTGCTGCGCGAACTCCCGCTGCCGCCGCTGGACCGCTACGCCGTCCCCGTCGGCAGCCCCGGCGCCACCCTCCACGAACCCACCCGGGTCCTCGGTGACCTGCTGCGCGACGTCATGGCCGCCACCGCCGACCGGCGCGACTTCCGCCTCGTGGGCCCCGACGAGACCGCCTCCAACCGCCTCCAGGCCGTCTACGCCGCCAGCGGCAAGGCCTGGCAGGAGCCGGTCCTGCCCGTCGACGAGGACCTCGACCCGCACGGCCGCGTCATGGAGATCCTCTCCGAGCACACCTGCCAGGGCTGGCTGGAGGGCTACCTCCTCACCGGCCGGCACGGCCTGTTCTCCTGCTACGAGGCGTTCGTCCACATCGTCGACTCCATGGTCAACCAGCACATCAAGTGGCTGCGCGTCACCCGCCGGCTGCCCTGGCGCGCGCCCATCGCCTCCCTCAACTACCTGCTCACCTCGCACGTGTGGCGCCAGGACCACAACGGGTTCTCCCACCAGGACCCCGGCTTCGTCGACCACATCCTCAACAAGAGCCCCGAGGCCGTACGGGTCTACCTGCCGCCGGACGCCAACACCCTGCTCTCCGTCGCCGACCACGCCCTGCGCAGCCGCGACTACGTCAACGTCGTCGTCGCCGGCAAACAGCCCTGCTTCGACTGGCTGACCCTGGACCAGGCCCGCACCCACTGCGCGCGCGGCGCCGGCATCTGGGAGTGGGCGGGCACCGAGGACGGCAGCCGCGAACCCGACGTGGTGCTCGCCTGCGCCGGCGACGTCCCCACCCAGGAGGTGCTGGCCGCCGCCCAGTTGCTCCGCCGGCACCTGCCCGGACTCGCCGTCCGTGTGGTCAACGTCGTCGACATCGCCCGGCTGCTGCCCAGCGGCGAACACCCGCACGGCATGAGCGACTTCGAGTACGACGGCCTGTTCACCGCCGACAAGCCGGTCGTCTTCGCCTACCACGGCTACCCCTGGCTCATCCACCGGCTGGCCTACCGGCGGAGCGGCCACCAGCACCTGCATGTGCGCGGCTACAAGGAGATCGGCACCACGACCACCCCGTTCGACATGGTCGTCGGCAACGACATGGACCGCTACCGCCTCGTCATGGACGTCATCGACCGGGTGCCCGGCCTCGTCGTGCGGGCCGCCGCCGTCCGCCAGCGGATGGCGGACGTCCGGCTGCGCCACCACGCGTACATCCGGGAACACGGCGTCGACCTGCCGGAGGTCGCCGACTGGTCCTGGGAAGCCTGACCCGCGCGAAAGGAGCGCCCCGTGACCGCGACCGCCGCCTCGACCTGGGAGTACGACGGCTACGACCCCGCCGAGGAGCGGCTGCGGGAGTCGCTGTGCACGCTCGGCAACGGCTACTTCGCCACCCGCGGCGCGCTGCCCGAGTGCGCCGCGGACGACGTGCACTATCCGGGCACGTACGTCGCCGGCTGCTACAACCGGCTCACCTCCTCCGTCGCCGGGCGCGAGGTCGAGAACGAGGACATGGTCAACCTGCCCGACTGGCTGCCGCTGCGGTTCCGTACGGCGGGCGGCGCGTGGCTCACGCCCGACACCGCCGAGGTGCTCACCCACCGGCAGGCGGTGCACCTGGACACCGGGCTGCTGGAGCGGCACACCCGGTTCCGGCTCGGCGACTCGGGCGTGCTCGCCGTGCGGCAGCTGCGTCTGGTGCACATGGCCGACCCCCATCTGGCCTGTCTGCGCACCGAGTTCACGGCCGAGACCGCCGCCGTCGACCTGGACGTGGAGGCCGCGCTCGACGGCGGCGTCACCAACTCCGGGGTGCCGCGCTACCGGGACCTGGAGGGCCGCCACCTCACCCACGTGCACACCGGCGAGGCCGGACCCGGCACGGTGTGGCTGCGCTGCCGCACCCGTACCTCGGACATCCGGATCGGCCTGGCCTCCCGGGTGACGGCCGACGTACCGGTGGAACCGGAAGCGGCACGACCGAGGGCCGTCCAGCGGCTGCGGCTGCCGCTGCGCCCCGGCCGTACCGCCGTCGTCGACAAGACCGTCGCCCTGCACACCTCACGCGACCCGGCGATCAGCGACCCGCTCCAGGCCGCCGTCGACCGGGTGGCGTCCGCGCCCCGCTTCGACGCGCTGCTGCGCAGCCACGGCACCGCCTGGGCACAGCTGTGGCGCCGCGCCGAACTGGACGTGCCGGGGGAGGCGGGCAGCATCCTGCGCCTGCACCTCTTCCACGTCCTGCAGACCCTCTCCCCGCACACCGCCGACCTCGACGTCGGCGTCCCGGCCCGGGGCCTGCACGGGGAGGCGTACCGGGGCCACGTCTTCTGGGACGAACTGTTCGTGCTGCCCTACCTCAACCTGCACTTCCCCGAGGTGTCCCGGGCGCTGCTGCACTACCGGCACCGCCGGCTGGACCGGGCCCGGGCGGCGGCCCGCGCGATCGGCAGGCGGGGCGCGCTGTACCCGTGGCAGAGCGGCAGCGACGGACGGGAGGAGACCCAGCAGCTCCACCTCAACCCGCGCTCGGGCCGCTGGCTGCCGGACCACTCCCACCTCCAGCACCACGTCGGCTCGGCGATCGCGTACAACGTGTGGCAGTACTGCGAGGCCAGCGGCGACACCGAGTTCCTGCACACCAAGGGCGCCGAGATGCTCCTCCAGATCGCCCGCTTCTGGGCCGACTCGGCGGTCTGGGACGGCGGCCTGGGCCGGCACCGGATCCGGGGCGTGGTCGGCCCCGACGAGTACCACGAGGCGTACCCGGACGCGGACCGGCCCGGCCTGGACGACAACGCCTACACCAACGTCACCGCCGCCTGGGTCCTCACCCGCACCCTGGAGGTGCTGCGCGCCCTGCCCGAGCCGCGCCGCCGCGAACTCGTCGAACGCACCGAGCTGGACGACGGCGAAGTCCAGCAGTGGGAGGACGTCTCCCGCACCCTCCACGTCCCCTTCCACCGGGGCGTGATCAGCCAGTTCGAGGGCTACGGCGACCTCGCCGAACTCGACTGGCGAGGGCTGCGCGAGCGGCACGGCGACATCCGCCGGCTCGACCGGGTCCTGGAGGCCGAGGGCGACACCGTCAACCGTTACCAGGCGTCCAAACAGGCCGACGTCCTCATGCTCGGCTACCTCTTCTCCCCGGCCGAACTCCGCTCCCTGTTCGCCCGGCTCGGCCACCGACTGGACGACGACACCTGGCACCGCACGGTCGACTACTACCTGGCCCGCACCAGCCACGGCTCCACCCTCAGCGGCCTGGTGCACGGCTGGGTCCTGGCCCGCGCCCGGCGCGCCGGGGCATGGGCCTATGTCCAGGACGCCCTCAAGGGCGACGTCGCCGACCTCCAGGGCGGCACCACCGGCGAGGGCATCCACCTCGGCGCCATGGCCGGCACCCTCGACCTCGTCCAGCGCGGACTGACCGGGCTGGAGACCCGCGCCGGCGCGCTGTGGCTGGACCCGGTGCCGCTGCCGGAGCTGTCGGCGTACGGTTTCTCGCTGCGCTACCAGGGCCACTGGGGCGTACGGCTGCGGCTGGAGCACGAGCTGCTGGAGATCGCCGTACCGGCCTCCGACCGGCTGCCGATCGACGTCCGGCTGCCCGGCCGGACGGTCCAGGTCCAGCCCGGCGACATCTGCCGCCTGGTCCTCCCGGACCGCCCGCGGGGCGGGGCTCAGCCCGGCAGCGGATAACTCACCACGCGCGGGGCGCCGTCCGGCCGCCCGTCGGTGTACGTCACGCTGATCCGGGTGTAGCGGGGCTCGCCCGGGTTCTTCCCGTCCGCCACGGGCGCTTCGAGGCGCACGGTCACCGGGTACGCGCGGAACGTGCCCGCCGCGCAGTACGGGTCGCAGTCGTTGACCAGGTTGACCCCCCGGCCCACCGCCGCGTCGGCGTCCCAGCGCGCCCAGTGCAGGGAGTCCAGCCTGCTGTTGCCGTCGCCGCAGGCGAGCAGGTAGTCACCGGGACGCACCTCGCCGCGGCCCTGGCAGTCGGCCAGGACGGGGCCGCCGGTCCGATGCCGGTCCGGCTCCGGGGACGGGGTGGTGGCCGAAGCCGCTCCCAGGGGCGCCGCGAGCGCCGCGGCGGCACCGAGTGTGACGGCCGCCCTCATCGCATGTCCGCGCATGTCCGCTCCTGCCGTTCGACTTCCGTTCGACCGAGGACCGTCGTGCTGCGGGTCACGGTCCGTCGTCCGATACGACGCTACGGCGGGGCCCGCCGACGCACCACTCGGACGGAGTACGGCGCGGCGCGCACCGGCGTCGGCGGAGTGCGGGCGATCTGTCGGCCGGGCCCGCGAGGGTGGGGCCCGTCCGCCGCCACCGGTGGGCGTACGTCCGTGCCGCCGACGCGGGGGAGTCTCCCGTCATGCCCGCCGTTCCCTCCGCCCCGCCCCCTGGGACGTCCCCCGGCTGCCCCGGGCCGACGGCCGGCTGTTCCTCGTCACCGGGGGCCACGCGGGCATCGGCTACTTCACCGCCGAACAGCTCGCCGCGACCGGGGCCACCGTGGTGCTCGGCAGCAGGAACCCGGCCAGGGCCACCGTCGCCCTGGACGCCCTCCGCTTCCGGGTCCCCGGCGCGCGGGTCCGGGCCCTGCGTCTGGACCTCGCCGATCCTGCCCCGCTCTGCGGCGCGGCGGACGCCCTCGGGTCGGAGCGGCTGGACGCCGTGGTGCTCAACGCCGGGGTCGCGCTCGACGATCCGCCCCGCGAGGAGACCGGCGACGGGCACGAGCTGATGTTCGGCACGAACCACCTCGGCCACTTCGCGCTGACCCGGTGGCTGCTGCCCCTGCTCTCGGCGGCGCCCGCGGGCCGGGTCGTGACCACGGGCAGCTTCGCGGCCAAGACCGAGCGGCTGGACCTGGACGACCTCCAGTCCCGGACCGGCTACCGGCCCAAACGTACGTACGGGCGGTCCAAGCTGGCGCAGATGTACTTCGGCCTCGAACTCGACCGGCGGCTGCGCGCCGCCGCCAGTGCGGTGACGAGCGTGGTGGTCCATCCGGGCGGCGCCCTGGACGGCCTGACGCCCGCGCGTCCGCCGGTCCACGAGCCGGGCCTGGACTCCCGGCTGGGCTCGGCGCCGGCCGCCGTCCTGGTGCGGGGCAAGCACGCCGGTGCCTGGCCGGCCGTCCGGGCGGTGCTCGACCCGGCCGTGCGCGGCGGGCAGCTCCGGGGGCCGCGCGTGTTCGGCCTGCAAGGCAGGCCGCGGCCCGAACCGGTGTGGAGCCACCTGACGGACACCGCCGTCGCGGCCCGGCTGTGGGCGGCGAGCGTCCGCCTCACCGGAGTCGACCCGGCCACCGCCCTCGGCCCGGCCCGGCCCGCTCGCCACCCGTGACCTCCGCCCGGCCCGCGGCGCGACGCGGCGAGCGCCGGGCGTACCGGACGCCGGGGGCGGCCCGGGACGGTCCGGGGGTGGGCGGTGCGAGGGGCGTCCGGGCCGGGACCGGGGCGCCGGCCGCCGCGTGACCTGCCCGCCGGTCGGGCCGCGGGGGCCTGGACGTCCGGTGCCGGCGCAGGGCGGTGCGGGCTGCCGCGGGGCCGGCGGCGCGGTGCCGGCACCGGTCCCTGGGCGCGGCCGTCGCACTGCTGTCTCGGCGCCGGCCCCCACAGACAGCCGCAGCCGTCGCACCACCCGGCCCCGGTCCGGTCCCACAGTCGCGCCCACGACCGTGATCACCGCGACGTCGGCCGGCCGGCAGAGCGTCGCTGCGGGGGGTCCGGTCGGCGGCGGGGACGTCAGTGTCCGGGGCGCAGGTCGATCCCGTGCCGGGCCAGGGACAGCACGCCCAGCACGACCAGGGCGACGCCGAGCGCCTGCGGCAGCAGCCACCAGCCGGTCCGCAGGTGTTCGAGGTAGAGGAACACGCCGAGCAGCAGGCTGACCGTCGCGTCCCCGAGGGTGAGGGCGGGCTGCGAGGCGACCAGCGGACCGCCCTGCATGGAGTGCTCCAGCAGCAGGACGGCGCCCACCCCGGCCGCGGCGAACGCGTACGTCTGCCACGCGGTCAGGAAGCCGGACACGCCGCCCGTGTCCAGCACCCGCATGGAGTCCTTCATCAGCGCCGCCGTCAGCGCGTAGCACACCGCGGTGGCCGCGCCCAGGCAGCCGGCCCGGGCCTTGCCGACGGGCCGCCGCAGCCCGGCCCCGGCCAGCAGCAGGGCCGCCGCCGCGCCGGCCGCCAGCCCGAACGCCCAGCGCGGGGCGGACACCTCGCCCTGGCCGCCGTACGGCGACGCCGCTCCCAGGGCGATGCCGAGTCCGGCCACCACGGCGGCCACCCCGGCCCACATCACCGGCGGCATCCGGCGCCCGGTCGACAGCGAGGCCAGCAGCAGCGCCAGCGGCAGCTCCAGGACGAACAGGGGCTGGACGAGCGAGAGCGGACCGGTCGCCAGCGCCGCCGCCTGGCCCGCCCCGGCGACCACCACGGCGAGCATCCCGGCGAGCCAGACGGGCCGCCGCAGCAGGTCGAGGACGAGTGAGAGGCGGAACCCCTGGGACTGCGGCACGGTCAGCGCGGCCCTGCGCTGCAGCACGGTGGCCGTGGCGTTGCTGAGCGCGGCGAGGAGCGCGAAGAGGACCGGCAGGAGGAAGCCCATCCACCGATCCTCGCCGTGCCCGGCGCCGGGCGCGCGCCGGGACCGGAACCCCGGGGTCAGAAGGGGTAGTCGGCGATGTCCGGGCTGACCGTGACCCACTGGGTCTCGGTGAACGCCTCCACATTGGCGGCCGCCCCGCCGAACCGCGACCCGGTGCCGGACGCCTTGACCCCGCCGAACGGCGCGTTCGGCTCGTCGTCGACGGTCTGCCCGTTGATGTGCACCTTCCCGGAGTCGACCAGGTCGGCGAGTTTCATCGCGGTGCCGACGTCGCCGAGGATGCCGACGGACAGCCCGTACTCGCAGTCGTTGACGATCCGCGCGGCCTCCTCGGGCGTCGCGAAGCCGATGACCGGCGCGACCGGCCCGAAGATCTCCTCCCGCCAGGCCGGCATGTCGGTCGTCAGGTCCGTCAGGACGGTGGCGCGGTAGCAGGCGCCGTCGATCTCGCCGCCCGCGGCCACGGTCGCGCCCGCCGCGACACTCTCGGTGACGATCGAGTGCACCCGCTCCAGCTGACGCCGGTCGATGATCGGACCGAGCGCCACGTCCTGGCGGGCCGGGTCACCGACCGGCAGCGCCTTCGCCTTCGCGGCGAGCGCGGCGGTGTACTCCGCCAGCAGCGACTCGTGCACGATGTGCCGGCCGGTCGTCATGCAGATCTGGCCCTGGTGCAGGTAGGAGCCGAACGCGCCCGCCGAGGCCGCCTTCGCCACGTCCGCGCCGGGCAGCACCACCAGGGCGTTGTTCCCGCCCAGTTCCAGATGGGCGCGCTTCAGCAGGCGGCCCGCCCGCTCCCCGATGGCCCGGCCGACCGGCGTGGAGCCGGTGAAGGAGACGACCCGGACCTCGGGCGCCTCGACCACCGCCTGTCCCACCGCGCCGTCGCCGGGCAGCAGGTGCAGCACACCCTCGGGCAGCCCGGCCTCCTCCAGCAGGCGCGCTATGACGACGCCGCCGCTGACCGCCGTGCGCGGGTCCGGCTTCAGCAGGACCGCGTTGCCCAGGGCGAGCGCGGGCGCCACCGACCGCAGGCCGAGGACGAGCGGGAAGTTGAAGGGGGCGATGACGCTGACGACCCCGGCGGGGCGGCGCCGGGCCAGCGACCAGCGGGCGGTCCCGGAGGCGAGCACCTCGCCCTGCGGGTGGCTCGGCAGTCCCGCGCACTCGAAGAACTCGTCGATGGCCAGCCCCACCTCGAAGGCCGCCTTGGCCCGCACCGACCCCGCCTCGCGCACCAGCCAGTCCTCGGCCTCGGCGGCGTGCCCGGTCAGCAGCTCGCCCGCGCGGCGCAGCACCGCGGCCCGCCGCTGCGGCGGGGTCGCCGCCCAGGCCCGCTGCGCCTCGGCGGCCCGGGCGGCGGCGCGGCCGGCGTCCTCGGGCGTGGCCAGTCCGACCGTGCCGAGCCGGTCGCCGGTGGCCGGCTCGATCACCGGCCGCGTCGCGGAGGCGTCCCGCCAGCCGTCGCTGAGGAACCTCTTGCCCCAGACCTCGCTGTCCAGAAGGGTCATCGCGCTGCTTCCTCTCGTCGTAGCCGGGCCGGTCACCTGGGACACGCTAGGCAGCGACACCCCGGACGCCAAGGTACGAGTGTGTTTGAACGACTTGTTCACCGTAATCAGTTGAACTCTCGTCGTTCATCGGGCATGCTGACCGTCATGTCCTCCAACCCGCCCTCCTCCGACGTGTTCTCCCCTCCGCAGCCGGAGCAGGCCCGCGCACAGCGGGTGTACGCCTCCCTGCTGCGCATCGCCGAACGGCACGCGGCCACCGACGCCCAGCGCCGCCGCCAGACCCACCCCTCGCTCATCGGCCCGCACGAGGCCGTCCGGCTCGTCTCGTTCCTGCTCAGCGGGGCGGCCGTGCCGGACGACGGCGAACCCGAGGTGGACCGGGCCGACATCACCGCCGCGCTGAGCCTGGTCCCGCTGGTCCGCGGTGAGCTGGACGAACTGGAAGCCGGCCTCCTGAAGATGGCCCGGGGCCGCGACATGACCTGGCACGAGATCGCCTTCGGCCTGGGCCTGGGCACCCCGCAGGCCGCCCGCCAGCGCTACGAGCGCCTGTCCGGCCGCGTCGACACCGACCCCGTGGGCTCGGACTGAGGCGCAGCTCAGAAGTGGCTCAAGTGGCTTGCCCGGTACGGCGTACGGCGTCGACCATGGCGGCATGTTCGGACGGAGCAAGCCCCTGGAACTCAACGTCCTGGTACTGCGGGACGCGGACGTGCTCGCCGCCGCGCTGCGCACGGCGCTGGCCGACGCCACGCCGGAGCAGCGGCCCGGACTGGAGCGTGCCGCCGAACTGGTGGAGCGGGCGGCGGCCGTACCGGACGCCGCGCTGCGCGCCCGCTGGGTCCATGAACGGCTCACCGCCGCCGGCCACCAGGGCCCCGTCGACTCGGTGCGCGCGATCAAGGCCCTGCGGATGTCGGCACCGGGCCTCGGGCTGGCCTCGGCCGTCCAGTTGACGAAGGAAGCGGCGGCGCACCGGCCGTAGCGCCGCCGGGCGTCGCGGCCGTACCGTTTCCCTGCCGTCGGGTCGTGCGCCCGGCGTAGAAGCGGCGCACGAACCTCCGACATGAGCCCTGTACGCGCCCCCGCGGGGGTGGGGCACAATGCGCCATGCCATCGATCATGTGGCTGAAGGTGCCGAACCTCGGCCACCGAGTTCCGAGGAAGGCAGGTCGGCCGCCGTGCTGTTGCGTCTGCCCACGTCCGTGTCCGAAGCTCAGGAGTACCTCGCCCAGGGAGCGGTTCCCATAGGCGGGGCGACGCTCGTCTGGGCGGGCTGGCAACGGGACGGCTTCCCCGAACTGGCCATGTCGCTGCGGAACCTGCCGGAGGCGAACGAGACGGGCCGCGAGACGCTGGGCGCGGCCGTGCTGCTGCACCAGGTCGACGAACGGGTGCCCGAGGTCCTGCGGCGCGCGGCCGGCACGGTGGGCACCGGAGCCGTGCGGCGCGCGGCCACGGTCGGCGGCAACATAGTGGGCAGCAGCCTGCGCTGCCTGCTGCCCGCCGCGCTGGTGCTGGACGCCCGGGCCACGGTGCTGTCCCAGGACCGCGTCTACGAGACCGACCTCACCGAACTGGTCGCCAAGCGACCGCTGTTGCTCTCCCTGCACTGGCGGTCGCCCCTGGTCAGCGGGTACCGCAAGATGCCCGCCGAGGCGGGCGGCCCGCCGCCCCTGGTCGTCGCCACCGCCGTGCACGCCGACGAGAACGGACACAGGCGGCTGCGGGTCGCCGTCCGCGACGGCTACGACGTCTTCAGCGAGAGCACCGACTGCGGCCCGGACTCCGCCCGGACCGCCGACACGCTGGACGCCTCCGCCCTCGGCTCCCTCCCCGCCGAGGCCCGGGCCGTGCTCCGCGAGCAGGTCACCGAGATCCTGGACCGCGCCGCCGAGCACTGAGCCCTCCCGCCTCCCCGGCAGACGGCACACGGTCCCGGACGGGCGCGCGGACGCCAACGTCCGGCGGCAGCGCGCCGATTCGGCGCGCGGGACTTGACGGGCCGGGACGCGCTCGGCCTACTGGAAGGCGCGGTCGGGCGCGTCCGGGGGAGCCGTCCGCCGCCGAGCCGTCGGCCGACCCCCGCCGAGACGCAGGGGCAGGAGTCCGATGGTGCGGCGTCGATGGGCAATGGCCTTGGTGCTGCTGCTCGCCTCGGTGCTGCTGAACCTCTGCGCGCCCGAGCCGTCACCGGACGGGGCCGCCCCCGCCGTGGCCGCGGCGGGCGTGGCCGCCCCGCCGGGTGACGGGGCGGCGGACGCCCAGGACGAGAGCCTCACCGAACCGGGCCCGTGCGAGGACGGCACGGCCGTCCGCCGCGCCGCGCCGCGCCCCGCGAGGACCGCGGGCGCGGCCGGCGCCGGATGCGCGGCCGACGGCGCCCCCGTGCGGGCGTCCGCGGCGGACCGCGACGCCACGGAACCCAGGGGCGCGTCCACCGCCGTACGGCCGGCCCCCCTCGGCCCGTCCCCGGGCGCCGATCTCCTGCGGACGTACCGCTGCTGAGCGGCGCGAGCGGTAACGGGGCCTGCGCCGTACGGCCCGCCGACTCCTGAGCCGGGACGCGGTGACGAACAGGCCCGGGTGTGTCCTCGATTCGACCACACGGGAGGCATCAGCCATGCCGGGACAGCGCATTCTCATTCTGCGGCCGGACGAACTGGGACCGGACGACATCAAGATGTGGCGGGAGATCCGCGCCCTGACCGGGGCACCGGCCAATCCCTTCCTCGATCCGGTGTTCACCGCGGCCGTCGGCCGGGTACGGCCCGGCGCCCGCGTCGCGGTCCTCCAGCAGGACGGCACGCCGGTCGGCTACTTTCCCTACGAGAAGGGCCCCTTGGGCCGGGGGCGGGCCATCGGACTCGGCGTCTCGGACTGCCAGGGGGCCGTCCTGCGCCCTGGGATCAGGATCGAGCCGCGCCGGCTGCTGCGGGCCTGCTCCCTGGCGTCCTGGGAGTTCGACAACCTGGAGGACGGCCAGGACGCCTTCGCCGCGCACGCCGTCGAGGAACTCGCCTCCCCGGTCGTCGACATCGAAGCCGGCTACGACCGCTACCTGGAGAGACTGCGCCGGGACGCCCCCGGGTTCCTCAGACAGACCCTCGCCAAGGAACGCAAGCTCGCCCGGCAGGTCGGCGAGGTCCGGTTCGTCCTGGACTCCCGGGACCCGGCCGTGCTGCGGGAACTCATGCGGTGGAAGTCGGCCCAGTACCGCCGCACGGGCCGGCGGGACCGCTTCGCGCAGGAGTGGATCAACGCCCTGGTGGGCCTGCTCGCGCAGAGCGGCGAACCGGAGTGCCGCGGACTGCTCTCCGTCCTCTACGCCGCCGGCCGCCCCGTCGCCGCCCACTTCGGGCTGCGCTCGGCCACGGTGCTCTCCTGGTGGTTCCCGGCGTACGACCGCGCCTACGGCAAGTACTCACCCGGCCTCGTGCTGCATCTGCGGATGCTGGAGGCCGCCGCGGCCGACGGGGTCCGGATGGTCGACCTCGGGACCGGACCGGCCCGCTACAAGGAGTCGTTCAAGACCCGCGACCTGCGGATGTACGAGGGCGCGGTGGTACGTCCGGTGCCGGGCGGCGCCGCCCACCTGCTGGCGCGGGAACCGGCCCGCGCCGCCCGGCGGTTCGTGCGCGCCCGGCCCCGGCTGGCGGCCGCCGCGGCGCGCACCCTGGCGGAGGCGGGCAGCCTGCGCGACCGGGTACGGGGGTCAGCCGGCGGGGGATGAGGCGAAGGTACGGCGGTAGGCGTGCGGGCTGACGCCCGTGGTGCGCTTGAACCGCTCCCGGAAGGCGGTGGGGGAGCCGAAGCCGACCTGCGCGGCGATGCGTTCGACGGGGTGGCGCGTGGTCTCCAGCAGGTGCTGGGCCTGCCGGACGCGGGCCCGGTGCAGCCACTGGAGCGGTGTGGTGCCGGTCTGTTCGCGGAAGCGCCGGATCAGGGTGCGGGTGCTGGTCCCGGCCTGGGCGGCGATGTCGTTCAGGGTGAGTTCGCGGTCCAGGTTCTCCTGGAGCCAGGTGAGCAGCGGTTCCAGTACGGAGCCCTGGGGCCGGGGCGCGTACTCGTGGACGATGAACTGCGCCTGCCCGCCCTCCCGTTCCAGCGGCATGACGGACAGCCGGGCGGCGTCGGCGGCGACGGCCGAGCCGTAGTCGCGCCGGATCAGGTGCAGGCACAGGTCGAGGCCCGCGGCGGCACCGGCCGAGGTGAGGATCTGCCCGTTGTCCACGTACAGCACGTCCGGGTCCACCTCGACCTCGGGATACCGGGCGGCCAGGGCGCCGGCCGCGGCCCAGTGCGTGGTGGCCCGCATGCCGTCGAGGAGGCCGGTGGCGGCCAGCGGGAAGGCGCCCGAGCAGATGGAGGCGATCCGCGTGCCGCCCTCGGCCGCCGCCCGCAGCGCGTCCCGGACGGCCGCGGGCAGCGGGACCGAGACGTCGGCCGTACCGGGCACGATGATCGTGTCGGCCCCCTGGAGCCCCTCCAGTCCCCAGGGGGCGCGCAGGGTGAACACCCCCGCGTCCACCTCCGGCTCCTGCGCGCACACCCGGATCCGGTAACCGGGACGCCCGTCCGGCAGCCGGGTGCGGGTGAACACCTCGACCGGCGTGGACAGGTCGAACGGGATCACCCGGTCCAGGGCGAGTACGGCGATGGTGTGCATGGCGGGATCACCGGAGGGTCGTCAGCCCGAGGGGGCGAGCCAGGGCTGGGGATTGGAGTAGTAGCCGTCGTAGATGACCTCGAAGTGCAGGTGCGGGCCGGTGGACAGGCCCGTGGAACCGGCCCGCCCGATCTGTGTCCCCGTCTCCACCGTCTGGCCCACGGCCACGTCGGTCGCGGACAGATGACTGTACGTCGTCTGCAGCCGCTTGCCCTCGATGGTGCCGTGGTCGATCACGACACGGTTGCCGTAGGCGCTGGTCGCCGCGGCGAACACGACCTGGCCGCCGCGCGCGGCGAACACCGGGGCGCCCTGCGGGGCGGCGAAGTCGATCCCGGTGTGCAGCTTGGTCACCCCGGTCAGCGGGTGCTGCCGGGAACCGTAGGGCGAGGTGACGGTGAGGCCGCTCACGGGCGCGGCCAGGATCGCGCCCGCCGCGGCGGGGGCCCCGCCCGAGCTCTCCCGGTCCAGCGCCTCGTACCGCGGCAGCAGCGCCTTGATCTCGGTGAGGTAGGTCCGCGCGTCGTCGGGCACCTTGCCGGCCCCGGCCACCTGGTCGACGCCGGCGGCGTAGGCGGCGAGCGTGAGGTCGACGAGGTCGCCGTTGACCAGGCCCTCGGTGCGCAGGTCGGTCACCTCGGCGGCCACGGAGCAGTCCTGCCGGCCGAGGGCCATGATGGCGTCCGCCGGGTCGCGGGGCGAGGAGCGCTTGTTGCCGTCGGCGTCCTTGCCCCAGCGTTTCCACTGGTCGTCGGTGAAGGCGGCGATGCCCTTCTGGCCGGAGAGTTCGCCCGTGTCGTCGCTCCAGCCGGAGAGCTGGTCGATCTGCGCGGCGAGCAGGGAGGGGGTGACGACCTCGCAGCCGTCGGCCGCCTTGCGCAGCCACGGGACGTAGGAGGCGTCGACACCGGCCGACGCGGCCTGCTCCGGGCCGGCCTCCTGCTCCGAGTCGACGGGGAAGCCACCGTTCAGCGCGAAGAAGCCCGCCACTCCGGACAGGGTCAGCAGGCCCGGCAGGACCAGCACGACGACCGGCCCGGGCCCCCGGCGCTTACGCCGTTCCTTCTGCTCGGGCGGCTGCCCGGACGGCTGCTCGTCGGGTACGGGCGCCGACGGGTCGAGAGGCGCGGGCGTGTCGGAAGGGGCTTGCGGACCAAGGGGTGCCGACGGGCCGGGAGGCCGCGGGTGCGCCGGCGGGGGAGGGGCGAGGTGCCCCTCCTCGGCGGGGACCCGGGGGCCGGGCACGGCCGGTGCCCCCGTCGTACGCTCGTCGTTCACCGGCCGCCCGCCACGGGAGTGACGGCGCCCTCGCGCGGTGGCCGGACCGTCGCTGCGACGGGTGTGGAACGGCACGCCGGGTACGGCGGCCGGGAAGACGTGATGCTCACGCACGGACGGTACCGTCCCGCCCCGGCGGCGTCAGGAGACACCGAGGCAGGACCGGCTGCCCGGAAGGGCAGCTCAGCCGGCCCCCGCGCCGGGGCGACGGGGCACGCCGGCGCCCGCCGTCAGCCCGCCGGCTTCTCCCACACCGACACGTGCCCGGTGCTCTCGCTGGTGAACGGCGCCCGCGACCACCCGTCCCAGCGGTCGCGCGGCCGCAGTCCGGCGAGCCGCGCCATCAGGTCGAGTTCGGCCGGCCACACGTACCGGAACGGAATGGACCAGTGCTCGGCGCGGCCGTCGACGACGGTGACGTAGTGGGAGCTCATGGCCTGGTTCACGACGTCGTAGGTGTCGAACGCCCAGCGCGTGCCGGAGATGTGGAACGGTACGGCGCTCTGCCCGGGCGGCAGGAGACGCAGGGCGGGCACCCCCACCTCGATCACGAAGTGGCCACCGGGCCGCAGGTGCCGCGCGGCGTTGCGGAAGCAGTCCACCTGGGCGTCCTGCGT
Source organism: Streptomyces sp. NPDC016677 (assembly GCF_055562815.1). Classification (NCBI taxonomy): domain Bacteria; kingdom Bacillati; phylum Actinomycetota; class Actinomycetes; order Kitasatosporales; family Streptomycetaceae; genus Streptomyces; species Streptomyces sp. NPDC016677. The sequence goes on along the minus strand of NZ_JBVHEO010000002.1, from coordinate 207,218 downwards.
GGTCAGGTTGTTGATGGTGTTGAACACCAGGTAGACGAGGGAGAAGGTGCCCGCCACCCGGGTCGTCGCGAAGTCACCGACCGTCACGTCGACGGTGTCACCGCCGGGCTTGGCGCGCAGCCGGGCCAGCATCGCCCGGGACACGTCGATGCCGTGCACCGCGACGCCGCGCGCGGCCAGCGGCAGCGCCAGCCGCCCGGTGCCCACGCCGAACTCCAACGCCCTTCCGTCCCCGGCGAGTCCGGCCAGCACGTCGACCACCGGGTCCACGGCCTCGGGCCGGAACAGGTCCGCCGCCGACTCGTCGTAGCCGGCCGCGATGGGTTCCGAGAAGTATCCGTCGTCATCGACCATCCGGGGACGCTACCGCCGCTCCCGCAGCGGGCGCCTCCCATTTTTTTCCGGTGCGGTCGCGGTGGGCACGGTCGCGTCCATACCCAGCGGTGGCGGGCCGGCCCCCGAGGGGTGCCCAGGGTGAGCGGCACTTCGCCGAGCAGGGTGGGGAGCGCGACGGGCAGCGGCAGCCGGCCCGCGGAGGAGACGACAGGGAAACCGAGAGCGGCCCGCCGGGCCGGGCGGTCGAGTTCCGTACGGCCCACGGTGCCCGGTCGGGCGCCGCGAGGTCGTCCGGCGGCGGGAGCGACCCGGCGTACCGAGGTGGAAGTACGGCACCCGGGGAAATGCGCTCGCCCGGCCGACCGCCCCTCCGGCACCCTTCCCGCATGACCACACCGCCGCCTTTCGTCCCCGGTCTCGAACTCTCCCGCCGCTTCTTCCACGAGGCCGTGCGGCCCCTGGTCGCGGAGGCCGCCCCTGGGATCGCGTACTCCGCCGCCCGGCTCGGCAGCGGCTCGGAGGTGCTCGGATTCGACACCGCCCGCTCCCGCGACCACGAGTGGGGACCTCGGCTGGAACTCTTCCTGCGGCCCGCGGACGTCGCCCGGTACGCCACGGCGATCAGCGAACGGCTCGCCGCGGGACTGCCCAAGACCTTCCTCGGCCACCCGACCCACCTGGTCCCCACCGACGAGGCGGGCATCCGCGTCATGGCCGCGACCGACGGTCCGGTCCGCCACGCGGTCGACATCACCGACCCCGGCACCTGGTTCACCGGGCGCCTCGGCTTCGACCCGTGCCGGGGCGTGACCCTTCGGGACCGGCTCTCCGCCCCGGCGCAACGGCTCGCCGAGGTGACCTCCGGCGACGTCTTCCACGACGGGCTCGGCGCCCTGACCACCGCCCGGGCCCGGCTCGACTGGTACCCGCACGACCTCTGGCTCCACGTGCTGGCCTGCCAGTGGCGCCGTCTCTCCCAGGAGGAGGCCTTCGTGGGCCGCTGCGGCGAGGTGGGCGACAAACTCGGTGCCGCCGTCGTCGCCGCCCGCCTGGTCCGCGACCTGATGCGGCTCAGCCTGCTGATGGACCGCCGCTATCCGCCGTACGCCAAGTGGCTCGGCAGCGCCTTCGCCCGCGTCCCCGGCGCGGCCGGGCTCGCCCCGGTGCTCCGCGCGGTCCTCGCCGCCACCGACCCGGACACCCGGGAGCAGCACCTGGCCACGGCGTACGAGACCGTCGCGGCCGAGCACAACCGGCTCGGCCTCACCGACCCGGTGGACCCGGCCACCCGTCCCTACCACGGCAGGCCCTTCCGGGTGCTGCGCGCCGAACGGTTCGCCGACGCGCTCACCGCCCGGATCACCGACCCGGCCGTCCGGGCCCTGCCGCCGGCCGGTGCCGTCGACCAGTTCGTCGACAGCACCGAGGTCCTCACCCGGCCCGCGGCGGCCCGTGCGGTGACCCGGCCGTGCACGGGCTGAGCGGCCTCCCTCAGGCGCCCAGCACCGCCCGCAGCGACGGCTGGAGCCGGTCCTCGTGCGCGCGGACCATGTCGTCGCACAGCCGCCAGATCTCCTCGACGGGCAGTGCCGCCGCCGTCGCCGGGTCGGTCATCGCCGCGTGCCGGATGTGCTTCGGGTCGTCCTCGGTCGCCGCGCGCACCACCAGGTCGGTGGTGCTGAGGTAGGTCCGGTTCAGGGCGGCGAGCTGCGGCGGCAGCGGACCGGTCCGGGTGGGCTGCACACCGGCGGAGTCGACCAGGCACGGGACCTCGACCGCGCCGCGGGCGGGGAGGTTGTCGATCAGGCCCCGGTTCGGCACGTTGCCGTACACCGTGCGCGGCGTCCCGGTCACGATGCTGTGGATGATCTGCGGCGCGTACTCCATGGTGCCCTCGACGGTGAGCGGCGCCCCGCAGGCCAGCGCGTCCCGGGTCCGCTCGTACTCGGCCACGTTGTCGTCCACGATGCCGAGGTAGGCCCCGATGGGCAGCCGCAGCCGGTCGACCTCGCCGGGGTGGTGCAGGAACCACGGCACGTACTCGGCGGAGTGCTCGCTGGTCTCGGTCGGGTAGTGGCCCAGGCGCCGGTACATGTCGACCCGGACCCGCCGGCGCAACTGCTCGTCCCCGGCGATGAGAGCGTCGAGGCGGGGGTACAGGTCGCGGCCCTCGTGCTCCCAGCGCAGCACCCACGCCTGGTGGTTGACGCCCGCCGCGTGGTAAGTGACCTCCTCGTAGGGGACGTCGACGAGGTCGCACAGGCCCCGCATCGTCCAGTACACCGAGTGGCACAGGCCGACCACCCGGGTCAGGCCGGTCGCCTCGGCCAGGTACTGCACGTTCATCGCCATCGGGTTGGTGTAGTTGAGCAGCCAGGCGTCGGGGCACACCTCGGCGATGTCCTGGCCGAGCGCCTTCAGCAGCGGGAAGGTGCGCAGCGCGCGGAAGACGCCGCCGACGCCGAGGGTGTCGCCGATGGTCTGGCGCAGCCCGTAGCGGGCCGGCACCTCGAAGTCGGTGCGGGTGGCCTCGCCCATGCCGACCTGCACGATGTTGATGACGAAGTCGGCGTCCACCAGTGCCTCGCGGCGGTCGGCGTGCGCGGTGACCGTCGGACGGGCACCGCGCACGCCGGCGATGTACCGGGCCGCCGCCTCGGCCGTGGCCAGGCGCTCGGCGTCGATGTCGTGCAGCGAGATGTGCGCGGTCTTCAGCTCGTCGAACGCGAACAGGTCGGCGAGCAGTCCCTGGGTGAAGACGACACTGCCGGCCCCGATGAAGGTGATCTTGGGGGCGGCGGGGTGAGCGGTGCTCATGCGGAGTTCTTCCGTTCGCGGACGAGGTTGCGGGTGGGGGTGAGGTCGCGGGTGACCTGGGCGAGGGCCTCGTCCCAGGTGGGCTGTGCGGTGGTGCCGCCGGGCGCGCGGGTGGACAGCGCGCCGCAGACGGCGGCGAGCCGGAGCGCCTCGGGCAGCGGCAGCCCGGCGAGCAGCCCGGCCACGAAACCGGCGTCGAAGCTGTCACCGGCGCCCACCGTGTCCACCGGCCGGACCGGGAAGGCGGGGGTGCGGGTGACGGTGTGCCCGTCGTGGCAGAGCGCACCCTCGGCGCCGTCCTTGACGACGGTCACGGGGCCGCGCCCGGCGAGCGCGGCGGCGGCTGCCACGAGGTCCTCGGCGCCGCCCAGCTTCCGGGCCTCGGCGGCGTTGGGCAGCAGGTAGTCGGTGTGCGGGAGGACGGCGGCCAGGCCCGGCGGGTCCCAGTGGCCGGCCGGGTCGTCGTTGGTGTCGAGGGAGGTCGTCGCGCCGTGGGCGCGCGCGGCGCGCATCAGTTCGGGCAGCCCGGCGGCGAGTCGCGGCAGCAGGAAGTAGGAGGCGAAGTGGACGTGCCGGGCGGTGGCCGGCAGCTCGGCCGGTATGTCGGCCGGGGTGGTGGCGCGCAGGGTGCCCGGCGCGGTGACGATGGCCCGGTCGGACCGGGCCCCGTCGCGGGTCAGGACGACGGTGAGCGGCGTCGGCAGCTCCGGGTCGGTGCGCAGCCCCCGGGTGTCCACCCCGCGCGCGGTGAGGGTGTCCCGTACGTAGCGCCCGGCGTCGTCGTCGCCGACCCGGCCGGCGAACGCGACCCGCAGACCGAGGCGGGCCGCCCCGCAGGCCATGATCGCGGCCGAGCCGCCGAGGGTGAGGGCGCCGCCGGGCACGAGCTGTTCGTGCTGGCCGAAGGCGAGCGGGGCGTCGAGGGGACCGAGGACGACGTCGGGGTTGGCGTCCCCGACGACGAGCAGGTCGAAGGTGTGCGGCATGGGCCTTTCCCTGGGAGTCACTAGCCTTTGAGGCCGCTGGAGGTGATGGACTGGATGAAGGTCTTCTGCGCGCCGAGGAAGGCGAGCAGCACGGGCAGCACGGTGAGCACGTTGCCGGCCATCACCGCGGACCACCTGGTGTGGTGCTGTCCCTGGAAGGTGGTCAGCCCCAGTTGCAGCGTGTACTGCGTGTCGTGGTTGATGGCGATCAGCGGCCAGGTCAGGTCGTTCCAGGTGGTCAGGAAGGTCAGGACGGCCACCGTGCTCAGCGCCGGGCGGGACAGCGGCAGCACGATGCGGAACAGCACCCGCAGCCGCGAACACCCGTCGATCCAGGCGGCCTCCTCCAGCTCCCGGGGCAGCGAGAGGAAGAACTGCCGCAGCAGGAACACCGCGAACGGGGTGACCAGCGACGGCACGATGAGCGCGCCGAGGGTGTCGATCAGACCCAGCTTCCTCATCACCAGGAACGTCGGGATCATGGTCAGCTGGAACGGCACGGCCATCGTGGCCAGCATCAGCCCCAGCAGCACCCGCGACCCCGCGAACCGCATCCGGGCGAAGGCGTATCCGGCGAGCGCGCCGAACAGCAGGTTGGCGGCGACGGTGACGGCGGAGACGATCAGCGAGTTGGCGAACCAGCGCGGGAACATCGCGTTGCCGAGCACATAGCGGTAGCCGCCGAGGTCGATGCCGGAGGGCCACAGCGCGGGCGGGAAGCGGTTGATCTCCGCGTCGCTCATCAGGGAGCTGAGCAGCAGCCACACCAGCGGCACCGCGAAGGTCAGCGCGAGCGGCGCCAGCAGCAGGTGCCAGGGGCTGAACGGCAGCCGTCGGCGGCGCCGTTCGGACTCGGCGGGCCGGGCCGGGCGGGCGGGGGCGGTGCCGGGCCGGGCGGTGGTGGTCGCCGTCATGAGCGGGCCCCTTCCGGACGGTGGCGCTCACGGCGCCGGGCGAGGCGTACGGTCCCGGCGGCGAGGCCCAGGGCGACGGCCAGGACGTAGGCGGCCGACGCGCCGTAGCCGGCGGTGGCGTTCTTGAACGCCTGCTCCCAGATGAAGTAGACGATCACGGTGGTGGAACCCAGCGGCCCGCCCTTGGTGGTGACGTACACCAGGTCGAACACCTGGAGGGACTGGATGGTCTGCCACAGCACCAGGAAGACGGTGACCGGGGTGAGCGTGGGCAGGGTGACGTGGCGCAGCAGGTGCAGCCGGCCCGCGCCGTCCAGCCGGGCGGCCTCCACCAGGGACTGCGGGACGTCCTGGAGGGCGGCGAGGTAGACCACGACGCAGAAACCGGTGCCGCTCCACAGCGTGATCGCCACCAGCACCGGCAGGGCCTGCCCGGGGTCGGTGAGGAACCCCTGCGGGGAGACACCGAGCCGGTGCAGGACGGAGTTGGCGGCGCCGAACTCCGGGTCCAGGACGAAGGAGAACAGTACGCCCTGCGCGGTGGCCGACAGCACGAACGGTACGAAGATCAGGGTGCGGTAGAGGCCGACGAGCCGGATGCGGCGGTTCAGCACCAGGGCGAGCAGCAGGCCGCCGAGCAGGCTCAGTGGCACGTACAGCACCGTGTAGAGCAGGGTGTTGCGCACGGCCTGGCCGAAGTGCGGGTCCTGGGCGAGGGCGCGGTAGTTGTCCAGGCCGACCCAACGGCTGGGCGTGACCAGGTCGCTGGCCTGGAAGGACAGCAGCAGCGACCAGACGACCGGGACGACGCTGAGGCCCAGGACGATCAGGACCGCGGGGGAGACGTAGGCCCAGGCGGTGGCCGTCTCGGCGCGGCGTTTGCGTACGAGGGCCCGGCGCCGGCCGTCCGGCGGGTCCGCGAGGGTGATGGCTCGGGGCAGTCGCTCCATGGCGTGATGGCTCCTCAACGCGGTATGAGCAGGGCGGCGTCGGCTTCGTCGGCGCAGGACCGCAGGGCGGCCTCGGGACTGCTGCGGCCGAGCAGCACGGAGACGATGGCCCGGCCGAGCGCCTGCGAGACCTCCGGGTAGGCCGGGTGGACGGGACGGACGCGCGCGCTGTCGAGGGCCTTGGTGAACACCGACAGGCCCGCGGTCTCCTCGACCTCGCGCCGCCAGGCCGGCTGGGCCTCGGCGCGGCGGCTGAGCGGGAGGCTGCCGGCGCCGACGGCCCAGCGGACGTCCTGGGCCGGCCGGGTGAGCCAGGTGACGAAGGTGCGGGCGGCCCGGGAGCGGGCGGCGCCGTTGTCGAACAGGGTCCAGGTGTCGGGGCCGGAGATGGTGACCGGCCTGCCGCTGAAGCTGGGCAGCGGGACGACGTGGTGGTCGATCCCCGCCTGCCGGATGTCGGGCAGTTGCCAGGGACCGGTGACCACCATGCCCATCCGGCCGGACTGGAAGACCTGGTACATCTGCTCGCTGCCGGGCTTGGGGTCGACGTACACGCTCCGGTCGCGGACCAGGCCGGCCACCACCTCCAGGGCGCGGACCCCGCTGTCGGCGAAGCCGATGCCCTTGCCGCTGCCGTCGACGACATCGCCGCCGAGGTCCCAGATCATCGGCCACAGCCGCCAGACGGTGTCCTCGTCGCCGGTGCCGGGCCAGCCGGTGCCGAACCGGCCCGCGGCCTTGTCGGTCAGCCGCCGCGCGGTCTCGGTGAAGTCCCCCCAGGTCCAGCCGGTCTCGGGCAGGTCCACGCCCGCCTCGCGGAACAGCCGCTCGTTGCAGACGACGGCGAGCGCGTCGAGCACCGCGGGCGCCGCCCTGACCCGGCCGTTGACGGTGACGGCGTCCCGGGCGGCGGCCCAGTAGTTCTTCCACGGCAGGGGACCGGAGTCCACCGTGTCGGTGAGGTCGACGACCTGCGGGCCGCGGGCGACCCGGGCCAGGTCCGAGCCGAAGACGTACGCGATGTCGGGGTAGGAGCCGGCGGCGAGGGCGGCGGTCACCTTCTGCAGCATCACGTCCGACAGCACCCCGCCGCCCAGGTCGACCCGGATCCTCGGGTGCTCGCGCTCGAAGTCGGCGACGAGCCTCTGCAGGACCTTCTTGGCCGTGTCGGCCTGGCCGTGCCACACCTCGATGGTGACCGTGCCGTCGGCGGCGACTCCGTCGTCCGTCCCGGCCCCGCACCCGGAGACGGCCGCCCCGGCGGCCCCGGCGAGCAGGGCGCCCCCGCCGGCCCGCAGCACCCCGCGGCGCGAGGGCCGGACACCGCGTCGGACCGTGTCCATCTGTACCTCCAGGCAGGTGCTTGTCGCTCGGCGGGGCGCGACGGCCGGCGGCCGCGACCCGGTGTCAGGCGGTGAGGGTGGGAGTGACGGTGTCAGGGGGGAGGGACCCGCGGACGGCTCATGGCACGAGCTCCCGATCTGGTGGGCACGGCCCCGCCTCGGACACCGTGGGCGGTCCTGGCGACTCGGGCCGGACTCCTGGCGCGGGGCCAGCTACCGGCTGGGCGTACCTCTGGCGCCGGCCGGGTGACGACGTCGGCGCTGACCGGGAGTAAATCGACCGGATCCCGACCGTGTCAAGGGTCCGAAACGCCTGAGTTGGTGATCGGGGCTGATTGAGAGGGTGCAGTTTCAAGCAGGTTCGAGCAATCCGTCGGGCTCGGAGCATACGAAATGCCCCCGGAGGCGGGTGGCCTCCGGGGGCATTTCGTGCCGGACGGATCACATCACGGGATCACCGCGTCATCAGGGAACGATCTTCAGGAGCAGGTTCGGCGAGCCGGTGCCCGCGCTGGTGACCTTGCCGGTCGTCGCGCCGCTCGTCAGGGCCGAGGACACCTGCGCGGGGGTGGCGGAGGTGTGGCCCGCCAGGTAGACCGCGGCGGCGCCCGCCACGTGCGGCGTGGCCATGGACGTACCGGAGATGGTGTTGGTCGCCGTGTCGCTGGTGTACCAGCCGGCCGTGATGGAGGAGCCGGGCGCGAAGATGTCCAGTACGGAACCGTAGTTGGAGTAGCTGGCCCGGGCGTCCGCGCTGGTGGTGGCGCCGACGGTGATGGCCTCGGTGACCCGGGCGGGGGAGTACGAGGAGGCGTTGGCGGCGCTGTTGCCCGCGGCGATCGCGTAGGTGACGCCGCTGGCGATGGAGTTGCGGACGGCCGTGTCCAGGGTGGTGGAGGCGCCGCCGCCGAGCGACAGGTTGGCGACCGAGGGGCCCGAGTGGTTGGCGGTCACCCAGTCGATGCCCGCGATGACGCCGGCCGTGGTGCCCGAACCGCTGTTGTTGAGCACACGGACCGCGACGATCTTCGCCTTCTTGGCGACGCCGTAGGTGCTGCCCGCGATCGTGGTGGCCACGTGCGTGCCGTGGCCGTTGCCGTCGGACGCGGTGGTGTCGCCGTCGACGGCGTCGTAACCGTAGGAGGCCCGCCCGCTGATGTCGCCGTGGGTGATGCGGACGCCGGTGTCGATGACGTACGCCGTCACGCCGCTGCCCGCGGTGTCCGGGTAGGTGTACGTGCCGGAGAGCGGCAGGGAGGTCTGGTCGACGCGGTCCAGGCCCCACGGGGCGCTGGACTGCGTGGTGTCGGCGAGCGTGACGCGCTGGTCCTGCTCGACGGAGGCGACGGCCGGGTCGGCGGCGAGGCGCTTGGCCTCGGTGGCAGAGAGGGTCGCGGTGTAGCCGTTCAGCGCGCTCCTGAACGTCTTCTTCACCGTGCCGCCGTACTCCTCGACGACGTCCTTGCCGGCCGCCGAGGACGCCTTGAGCCCGCTGTCCTTCTTGAGCGTGACGATGTAGCTGTCCTTGACCGCCGTGGGGGAGCCGGCCGCGAGGACGGTGCCCTCGGCCCGGGCGGCCTGGGCGGCCTGGGCGGGTATCGCGGTGAGCCCGCCGGTCAGGGCGGCGGCCACGACGCCGACGGTCGCGGCGAACTTGAGTCTCTTGCTCCGCAGGTGTGCCATGACGAGGGAGTCCTCCTCTGGGCGGCGCGCGCCCGGGGTGGGGCACGCGTCTGTGGGGGGTGTGCGCGGGATCGCGCACACGGCCCGGGGAGCGTCGTGTTCCGCTCCGGACCGGGGTACAGCCTCGACCAACCACCGGTGCCCGACAAGGGAGTTGAACACCTGTCAACGAATCTGTCATGAGCACGAAATATGTCAAGGTCGTCGAAGGGTCGGGGAGAGTTGGTGAAGGCGGGGCGGGCGCGGTCGGGTCCGATGGCGCCGAGCGGCGCGCCGCGTCGCGCCGCTCGGGAAACGCCTGGTGAACAGGTGGACCACGAAGTGATAACGGCGGACAACCGTTCGTACGCGCATCCGGTCTAGTCCCTCATGAAGATCTCTTTCCTCCTGCACAACGCCTACGGGATCGGAGGCACGATCACCACGACGTTCAACCTGGCCCAGGCCCTGGCCGAGCGGCACACCGTGGAGATCGTCTCCGTGCTGCGGCACCGGGAGCGCCCCAACTTCACCCTGGACCCCCGGGTGTCGCTGAGACCCCTGGTGGACCTGCGGCAGGAGAAGGAGCATCCGCAGCACCTGCGGCCGGCGAAGGTCTTCCCGGCCGCCGAGTACCGCCACCACCAGTACAGCGAGCTCACCGACGAGCGGATCGGCGCCTGCCTGGCGGACATCGACGCCGACGTCGTCGTAGGCACCCGCCCCGGACTCAACGTCCACCTCGCGCTCCAGGCACCCGAGCGCGTCGCCCGCGTCGGACAGGAACACCTCACCCTGGACAACCACCCCTCCCGGCTGCGCACCGCGCTGCGCCGCGCCTACCGCCGGCTCGACGTGCTCACCACGGTCACGGAGGCGGACGCCGCCGCCTACCGGCGCAAGATGCGGCTGCCCGGCGTCCGGGTCGAGGCCCTGCCCAACAGCGTCCCCGACCCCGTGCTGCCGCCCGCGGACGGCGGCGCCAAGCTGGTGATCGCGGCCGGCCGGCTGGTCCCGGTCAAGCGGTACGACCTGCTGATCGAGGCGTTCGCCCGGGTCGCCGCCGAACACCCCGACTGGTCCCTGCGCATCTACGGCAAGGGCGAGGAGCACGACCGGCTGCGCGCCCTCGTCGAACGGCTCGGCCTGACGGACAACGTCTTCCTGATGGGCGCCGCCGCCCCCATGGAGGCCGAGTGGGTCAAGGGCTCGATCGGGGCCGCCGCCTCCAACTTCGAGCCGTTCGGCATGACCATCGTGGAGGCCATGCGGTGCGGGCTGCCGGTGGTCAGCACCGACTGCCCCTACGGCCCCGGCGAGATCATCCAGGACGGCGTCGACGGCCGGCTGGTCCCCGTCGGCGACCCCGCGGCCTTCGGTGACGCGCTCCTCGAACTGGTCCGGGACGACGAACGGCGCCGCCGTATGGGCCGGGCGGCGCTGGAGAACGCGCGACGGTTCGCCCCGGACCCCGTGGTGCGCCACGCCGAGCGCCTGTTCGAGGAGGCGTGCGCGGCCCGGCGCTCCGGACGGCCCGTCACCCAGGGCCGCGACCCGGTGCGCCAGGTCCTGATCGGTCAGGGCTACGCGGCACGGGACGCCGTGCACGCCACGGGCAGCAGCGCGCTGCACACGATACGAAGGGGACGGCGATGACCACGGAGCGCCTCACGGAGCGCCTCACGGAGCGGGGCACGGGGCACGGCACGGAACGCGCCACGGGACACGGCGCGGAGCACGGCGTGGAACCGCGCGTCGGCTGCACGGTGGAGACGGACGGCCGGATCACCTTCGGCCTGCGCCTTCCCCCGGCCACCGCGGACGCACGGCTGCTGATCCGGCTGCGGCCCAAGAAGGGGAAGTCCGAGAAGGGACAGCCCGCGGAGATCCACCACTGCCTCGCCCTCGACGCGACGGAGGACGGCCACCACACCGCCGTACTGCCGGCCGGGACGGCACTGGCGGAGGGCCGGTGGGACGTGTACCTGCTCGACGGACCGGACGGCGAACGGCGCCGCCTGCGCCCCGGCCTGCGCGACCTGCGCGCCCTCGTGGACGGCCACACCCGTGACCGTTCCGCGCCGGTGGCGGTCCGGATCCCGTACGCCACCAAGGACGGGTTCCTGGCGATACGGGCCTGGCTGCGCGACGCCCACGCCGAGGCCGGCGGCATCACGGCCGCCGAGGGAACGCTCACGGTCGCGGCCCGGCTGCACGGCGCGGTGTTCGGGGAGGGGGCCGCCGTACGGCTGCGGCTGCGCGGCACCCGCACCGAACGGTCCGTCGCACCCCGGCTCGCCGACGACCGCCGGGACTTCACCTTCACCGTCGGCCTCGCCGACCTGGTCGCCGGCACCGGCACGGAGACGGACACCGGGACCGGCACCGGGCAGCGCGTCTGGGACGTCTTCGTCCGGCCCGCCCGGTCCGCACCGCAGGTCCGCGTGGCCCGTCTCCTGGACGACATCGCGGACCGCAAGGACATCCACGTCCAGCCCGCGGTCGCCGTCGGTGAAACGGTCGTACGCCCCTACTACACCGTCGACAACGACCTCGCCGTGGCGGTCACACCGGCGGGCTGACGGTGCCGCTCGCGCCCTGCGCCCGCAGCCGCTCCGCCTCCTGGCCGGTCAGCTTCCGCTCCGCGCCGCAGAACGTGCACTGGGTCGTGTACTTCGTCGACACCGGGAACAGCGGCACGAAGAACAGGGTGAACTTGGTGACCCGCTTGCGGAGCGTGTGGGCGGCGGGATTGCCGCAGTGGCCGCACACCAGCGTCAGTACCGCCAGCTGGTAGAGGTACCCCTTGGTGCCAAAAATGATCATGACGGTCCTTCCCCGTGCGGTTCCTGCCGCCAGGGTGCCAGACGACGCGGGGGCGTGCCTCCGTCAGCGGGGCTGCACAGGGGCGGGGCCCGAGCTCTGGACCGGAAGTTCGGTGGATCTTGCCATTTCCACGACCCGGGGCAGGCCCGGGCAGTCGTCACTGGAGCGGCCCGCCGGCAGGCCGTCGGGCCGCTCCACGGTCACCAGCGCCGTCCCCAGCTCCGGGTCCTGGCGCAGCCGTGCGGCGGCGGCCGTGCAGGCCAGCTGAGCGACGGCCGTGTCGCTCAGCGCCGCGGCCCGGGCCGGCAGCTCGATGGCGACCGTCGCCCCGTCGGTCCGGATGGCCGGCACCGCGACCCCGCGCGGCAGTTCGGTCGTGAGGCCCAGTGCGCGTTCCTCGCTGTCCGGGCCCCGCAACAGCAGCGACACGGCGCTCGCGGGCTCGGCGGGGACGGCCGCGGTACGGATGACGGGCACCAGAGTCCCCTTCTTCACGAAGTACAGCGGCATCGCGACGGTGGCGGTTTCCGGCACCGGGGCCGTCGGCCAGGTGGCGGCGGTCACCGGCTCCCGGACCCCGCTCGCGGGCGCTCCCGCCTCGATCACCCCGGTCGCGGGGATGCCGCAGGCGGTGATCGGACTGGCGGCACCGAGCAGGGCCAACAGAAGGGGCAGCGCGCGGCGGACCGGCCGGGAGGGGCGGGACACCGGCTGACTCGGGGCGGGGTTCACGGCCGACCTCTTCCTCCCGGCCGTGCACGGCCGGCTCTCTTCTTCCCGGCTGTCTTCCCGGCTTTCTCCGTCCCGCCGTGCACGGCCGGGATCGCTTTCTCCCGGCCGGTCGCCGGCCCCGGCGCGCCGTCCCGCCGCAGCGGGAGGACGACCGTGAAGACGGCGCCGCCGTCCGGATGGTTGCCGGCCCGCACGGTGCCGCCGTGCAGGCGCGCGTTCTCCGCGGTGATCGCCAGCCCGAGCCCGCTGCCCTCGCTGCGGGAGCGCGCGGTGTCCGACTTGTAGAACCGGTCGAAGACGTGCGGCAGCACCGTGCCGTCGATGCCCTCCCCGCCGTCCCTGACCTCGATGACCGCGGACCGGCCGCCCTCGCCGCGCAGACGCACCCGGACCGGCGGCCCGCCGTGCCGCAGGGCGTTGGCGACGAGGTTGGCGACGATCACGTCGAGGCGGCGCGGATCGACCCGGCCGCGCAGCGCCCCGGGCTCCGGCAGCTCGGTCTCCACCGCCTCCTGCCAGCCGCGGGCGGACAGGGTGCGCCGCACCGACTCGGCGAGGTCGATCTCGTCCAGGTGCAGGTCGGCGGCGCCCGCGTCGAACCGGGAGATCTCCATCAGGTCGTTCACCAGACCGGTCAGTTTCGTCGTCTCCTCGCTGATCAGCCGTACGGCCATGGCGGTGTCGTCGTCGAGGCGGACCGCGTCCTCGTCCAGCACGTCGGTCACCGCCGACATCGCGGCCAGTGGTGTGCGCAGCTCGTGCGAGACGTCCGCGGCGAACCGCCGGGCCCCGGCCTCCATGCGCCGCAACTCGGCCACCGACTCCTCCAGCGCGGCGGCGGTCTCGTTGAAACTGTGCGACAGGTCGGCGAGTTCGTCGGAGCCGCGCACGGCGAGCCGGGTGTCCAGCCGGCCCTGCGCGATGTCGCGGGTCGCCCGCCGCAGCTCCCGCACCGGCCGCAGCACCCCGCGCGCGGCCAGCAGGGCGAGTACGACGGCCAGGGCGAGCGCGACCACGATGGCCCGTTCGATGGCGCTGACCAGGGCCTCCACGTACCCCTGTTCCTCCTGCTGCGACACGGTCAGGTACAGCTCCAGGCCGGACCTCTCCCAGCTGTACCGCGGTCCGGCGTAGAGGACGGGCATGCCGACGACCAGTGAGGAGCGGCCGTCCCGTGACACCCGCTGGAACACCGTGGCGGGACCGGAGCCCACGGCCGCACGCATCGCCGGGGACAGCTCCTCGAACGTGTCCCCGGGCGAGGAGGTGGCGCTCAGCTCCCGGTAGGCGGCCAGCACCCGCCAGTTGTCCGCGCGCCCGCCGCGCGCCACGTCCGCGGCGAGCGAGGCCAGGTCCGGCCGGGCGGGCGGGAACGGGTAGTTGGGCGCGAGCGCGTCGACCCGTTCCCGGAAGTCCTCGATCACCGTGTCCTGGCTCTGCTGGAGTACGCCGGTCCGCGCCTCGCGGAAGGTCAGCGCGCCGGTGGTCAGCGTGGCCGCGGCGGCGACGACGGCGAAGGCCACCACCAGCCGCACCCGCAGTCCGCCCAGTGGCCGCGGCAGCCGCCGGACTCGCGCCGGGACGGTCACCGGGACTCCCGGCGGGAGGCGAAGCGGTAGCCGAAGCCGCGCACGGTCTGGACGTACCGCGGCCGGTCCGAGGTCTCACCGAGCTTCGCGCGCAGCCGCTTGACACAGGCGTCCACCAGCCGGGCGTCACCGTGGTAGCTGTGCTCCCACACGGCCTCCAGCAGTTGCTGGCGGCTGAAGACCTGGCCGGGAGCGGCGGACAGGGTGAGCAGCAGGCGCAGTTCGGAGGGGCCCAGGGGGACGGGTTCGCCCTGGTGGGTGACGGTCAGTCCGGCCCGGTCCAGGACGAGGTCGCCGTGGTGCTCGGTGGCCGGCGGGCCGTACGCGGCGGGCGGTCCGCCCACGCGGCGCAGCACGGCGCGGATACGGGCGTCCAGCACCCGGGCGCGGACCGGTTTGACCACGTAGTCGTCGGCTCCGGCCTCCAGCCCGACGACCACGTCGGTGTCGTCACCGCGCGCGGTGGCCATGATGATGGGTATCTGGTCCCGGTCGCGGATACGGCGGCACACCTCCAGGCCGGACATGCCGGGCAGCATCAGGTCAAGGACCACCGCGTCGGGCCGGAACGACCGCACCTGCTCCAGCCCGTCCTCACCCGTCGGGGCGGCGGCCACCTCGTGTCCCTGGCGCCGCAGGGCGAGCCGCAGGCCCTCCCGCACGGCGCGGTCGTCTTCGATGATCAGGACGCGTGGCATGGGGCTCAGTATGCGTGGGTGCGGGCCCGGGCCGTTCCGGCGGGGGCGGCTGTTACAGAGCGGTCCAAAAGCGGTCCCCGGGCGATCACACAGCCCACGCATGCTGAAGGATCATGAACGCACACCGAACGACACCCCGTCCGTCCGTCGCGCGACCCGTGCCCCGGCGCTCGCGCCATGCCCGCGGACGCGGCCGAAAACCGAGGAGACTCTGGGCGGGGCTCGCGGCGGCCGTCGTGCTGTCGGTCCTCGGTGTGCTGGTCGTGAGGGGGCTGACCGGCCCGTCCGGCGGTTCCGACGGTCCGACCGGGGCGGCGGCGCCGATTGCGACGGTGGAGGAGGAGCCGTCCGCCGCGAAGGAGGCCATGGACGAGGCGTCCGCCGACGAGGCCACCGGAAAGGCCACGGAGAAGAAGGAGCGGCCCTCGATCCCGGCCACGGGACCCGGCACGTTCACCACGGCCGGCGGCGAAAGCGAACCCGTCGGCGGTGACCAGCGGTTGCTGACCTACCGGGTCCAGGTCGAGGACGGCATCGGACGGCCGACGGACGCGGTCGCCGCCGAGGTCGAGAAGATACTCGCCGACCCGCGCGGCTGGACGGCCGACGGCAAGGTGGGGTTCCGGAGGGTGTCCGGTGACAGCTCCGACTTCCGGGTACGGCTCGCCACCCCGGGCACGGTCGACGACATCTGCGGCCAGTACGGACTGGACACCGGCGGCGAGGTCAACTGCCGCGTCGGCCAGGACGTCATGGTCAACCTCAAGCGGTGGGAACTGGCCACGAAGTACTACGCGGACGACGTGCCGTCGTACCGCGCCCTGATCATCAACCACGAGGTCGGCCACTTCCTCGGCCACGGCCACGAGACCTGTCCCGGCGAAGGACAGCTCGCCCCGGCGATGATGCAGCAGATCAAGGGACTGCACGGCTGCAAGACCAACGTCTGGCCCTACGACAGCGAGGGCCGGCCCATCACCGGGCCGAGCGTCCCGTGACCCGAGCGCCAGGGCCGATGTCAGTGCCTGGATCTACGGTTCAGTCAGTGGGGTCCGCGGACACGCCTCGGGCCCTGGCCTGGGGAGAGGTCTGCCATGTCGAGGACGTACCTGGAGCTGTCACAGGACGGCGGGGGAGCGCACAAGTTCTACGAGGTGACGGTGGAGGGCACGGCCGTCACCGTGAGCTACGGGCGGATCGGCACCGGCGGGCAGACCCAGACGTCGGCGTTCCCCACGGCCGAGAAGGCGCAGGCCGCGGCGGCCAGGAAGATAGGCGAGAAGGTGCGCAAGGGGTACGCCCCGGCGGTGCGCGGGCAGCGCGCGCCGCGGCCGGTCACCCGCCGGCAGATCACCTCGGCGCCGTCCACGGTGCGTTCGGTCGCCCCGGTGCTGTGGCGGTTCCGGACGGGCTCCGCGGCGTTCGGCATCCACATCGACGAGGAGCACTGCTGGGTGGGCAACCAGGCCGGTGACGTCTACACCCTGGCGCACGGCGGTGAGGTCCTCTCCCACTACCGGCTGCCCGACGGCGTCAAGTGCCTGGTCGCCGACGACTTCTGGATCTACGCCGGCTGCGACGACGGCCGGGTCTACGACCTGTCGTCCAAACTGCCCTTCGCGGCCTACGACATCGCGGCCGACGTCGACATCTTCTGGCTCGACATCCACGAGGGCGTGCTGAACGTCGCGGACCGCGCCGGCCGGCTCACCGTCATCGACCACGAGGACGAGCACCAGTGGGCACGCGGCGGCCACGGCGAGCACGCCTGGATGGTCCGCGCCGACGACCGCGCCGTGTACCACGGTGACAGCGGCGGTGTGACGGCCCACACCCCGGACGGCGGCGCCGAGTTGTGGCACACGCGGACCCGGGGCGCGGTGCTCTTCGGCTGGCAGGAGGACGACGCGGTGTACGCCGGCACGGCCGACCGCGTCGTCCACCGGCTGTCCAAGGAGACCGGCGACGTCGAGGCGACGTACCGCTGCGACAGTTCCGTGTACTCGTGCGCCACCTCGCCCGGCGGGCGGTTCGTGTTCGCCGGGGACGCCGCCTCCTCGGTGTACTGCTTCGACCGGGACGGCACCCGGCTGTGGAAGCTGGGCACGGGCGGCGGTTCGGCGCTGTCCATGCAGTACCGCGACGAGCGGCTCTACCTGGTGACCACGGACGGCTCCCTGGTGTGCGTGGACGCGAGCGAGGCGGCGGTGACGGCCGCTCAGCAGGGCTCGGTGCCGGTCGCCCGGGACGTCAAGCTCGCCGCGGCGCTGCCGACCTACGCGGCGGCGACGGCGGCCGAGTCGGTGACCACGGTCGCCGCGGCCCCGGCCGGGTCGGTGGTCGTGGAGTGTGTGCGGGACGGCGGCCGGACGCGGATCCACGTGGTCTCGGACGGCTACGACTCGTCGTGGAACGTGCAGTTCCCGAGGGCGATCAGGGAACCGGGCGCCCGGTACGTCGTCGACGCGGTGCACGCCTCCGCCGGCGGGTTCTACCGGGTCCGCGGCGACATCAGGAGGCTCGTGTGACCGGACCGGCCGGGTGGTGACGGGCCAGGGCGGCGACCGGCCAGGCGGTGACCTGTCCGCCCAGGCCGCGCCCCGCCCCCCCCGGGCGGCGACGCGCCCTCAGGCGATGGACGCCGAGATGACGGCGGACACCGCCAGGTTGCAGGAGGCCGTGACCCAGACCGCCGGGTGCGGCTCCGGCTCGACCAGCGTCGCGCCCAGCCGCCCGGGCGTGATCAGGTCCACCACCAGGAACGCCACGGCCATCATCACCAGCCCCAGCAGCCCGAACAGCGCGGTGGACACCAGCCCCTTGCCGAAGTCCTCGTACGTCGTCCAGATCGAGGTGAACACGATCGCGCCGATGCCCAGCAACGCCGAGCTGAGCACCGTGGCGGCGTTGCGGTTGCGCTGCTCCCAGATCTGCCGGCCGAGCTTCCCGGGCGTCAGCACGTCGACCAGGACGATGCCGAGGACCAGCAGGACCAGACCGAGGGCGCCGTAGGCGGTGGCCCGGCCGAGTCCGTTGACGATGTCGCTCATGGGTGTGCCGGCTCCGTAGGTGAGAGAAGTCAATGCAAAGAGATGCAAAATGTAGCGCACCTGTTCGGGCGTGCCGAGGTCAGGTGAGAGCGGCAGCGGGAACGGAGGGCACCGGCAATCCCCCTGCGCGCAACCGAACTTGAACCGTTCGTTCTCTTCAACAGTTCAGGTTTGGGGCGTAGGTTCACCGGCATGACCGCCTCCCGGCCCCCGACCACCGCCGAGGAACTGCGCGGCGCCGGTCTGCGGGTGACGGCCGCTCGCGTCGCGCTGCTCGAAACGGTCCGCCACGGCGACCACCTCGACGTCGAGGCCATCACCGCCGGAGTGCGCGACCGCGTGGGCCACATCTCCGTACCGGCCGTGTACGAAGCACTGCACGCGCTCACCAGGGCCGGACTGGTCCGCCGCGTCGAACCGGCCGGCAGCCCGGCCCGCTTCGAGGGGCGGGTCGGCGACAACCACCACCACGTGGTGTGCCGTGCGTGCGGCGCCGTCGCCGACGTGGACTGCGCGGTCGGCCACGCACCCTGTCTGACAGCCTCCGACGACCACGGTTTCACGGTCGACGAGGCCGAGGTCACCTACTGGGGCCTGTGCCCCGCCTGTTCCTCCCATGAGTGATTCCTGAGCACCGAGATCCATGCCCGGAAGGACCCCCATGACCGAGAACCACGACGCGATCGTCACCGACCCGAAGGCCGAGGGTGAAGGCGGCTGCCCGGTCGCGCACGGGCGCGCCGCCCACCCGACGCAGGGCGGCGGGAACCGCCAGTGGTGGCCGGAGCGGCTCAATGTGAAGATCCTCGCGAAGAACCCCCCGGTGTCCAACCCGCTCGACCCGGACTTCGACTACGCCGAGGCGTTCAAGAGCCTGGACCTGCCGGCCGTCAAACGGGACATCGCCGACGTACTGACCACCTCGCAGGACTGGTGGCCCGCCGACTTCGGCCACTACGGCCCGTTCATCATCCGGATGGCGTGGCACAGCGCGGGCACCTACCGGATCAGCGACGGCCGCGGCGGCGCCGGCGCCGGCCAGCAGCGCTTCGCCCCCCTCAACAGCTGGCCGGACAACGCCAACCTGGACAAGGCCCGCCGTCTGCTGTGGCCGGTGAAGAAGAAGTACGGCCAGAGCCTGTCCTGGGCCGACCTGCTGATCCTCGCGGGCAACGTCGCCCTGGAGTCGATGGGCGTCAAGACCTTCGGCTTCGGCGGCGGACGCGAGGACGTCTGGGAGCCCGAGGAAGACGTGTACTGGGGCCCCGAGACCACCTGGCTCGACGACCGGCGCTACACCGGCGACCGCGAGCTGGAGAACCCGCTCGGCGCTGTCCAGATGGGCCTGATCTACGTCAACCCCGAGGGCCCCAACGGCACCCCGGACCCGCTGGCCGCGGCCCGCGACATCCGTGAGACGTTCGGCCGGATGGCGATGAACGACGAGGAGACCGTCGCACTGATCGCCGGCGGCCACACCTTCGGCAAGACCCACGGCGCCGGGCCGGCGGACGCCGTCGGCGCCGACCCCGAGGCCGCCTCCATGGAGGAGCAGGGCCTGGGCTGGCGCAGCACCTACGGCACCGGCAAGGGCGCGGACGCCATCACCTCCGGCCTGGAGGTCACCTGGACCTCGACGCCCACCCGGTGGAGCAACGGCTTCTTCGACAACCTCTTCGGCTACGAGTGGGAACTGACCAAGAGCCCGGCGGGCGCCCACCAGTGGAAGCCGAAGGACGGCGCGGGCGAGGGCACGGTCCCGCACGCCCACGACGCCACCAAGAAGATCGCGCCGAACATGCTCACCACCGACCTGGCGCTCCGTTTCGACCCGGTCTACGAGCCGATCTCCCGCCGCTTCCACGAGAACCCCGAGGAGTTCCAGGCCGCCTTCGCCCGCGCCTGGTACAAGCTGACCCACCGCGACATGGGCCCGAAGTCCCTCTTCCTCGGCCCCGAGGTCCCCCAGGAGACGCTGCTGTGGCAGGACCCGCTGCCGGAGGCCGAGGGCGAGCCGATCGGCGCCGCCGACGTCGAGGTCCTCAAGACGAAACTCCTCGACTCCGGCCTGACCGTCTCCGACCTGGTCTTCACCGCCTGGGCGTCGGCGTCCACCTTCCGCGGCAGCGACAAGCGCGGCGGCGCCAACGGCGCCCGCGTCCGCCTGGAGCCGCAGCGCACCTGGGAGGTCAACGAGCCCGACCGGCTCGCCACCGTGCTGAGCACGCTGGAGAGCGTCCAGCGGGACTTCAACGCGGGCAGCACCCGGCAGGTGTCGCTGGCCGACCTGATCGTCCTCGGCGGCTCGGCAGCCGTCGAACGGGCCGCCAAGGAGGCGGGCTTCCAGATCGAGGTCTCGTTCGCCCCGGGCCGGGTGGACGCCTCGCAGGAGGAGACGGACGCCGAGTCGTTCGCCGCGCTGGAGCCGACCGCCGACGGGTTCCGCAACTACCTGGGCAAGGGCAACCGGCTGCCCGCCGAGTACCTGCTGCTCGACCGGGCCAGCCTGCTGACCCTCAGCGCCCCGGAGATGACGGTCCTCGTCGGCGGTCTGCGCGTGCTCGGCGTGAGCCACCAGCAGTCCCGGCTCGGTGTCCTCACCACGACCCCCGGGGCCCTGACCAACGACTTCTTCGTCAACCTGCTCGACCTGGGCACGACGTGGAAGGCGACGTCCGAGGACCAGACCACCTTCGAGGGCCGGGACGCCGCCACCGGCGAGGTCAAGTGGGCGGGCAGCCGCGCCGACCTCGTCTTCGGCTCCAACTCCGAACTGCGGGCGCTCGCCGAGGTGTACGCGAGCGACGACGCCAAGGAGAAGTTCGTGCGCGACTTCGTCGCCGCGTGGGTCAAGGTCATGAACCTGGACCGGTTCGACCTGGTCTGACCCCGGAGGGACCGGCCTCGCCCCGAAAAGGCCGGCCTGCTCCGGTCCCGGAGAGGCCGGCCTGGTCCAGGAGGGACCGGGGGCGCCCCGCCCGGCACCGCCGCGGCGGGGCGCCCGTCACCCGGTCAGATGGCCGAGCACCGCCCGCGCCGCGCGCCGCACCGCCGCGCGTGACTCCTCGGTCAGATCGAGGGTCTCGAACCCGTGGTGTCCGTGCGGTACGTCGATCACCTCGACGTCGGTCCCGGCCGCCCGGGCCGCGGTGAGGAACTCCTCGACGGTGGCGGCGATCTCGGGCAGCTCCAGCCCGACCCGGGTCAGGACCACGGGCAGTCCGCCCGCGCCCGCCACCGCCTCGGCCGGACGGAAACGGCCGCCGGGCAGGCCCCAGTTCGGCAGCGGGGCGAGGATCGGGTACGTGGCGGCCAGACAGCGCAGCCAGGGCGGGGGAGCGCTCAGCCACTCCGCCGCGAGCGGCCCGCCGCCGGAGAAGAACCACAGCGCCACCCGGTCCGGGTCCACCCGTGGATCGGCCCGCACCGCCTCCACCGCCGCGGCCACGTCGGCGGCGGCGGCCGGGTAGTCGGCGATCCCGTGCAGCCGGTGCTCGACGGTGGCGGCCACCACGCCCCGGGCGGCGGCGTACCCGGCGTACCCCTGGAACAGCGGCCAGTCCCGCGGCCCCGGCCGCGCACCGGCGGGCAGCGGACCGCCGTGCACGAACAGCACCGCGGGGCGCGGGCCTTCGGCGTCCGGCGGGTACAGATCGACGTGCCCGGTCCGCTCGCGCTCCCGCTCCGGGACGTCCAAGGGGAACGGCCGCAGATGCGCGGGCGGCCGTGCGGCGTCGAACGGGGCGAGCCGGTGTCCCCCGCCGGCCGCGGCCCGCAGCAGGACCCGGGCCAGTTCGGCGGGGCAGGACAGCATCGGCCAGTGCCCGGTGGGCAGTTCGAAGAACGGCACCCCCGCTTCGGCCAGGGCGCCCAGCGCGGGGTCACCGAAGTCGACCTGGAGCTGGAGCATCCCGATGCCCGCCCCGTTGCCGGTGCACAGCACTCCGGTGGCGGGCACCGAGGCCACCGCCGCGGTCAGCCGCAGCGGCTGGAGCAGCGTGCCCAGGGGCTGCGGCGCGGCGCGCGCGGTGAGCCGCTCCAGCACGGCGTCCGGGACGCCGGCGGTACTGCCCCAGCGCGGCCACTCGTCCCGGCCCGGCGGCAGCAGCACCCCCTCGAAGCCGTCCCCTGCTTCCGTCCCCCGCGCAGCCGCCTTCTCCCGCAGCGCCGGGTCGGGCACCGCGGCCAGCGCCGGCACCCCGTCCCGCGGCATCCCCGCGTCCAGGTACACGACCCGCGCGACCCGTTCGACGCGCCGGGCGGCGGCCCCCAGCGCCGGATGGATGCCGTAGTCGTGACCGACGAGCACGATCTCCCGGCCGGACCCGCCGGACCCGCCGGACCCGCCGGACCCGCCGGACCCGCCGGACCCGCCGGACCCGGCTCCGACCGAGTCGATCACCGCGAGGACGTCCGCGATGTGCGTCTCCAGGTCGACACCGCCGACACCGCCGACATCGCCGGCACCGCCGACGCCTGGTGGCCCGTCGAGCCCGGTCAGGGCCACCGGACGGGCCTCGGCGCCCGCCTCGGCCAGCCGCGCGGCCGTCTCCTCCCACACCCACGCGCCGGTGAACCAGCCCGGCACCAGAACGAATACGGTCATGACCCTCTCCTCGGCAGTGGTGACACCGCGGTCCGGCCGCTGACCGGCCCGCGCTCGCCGGTACCGTAGAAACTCCCCCAGAGGGAGGTTCAAGTGCTCGCACCGCACGACGGCCCGCACGGCAGCGCGCACGACCGCGCGCCCGACGGTCGGCTCGGCATCGGCGAACTGGCCGAGCGGGCGGGCGTCACCGTCAAGACCGTCCGCTTCTACTCCGACCGCGGCCTGCTGCCGGAGACCTCCCGCACCTTGGGCGGCCACCGCCGCTACGGTGCCGAGGCACTCGACCGGCTACGGCTGATCCGCTCCCTGCGCTCCCTCGGCCTCGGCGTCCCCGAGATCCGCCGCGTCCTCGACGAGGGGGACGAAGGCGACGCGGGCCGCGTGCTGGAGGGCGCCGTCGCCGGGCACCTGCGCTCCCTGGGCTCCCAGCTCATGGCGTTGCGCTGGCGGGAGGCGGCGCTGCGGCTGGTCCAGGAGTGCCCGCCGGACGAACGGGCCGACCGGCTCCGCCTGGTCGGCGCGGTGACCGCCCCGCCGAGCACCGCGCCGCTGGCCCGTTTCTGGCGTGGCTGGCTGCCGCCGCGGATGCCGCCGCGTTCCGTCACCGCCTTCCTGGAGGCGGCGGTCCCGCAGCCGCCCGACGACCCGGCACCGGCGCAGGTACTGGCGTTCGCCCGGCTCAACGCCCTGACCACCGCCCCGTGTACGCCCTCCGCCCGGCCCCAGCCCGAGGCACACCGCACGGCGGGCGCCCGCGGCGCGGCCGTCCTGTACGCGGCCCTGGCCGAGGCGTACGACCTGGCCGGGGTGCACCTGCGCCGGGACCACGCGCCGCGTCCGGGTGAGGCACTGGACTGCTTCGTCAGCGCGTACACGGCCGCGTACGGCACCCGGGACACCCCGGGCTTCCGCCGCCTGCTGGCCGGGCAGCTCACGGCCGACCCGCGCATCGACCGCTACTGGGACCTGGTCACCGAGGTGATCACCGCACCGGGCGCCCGTCCGGAACCGACCCCGGGCTCCGCGCACGACTGGCTGCTCACGGCGCTGACCGGCCAGACGGCCGGCACGGCGGCCTGAGCCGCCCCGGCGACGGCGCCGGCCCGGGTGCCGCGGACTCCGGGGCGGCGCTCATCCGGGGCGTCGGCGTGGGTGTTCCACGGGCGTTCCACGGGGCTCGGCCTGGACGTCGTGGCGCGGGCCGTCCGGGCCACGGACGGGGGCCGGCGATCGGCCGGGGCACCGCTGGGCGGCGCGCGGGTACGGGTGTCGCTCGCCGTGGTGGGCGGGGGCCGAGGAGGCGCCGGGTCAGCGGCCGGCGCCGAAGTCCTGCGTCCACCAGGGGCCGCCGTCACCGGTGTGGACGCCGATGCCCATCTCCTCGAAGTCGCAGTCGAGTATGTTCGCGCGGTGACCGGAGCTGTTCATCCAGGCATCCGTCACGGCCTCGGCGTCGGCCTGGCCGCGCGCGATGTTCTCGCCCAGCGCCGACCACTGGTATCCGGTCGCCTCGACGCGGGAGGCCATCGTGGAGCCGTCGGGACCGGTGTGGGACATCACGCCGCTCGCGGCCATCACGTCGCTGTAGTCGTCCGCGGCCTCGGTCAGCCGGGCGTTCTCGGTGAGCGGGGAGCATCCGGCCGCCGCCCGTTCCCCGTTGGCCAGCGCGAGGACCCGCGCCTCGGGACCGCCGGAGACGGACGCGGTGCCCGCCCCCGTGTCGGCGTCCGAACCCGGCCCCGAACCCGCCCGCGAGTCCGTACCCGTGTCGCCGCTGCCACCACTGACGGACGGCCGGTCGCCGGTGCCGCCGCCCGTCGCCGCCCGGGAGGACGTCTCGGCGGCGGGCTCGGCCGTCCTGGCCGGGCTCGCCTTCTTCTTCGCCGCGGAGGGGGTGGCGCTCTTACTCGGCGAGGGGCTCACCGAGGCGCTCGCGGTGGCCGACGGCGACGCGGTGGACGACGTGCTCGTCGGGTCGGCGGCGGCGGTGGAGCCGTCGGCGGCGCTCGCGGCGACGTGGTCCGACCGTCCGTCGTCCTCGCCCCCGACGGTCACCAGCGTGATCCCGACGCCGGCCGTGACGGTGACGGCGCCGAGCACCAGAGCGGTGCCGCGCGCCCGTCGTCCCCCGGACGGGCGGGCGTGGGAGCGGGACGGACGGCTCGGCGGGAACCCATGCGCGGTGCACCTCGGCTGGTCGATCGGCGGACAGGGCCCGGCGGACGCGACCGCGGCCACCGGGACTGTGTGGGGGGTGCCGAGAGCCTAGGGCGGCCCGGTACGGAACACGGGCCCCGGAAGGCCGACTTCAGGAAGCCTTGAGGAAGCGATCGGACTCCCTTGAGGAACCGGGCCCGGACCGGGCCGCCGCGTCAGCCGTGGTACGTGATGTAGCCGTTGCCGTCCCGGTCATCGGCCTTCTTGGTGTACGAGTGGACGTCTGCCCGGCTGCCGGTGGGCTTGACCAGGTAGATCGTGTCCTTGTCGTTGTTCCACATGAAGTTGCAGTTCTGCCGGTAGACGACGTTCTTGGCGTCGGAGTCGGTGCCGCGCCCGCCGCGCAGCTTCACCGAGTCGCCGGGCTCCAGCTTGTGCGTCGTCTTGAACGTGAACTTGTTGCCCGCGCCGTCCTTGACCAGGTACCCCTTCAGGTTCACGGTCTTCGTGCGCGAGTAGTTCCTGATCGTCAGGTACTCGTTCTTCGTGTTGCCCCCGGAGCATTTGTTGGAGTCCTTGCCGGGAGCGTCGTACTGGATCCCCTCGACCTTCAGCGCCGAGGAGTACTCGGCAGCCTGGGCCGGTACGGCGGCGGCGAGGCCGAGGGTGCCGACCGCGGCGACGGCGGCGGTCGCCGTCAGGGCAGGGCGTATACGCATGAGGAAATCCCCCTCAGTGGAGCGAACGGAACGACCGGAGCATACCGAGGGGGTGACGCGGAGGTGACGGAGAGGTGAAGAAAGTGTGTGCCGGGTCCGCTCAGACGGCGAACTCGGTCGGCGGCAGGCCGAGGGCGGTGCACGCCTCGCGGACGGCCTGCTGCTCGGCCGGTTCGAAGACGCCGTCCGCCCCGGCGACCACGATGCCGGTCTGGATGACCGCGCGGGCCTCGGCGGGCTTCTTGGCGGCCTTGGCGATCACCTGGAGAGCCTCCGCCTTGCCCGCGTGGAAGTCGGTGAGCAGCCGGTCCACATGCTGGTTGAACCGCTGGCGGAGCTGGTCGGCGGGGAAGTTCTGCAGAACGTCGTTGGTGACGATCAGCTCCTCCACCCGCTGCCGCTCGGCCGGCTCCACCTGTCCGTCCGCCGCGGCCACCAGCGCGCACATCGCCATGCTCGCGTCCCGGTAGGCACCGCTCTTCAGCTCCGTCTTGACCGACGCCAGCTGCGACTTGAACAGACCGATGAGCTGCGCCTTGGTGCCGCCGGAGGACGACCCCGAGCCGTGACCCTGACCCTGGCCGTGAGCACCGTGGGCGCCCTGCCCCTGACCGCCGTACGGGCTCTGCCCCTGACCGCCGTACGGGCTCTGCCCCTGGCCGTGGCCACTGCCTGTGCCGCGCGCGCTCTGGGACTGCTGGAGGTTCTTGGCCTGGTCCTTGATCCGGTCCCACATCGCCACTGGTGCCACCTTCTGCCGCTGTCGTGTACGTCTGCTGTCGCACGAGGTCTGCTGTTCGTGCGAGGCGTGCTGTGCGCATGCCGTCGAGCACGCTACTGCGTGCCCATCCGATCAAACGTCTCCGGACGGCACGCGGTTCCCGTGGGCAAAGGAAAAGCAAAACCGCCGGCGTTCCGCCACCGGGACGGCCGCACGGGACACGGGCCCAACTCGCGTGCCGGCGACCGCCCTTCTGCCTCTACTCTTCTACATGCACGTAGAAACACCTGTCTCATGAAGGAGTGGACGCCACGATGGTGTTCAAACGACTGCTCGGCTCGCTCGGCGTGGGCGGACCCACGGTCGACACGGTCCTCGCCCCGGGCGCTGCCCGCCCCGGTGCGGCGCTCACCGGTGAGGTCCGGCTCAAGGGCGGCACCGCCGACTTCGACGTCGAGCACATCGCGCTGGAACTGGTGGCGCGGGTCGAGGCCGAGCACGCCGAGGGCGAGAGCGAGGGCGCGGTCGTCTTCGACCGGTTCCTCGTCGGCGGCGGATTCCGGCTCGCCGAGGGCGAGGAGCGCGCCGTGCCGTTCAGCGTGCCGCTGCCGTGGGAGACCCCGGTCACCGAGCTGTACGGGCAGGGCCTGGGCATCGTGCTCGGCGTGCGCACCGAACTGTCGGTGGCGGGCGCCCGCGACAAGGGCGACCTGGACCAGCTCACCGTGGCACCGCTGCCCGCCCAGGAGGCGATCCTGGAGGCGCTCGGCCAGCTCGGCTTCGGTTTCCGCTCCGCCGACCTGGAGTACGGCCGGATCGGCGGCACCGGGCAGCAGCTGCCGTTCTACCAGGAGATCGAGCTGGTCCCGGCCCCGCGGTACGCCCACCAGGTCAACGAGATCGAACTGACCTTCCTCGCCCACCCCGGCGGCCTGGAGGTCGTCCTGGAGGCCGACAAGCGCGGCGGGTTCTTCACCGAGGGGCACGACGCCCTCACCCGCTTCACCGTCGGCCACCACGACGTGCGCGACTGGAACGCCGAGGTCGACGGCTGGATCCGGGAGCTGATCGACCACCGGGCCTCCTACGGTTCGCACGCCTCGTACGGGCACCACGGGCACGAGGAGCACCACGGCGGCCACCACGACGGTCACCGCTCCGGCCCGGGCATCGGCACCGCCGTCGCCGCCGGTGCCGCGGGCCTGGCCGTGGGCGTCGTCGGCGGGATGGTCGCGGCCGAAGTCGTCGACGAGGTCGGCGACTTCTTCGAGGGCGACGACGAAGGGGACGAGGAGGACGAGGGCTGAGCCCACCGGCCGGCGACGGACGGAACGAAGGGACTGAAGGGCGCTCGGCGGCCCCTTTACGCACGGGGCGCCCTTCACCCTGAGCGCGCCATGGGGCGCCCGAACGCACGTGGCTCGCACGGCAGTTGTGGAGCGCCCCTGGCGTGCTCCGGCTGCCCCGGGGTCTTCCGTGAAGCGGCGCTTACCGTTCGGGACGGTCGGAAAGGCTGTCGGCGTGCATCCGGCGGACGCCGGTGCCGTGTCGGAGCGCTCGGGACGGACGGTGCCCACCGGACCGTTCCCGGGCGCGCCGCACGCCACGACCAAGGAGGACCTCCCATGCCGCCCACAGCCGACGACCGCGCGCTCTTCGACGAACTGCGTGAACTGCTGGCCGCCACCGTCGAGGACGTGTCCGTCGAGGAAGTCGGCCTCGACAGCGACCTGAAGGACGACCTCGGTGTCGACTCGCTGGCCCTGCTGGAACTGAT
The DNA here is from genome assembly GCF_055562815.1 of Streptomyces sp. NPDC016677. Classification (NCBI taxonomy): domain Bacteria; kingdom Bacillati; phylum Actinomycetota; class Actinomycetes; order Kitasatosporales; family Streptomycetaceae; genus Streptomyces; species Streptomyces sp. NPDC016677. Next base: position 179,332 of record NZ_JBVHEO010000002.1, on the reverse strand, counting down.
CGCCGCGATCGAGGACCGCTGGCAGGTCCAGGTCCCGGTGGACGACGCGGCGGGACTGACCACGGTCCGCGAGATCGTCGACCATCTTCTCTCCGTGGCCCCCGCTCCGGCCGGTGGCGCCGCGTGAGCCCACGGGACCGGGCCGCGCGGGCCCGTGACGAGACCGCCGCCGTCGTCACGGGGCTGGGCATGACCACGGCCCTGGGCGGTGACGTCCCGTCCACCTGGGCGGCCCTGCTGGACGGCGCCTGCGGGGTCGAGAGCCTCGACCTCGGTGCCCCGGACGGCCCGCCCCAGGTGTATCCGGCGGCGCCCGCCGCCGTGGACCCCGGCTCGGAGCTGTCGCCCGCCAAGGCCGCGCACTGCGACCGTTCCGCGCAGTTCGCCCTGGTCGCGGCGCGGGAGGCGCTGCGCGACGCCGGCCTGGAGGGGACGTCCCTGGCGGGAGGCGGCTCCCGGGTCGTCGTCATCGTCGGTGTGGGGCTGGGCGGGCTCCTCAGCATCCTGGAGCAGAACCGCAGGCTGGAGGCCGGCGGTCCCGGCCGGGTCAGCCCCCGGGCCATCCCGGTCATGCTGCCCAACCACGCCGCCGCCGAGGTGGGCCTGATGGTCGGCGCCACGGCCGGTGTGCACACCCCGGTCAGCGCCTGCGCGTCCGGTGCCGAGGCCCTCGCCCAGGCCCTCGCCCTGATCCGGGAGGACCGTGCCGACGTGGTGATCGCGGGCGGCGCGGAGGCCGGCCTGCACCCCCTGGTCTTCGCCGGGTTCGCCCGGCTGCGCGCCCTGTCCCGGCGGTGCGACGACCCCGAGCGGGCGTCCCGTCCGTTCGACGCCGACCGCGACGGCTTCGTGATGGGGGAGGGCGCCGGCATGCTGGTGGTGGAGAGCGCCGGGCACGCCGCGGCCCGCGGTGCCCGGGTGCACGGCCGCCTGACCGGGGCGGGCATCACCAACGACAGCCACCACGTCGCCCAGCCGGCGCCCGGCGGCACGGGCTGCGCAGCCGCCGTGACCGCCGCCCTCGACGACGCCGGTCTCTTACCGGAGGAGGTCCGGCACATCAACGCGCACGCCACCTCCACGCCCGTCGGCGACCTCAGCGAGGCCCAGGCCCTGCACACGGCGTTCGGGAAGGTGCTGGACGACGTGGCGGTCAGCGCGACCAAGGCGGCCCTCGGGCACACCCTGGGCGCCGCCGGAGCCATCGAGGCCGTCACCACCGTCCTCGCCCTGCGGGACAGAACGGCGCCGCCCACCCGCAGCCTCGAACGCGTGGACCCGGCGATCGGTCTGAACGTGGTCGGCCGCCGTCCCGAACCGCTGCCCGCCGGACCGCTGGCGGCGGTCAGTACGAGCATGGGTTTCGGCGGGCACAACGTCGCGCTGGCCTTCACCACCGTCCCGTGAGCCACCACCGACGCCTCACGGACCACCGTCCCGTCAACCCCCGCGCCATGAGCCCCCGTTCCGTGGACCCCCGTCCCGTCGATGCCGGCCCTGTCGACGCCAGTCCCGTCGATCCCCGCTCCGCGAGCGCCGACGGCCCCCCGGCGCGGGCGGGGGACCGGCCGCGCACCGTCCTGATGTGTCCCGGGCAGGGCGCCTACCTCCCAGGCGCCCTGCGGCACCTGCGCGAAGTGCCCGCGGTCGCCGAGGTGCTGGCGACCGTGGACGCGCACGCGCCGGACCGCGGCCCCGCCGCCGTGCCGGTCGGCCGGCTCCTCACCGAGGCGGACGCCCCGGGCCCCGAGGAACTCCTGAGCGCGGACCCGCTCGGCTTCGACCTGGCCACCTACGCCGCGGTGGTCGCCGCCGCCACCGTCCTGCTCGACCTCGCCGGCCCCTGGATCGACGCGGTCCTCGGCCACAGCGTCGGGGACCTGGCGGCTCTCACCGTCGCCGGGGCCGTCACCGTGCGCCAGGGCGTCCAACTGCTGTGCGTACGGGACCGGCTGCTGAGGACCGCCGGACTGCCGGCGGCCGGCATGGTGGCCACCGACGCCGGCGCCGACCGGGCGGCGGACCTGATCCGTACCTGCGGTACGGAGCGGGTACGGATCGCCGCCCGCAACGCGCCCGCCCAGACGGTCCTCGCCGGTCCCGACGGCCAGCTCGCCCGCCTCCAGCGGGCGCTGCTGGACGACGGGCACCGGGTGACCCGGCTGACCAGCCGCACCGCCTTCCACCATCCGCTGCTCGGGGAGGTCCACCGCTCCTTCCGCCGTCTGCTGCGGGCCCAGCCGATCGCCCGCCCCGCCCTCGCCGTGCACACCACCGCCGGCCACTGGGCGCGGACCCCCGCCCAACTGCGCACCGTGGCCGCCGCCCACCTCACCGAACCCATGGCCCTGCACCACACCCTGCGCGCCCTGCGCCAAGGAGGCTTCACCACCTACCTCGACAGCGGCCCCCGGGCCCTGCTCAGCGCCCTGGTCAAGGCCGGCCTGCCCGGCTGTGCCACCGCCGCGCCGCTGCGCACCCCCGCCGGCGTCGAGCGGATACGCCGGCGTCTCACCGCCGTCGCCCCGCCGCACCGCCCCGGTCGGGGTGCTTGGTAGTCTGCCGAGGCCAGTCACGCCACCTCGGTGGTCAGGGAATCCGGTGGGAATCCGGAACTGACGCGCAGCGGTGAGGGGGACGGGCGGGGCACTGACGCCACTGGGACGGGAACCGCGCGACGGCGGGAACGGTCCTGGGAAGGCGCCTCGTCCGGACGAACCCGAGTCCGAAGACCTGCTGGCACCTCCGCACCCCGTGCGGAGGGCGACCGTAGGCCAGGCTCCGCGTCCAGAGCCCCGACACCCGAGGCATGCCCGTGTTCCGTTCCGTCCCCCGTTCCGCGGCCTTGCTGCTCACCTCCGTCCTGCTGCTCACCGCCTGCGGCACCTCCGACGGCGAGGACACGGCCACGGACGGCTCCCCGTCCGCCGGCCGGCCGGTCACCATCGAGAACTGCGGACACCGCGTCACCCTGGAGTCGGCGCCGCGGCACGCCGTCTCCCTCAACCAGGGCAGCACCGAGATCCTCCTCTCCCTCGGGCTCGCGGACCGCCTGGTCGCCACCGCGACCTGGACCGACCCCGTGATGAAGGGCCTGGAGAAGGCGAACGCCCGGGTGCCCCGGCTCGCCGACAACGCCCCCTCCTTCGAGAAGGTCCTGGACGCCGGACCCGACTTCGTCACCGCCTCGTTCGTCTCCACACTCGGCACGGGCGGTGTCGCCACCCGTGAACAGTTCGAGAAACTGGGCGTGCCCACCTATGTCTCCCCGTCCGACTGCGAGGCGGGCAAGGACAACGACAGCGGCGGCGACGGCTCCCGCGGTACGCCGCTCACCCTCGACACGGTGTACGGCGAGATACGCGACCTGGCGCACGCCTTCCGTGTGGACGAGCGCGGTGACCGACTGGTGCGGCAGCTCAGGACGCGGGTCCGCGAGGCCACCGACGGCCTCCAGGTCTCCGACGTCTCCCTCATGTACTGGTTCGCCAACTCCCAGTCGCCCTACCTCGCCGGATGCTGCGGCGCCCCCGGCGCCATCACCCGCGCCCTCGGCGCGCGGAACGTCTTCTCCGACACCCACGACGAGTGGCCCCAGATCAACTGGGAGACCGTGGCCGACCGCGACCCCGACGTCATCGTCCTCGGCGACCTGACCCGCGAGTCCCAGACCGCCGAGACCGCCAAGGCCAAGATCGAGTTCCTGGAGACCAACCCGGCCACCCGCAATCTCACAGCCGTGCGGAAGAAGCGGTACGTCCTGCTCAGCGGACAGGCGATGAACCCGTCCATCCGCACGGTGGAGGGCATCGAGAAGGTGGCGGCCGGCCTGCGGGACCTCGGGTTCGCCAAGTGACCGGCATACGGACCCCCTTGCTCACCGTGGCCGGACTGGCCGCGCTGGCGGTGTCGGTCGCCGTCGCGGTGACCATCGGGCCGGCCGACATCTCCACCGCCGATGTGTGGGCCTCGGTCGCCGCCCACCTCGGGCTGGGCCGGACCGACCTCGCGCCGCTGCGCGACGGCATCGTGTGGGACCTGCGCATGCCGCGCACGACGCTGGCCGCGGTGTGCGGCGCCGGCCTCGCGCTGTGCGGGGCGGTCATGCAGTCCCTGCTGCGCAATCCGCTGGCCGACCCGTTCGTGCTGGGGGTCTCCTCCGGGGCCTCGACCGGGGCGGTCGCCGTGATCGTGCTCGGCGTGGGCGGGGGAGCGGTGTCGCTGTCCGCCGGCGCGTTCCTCGGCGCGCTGTTCTCCTTCGGGCTGGTCCTGCTGCTCAGTCACAGCCTCGGCGGCAGCGTCGACCGGGTGGTGCTGTCCGGGGTGGCCGCCATGCAGCTGTTCTCCGCGCTCACCTCGTTCACCGTGCTGACCTCGGCGGACGCGGAGACCACCCGGGGCGTGATGTTCTGGCTGCTGGGTTCGCTCACCGGCGCCGGCTGGACCGAGGTGCTGCTGTGCGCCGGGGTGCTGGCCGCCGTACTCGTGGTCTGCCTGGTCCACTCCGCCACCCTGGACGCGTTCACCTTCGGCGAGGAGGCCGCCGCGAGCCTCGGTGTGCGCGTGGCCCGTACCCGCCTCGTCCTGCTCTGCGCCACCGCCCTGCTCACCGCCGCCCTGGTCAGCTGCGCCGGGGCGATCGGCTTCGTCGGGCTGGTCCTGCCGCACGCCACCCGCGTGCTGACCGGCGCCGCCCACGCCCGGCTGCTGCCGGTCACCGTGCTGACCGGGGCCGTGTTCCTGGTGTGGGTGGACACCCTGGCCCGTACCGTCCTCGACCCGCAGGAGATCCCGGTGGGAGTGGTGACGTCCCTCATCGGCGTGCCCGCCTTCGTGGCAGTCCTCTACCGGGGCCGGAGGCGGGCGTGAACGAGCCCGAGACCGTCGGCCCCGAGACGGCCGGCGAGACGATCGGCCTCGAAGCGGCCGGTGCCGAAGCGGCTGGTTCCGAAGCGGCCGGTGCCGAAACGGCCGGTCCCGAAACGGCCGGCGAGACGGCCGGCTTCGGGACGGCACATGAGACGGCCGGTCCCGAGACGACTCGCGAGCCGGCCGGCTCCGGGACGGCCGCTCCCGGAGCCGGAGGACTGCGGGCCGACCGTGTGGGCAGGCGCGCGGGCGGCCGGCTCGTCGTGGACGGCGTCACCCTCGCCCCCCGCCCGGGCGAGACGGTCGGCCTGCTCGGCCCCAACGGGTCGGGAAAGTCCACTCTGCTCAGACTGCTCGCGGGCGTGCTCCAGCCCGCCGCAGGCGTCGTCACCCTCGACGGCAGGCCCCTGACCGGCGTCGGCCGCCGGACCGCGGCCCGCCGAATCGCCACCGTCGAACAGCACGCCCACACCCAGACCGAACTGACCGTCCGCGACGTCGTCGCCCTCGGCCGCATCCCGCACCGCCGCCCCTGGGCGGCCGGATCGGCCGCGGACGGCCGGGCCGTCGCGGCCGCCCTCGACCGCACCGGCCTCACCGACCGGGCGGACCAGTCCTGGCACACCCTGTCCGGCGGCGAACGCCAGCGCGCCCAGATAGCCCGCGCCCTCGCGCAGGAACCGCGCGAACTGCTGCTGGACGAACCCACCAACCACCTCGACATCCAGCACCAGCTCGACCTGCTGGAACTGGTCGTGAGCCTGCCCGTCACCACGGTCGTCGCCCTGCACGACCTCAACCTCGCGGCGATGTACTGCGACCGCGTCCTCGTACTCGGCGAGGGCCGGGCCGTCGCCGAAGGCACCCCGGGCGACGTCCTGACCCCCTCCCTGATCGAACGGGTCTACGGCGTCCGCGCCGAGGTAACCGACGGCGGCCACGGCCGCCCGGTCATCCGCTTCCTGCGCCGCACCGGCCGGCTGTCCCCGCCCCTGGCCCCGGCCTGACGCTCACTCCGGGCCGGTGAGGTACCGGTGGAGCATGGCGACGAGTTCGTCCTCCAGACGCCGGGTGCCCAGCGGGTCGGGAGCCGAGCAGACCTTGTGGACCACCAGCTCCACCGTGGTCACGGCGAGCCGGGCGGCGGCCTCGGTGTCGGCCACCCGGACCTCGGGGTGGTTCTCGAACAACTCCTGGGTGTGCCGGAAGCGTTCTGCCTCGTAGTCGTTCACCTTCGCCAGCAGCTCCGGCGACCGCGGTGCCTCCTCGGCCATGATGCGCAGCAGCCGCGGATCGTCGACGTGGTTCTCGATGGCGGCCCGCACGAACACCCGGAGGGTGTCCTCCAGCGATGCGGGCAGCCCCTCGGCCAGGTAGCGGGCGACACTGGCCGCCCCGGCTTCCAGGTGCCGGGTCACCAACTCCACCAGGATCGCGTCCTTGTTCGGGTAGTACTGGTAGAGCGAACCGATCGAGACCCGCGCCCGTTCGGCGATCCGGTTGGTGGTGCCCGCCGCGTAGCCGTACTCCTCGAAAATGTGAGCAGCCGCGTCCAGGATGCGCTGCCGGGTCAGCTCGGCGCGGACCTGACGGGGCTGTTTACGTGGGGCGATGGCGCGTTTGCCGGATGTCATGGAACCTCCTGGCCAGGCCCGCGAAAGCGAGTGGCGAACGACCTGAGTAATTGCTCACAATAGTGGCATGACCTGCGGCGGAGCCGTCAAGGACGGCTGCCGATCCTCCTCCTGGGAAGGACCCTTCATGACGCATGTCGCCACCCCTTACCGGAGCGTTCCCCCGGACGAGGTCCGGGCCCGGCTCGGCGAACCCGACGCCATGACCGCGGCGAAGAAGACCGACCGCCTCGACGACTGCTTTCGCCGGTTCATCGCGCACTCGCCCTTCCTCACCATGGCCACGGCCGACGCCCGGGGCCGCGCCGACTGCTCGCCCCGGGGCGACTACCCCGGCTTCGTGAAGGTCCTCGACGACCGGACGCTCGCCATCCCCGACCGCCCCGGCAACCGGATCGCCGACTCCTTCCGCAACCTCGCCGAGAACGACGGCATCGGCCTGCTCTTCCTCGTCCCCGGTATGCGCGAGACCCTGCGCGTCAACGGCCGCGCCCGGCCCACCGACGAGCCCGACGTCCTGGCCCGCATGGAGACCGAGGCCAGGCGGCCGGTGCTGGCCCTCCTGGTCGAGGTGGACGAGGTGTACTTCCACTGCGGCCGCGCGCTCATCCGGTCCCGCCTGTGGGACCCCGCCACCCAGGCCCTCGCCGACGAGATGCCCTCGGCCGGCGAGGTCGCCGTCGCGCAGCTCGGCCTCGACATCGACCCGGAGATCATCGAGAACCGCCTCGAAGAGGGCTACCGCGAGCTGTACTGACCCGGTCCGGACACCGCCCCTCGCCGAAGGAGACCACCCCGTGACACCACCACCCCAAGCCCCACCACCCCAAGCCCCTCCACCCCAGGCCCCATCGCCCCTGTCACCACAGCCCCCGTCCCCACCGCCCCGGCAGACCGTCGTCGTCGACCGCATGGCACCCCTCACCGGGGACGTCGTCTCCCTCACCCTCAAGGGCGCCGGAGGCCGCCCGCTCGCCCCCTGGGAGCCGGGCGCCCACATCGACGTCTCCCTGCCCAACTGGCTGACCCGGCAGTACTCGCTGTGCGGAGACCCCGCCGACCGGGACGCCTACCGGATCGCCGTGCGCCTCGACCGGCTCAGCCGGGGCGGATCGGAGTACATCCACCGCTTCCTGCGCGCCGGGCGCGGCCTGGAGGTGTCGGCGCCGCGCAACCACTTCCCGCTGCTGCCCGCGCCGGGCTACCTCTTCCTGGCCGGCGGCATCGGCATCACCCCCGTCCTGCCGATGCTGCGGGCGGCGACGGCGGCCGGAGTGCCCGCCCGGCTGGTGTACGTGGGACCGTCGACGGACACCATGCCGTTCGCCGACGACCTGCGCGCGGAGTACGGGGACCGGGTGCGCCTGGTCGCCACCCGGGAACAGGGCAGGCCCGACCTGCGCGCCCTGGCCGCGGAGCTGGACGACGGCACCCTGGTCTACTGCTGCGGCCCCGCGCCCCTGCTGTCCGCCGCCGAGGCCGTCTTCCCCGCCGGGCGCCTGCACGCGGAGCGGTTCCGGCCGCTGCGGCGGGAGTTCGGCCCCGACACCGCCTTCGAGGTGGTGTGCGCCCGGTCGGGCGGCACCGTGCACGTGCCGGAGGGAAAGCCGATGCTCGACGCCCTGGCGCACAGCGGCCGGACGGTGCCCGCCGGCTGCCGGGAGGGCGTCTGCGGAAGCTGTGAACTCGCCGTCCTGGACGGCGAACCCGATCACCGCGACGACATCGGCGCCCCGGCGGGCCGTATGTACCCGTGCGTCTCCCGCGCACGGTCGGCCCGGCTCGTCGTGGACCTGTGAGCCCTGCCGCCGAACCACCACGACGAGAGCGAGACAGCGATGAGTCTGCTGCCCAAGACGCGCATGCCCCGGACCCGGCGCATGATCACGCTGGAGGTGCGGGCGACCGAGCGGCTGAGCCCCACCTTCCTGACCGTCACGCTCGGCGGTCCCGAACTGGCCCACCTGGAACCCATGGGACACGACCAGACCGTACGGCTGTTCTTCCCCCGCGCGGGCCAGGAGCGCCTGCGGATGCCGCGCCGCGACAGCGAGGCGTGGATGGCCGAGGTGCTGCTGATGCCGAAGGCGAGCAGGCCGTGGGTGCGCAACTACACCATTCGCCGCATCCGGCCCGGACTCGGGGAACTGGACATCGAGTTCGCCCTGCACGGCGACAGCCCGGCCTCCGCCTGGGCGCGGGGCGCCCGGCCCGGTGATCCGGCCGGCATATTCGACATGGGCATCACCTACCTGCCGCCCGAGGGCGCCGCGTGGCAGTTGCTGGTCGGTGACGAGAGCGCGCTGCCGGCGATCCTGGCCATCCTGGACGGGGCGCCCGCCTCCCTCGCCGGGGACGTGTTCCTGGAGGTGCCGGACAGGGCCGACTTCCGTACGGACCTCGCCGTTCCCGAGGGCGTCACGGTGCACTGGCTGGCCCGCGACGGCGCCGCGCCCGGCGCGGCTGCACTCGACGCGGTGCGGCGCGCCGAGCCACGGCCGGGCCGGGGGTACGTCTGGGCGGCGGGGGAGTCCCGGCTGGCCACCGGTGTACGCCGTCACCTGGTGCGGGACCGGGCCGTGCCCAAGTCGGACATCGCCTTCCACGGCTACTGGCGCCAGGGCCGGCCCAGCCCCGGCTGAGCCCCGGCCGAGCCCGGCACCGGAGGGCGCGGCCACCCCGGAGGCCGCGCTCGCCGGAGGACACCGGCCGCGCCTTCCGGTGGACGGGCACGACACCCACGCCACCCCCTGCTCATTGGTACAGACCAGGAACACGATGCACCCAGGCCGACCAGGTGTGTCAAGGGTCGGGCGACGACGGGAAATTCTTGAATCGAGGTCAACGCGCCGCCGCTCCAAGGGTGTTGACACCGCTACTTGGTCTAGTCCATTGTGAGGCCTCGTTCGGCGAGTGGCACAGGAGACCGGTGTCCGCCGCCCCGCCCCGCTCCGCCACCCGGCCCCGAGCGGAACCCGTAGCCCCTCCCGCGTGCGCACAGTGGCACGCCCTCCGCACAGACCGCCGTCCACGGCAGGTGCGACGGCGACGACTTGGAGCACCACATGGCCACACCCGACCCCTACCTGTACCGAGCCGCCTCGGACATCCCCTACTTCAGCGCGGACGCGGACACCTACCTCGCCCGCACCCCACTGCGCGACCTGGAGAAGACCCGCCCCCTGCGGGTGCTGACCGAGGAGCAGTTCGCCCACTGGCAGACGTACGGCTACACCGTCGTCGAGCAGGCCATACCCGCCGAGTCCGCCCGGCGCCTGCTGGACTTCGCCTGGGAGTTCCAGGGCCTGGACCCCGACCGCCCGGAGACCTGGTACGAGGAGCGCGCCTACCGCTCCGACCTCGACCGCGAACTGCACGTCTACGGCTTCGTCGAGGCCTACCACCACCAGCTCATCTGGGACAGCCGCCAGAGCCGGCGGGTCTACGACGCCTTCGCCGACGTATGGGACTGCGCGGAACTCTGGGTCACGCTGGACCGCCTCAACCTCAACCCGCCCAACGTCAAGAACCGCGACCGCGCCCTGATCGAGCGGCGCGAGCGCGGCTTCGACATCGAACTCCACTGGGACGTCGACACCACCCTCGGCGTCCTGCCCCAGCGGGTCCAGGGCATCATCGCCCTCAACGACACCGAGCCGGACCACGGCGGCTTCCAGTGCTGCCCCGAACTCTTCCGCCGCTTCGACAGCTGGAAGGCCCTCCAGCCCGCCGGCCGCGACCCCATCCGGCCCGCCATCGACCGCGCCGAACTGCCCGTCGTACGGCCCGACCTGAGCGCCGGCGACCTGCTGATCTGGAACGGGCTGCTCGCCCACGGTGTCGCCCCCAACACCTCGGGCGGCGGGGTGCGCGCCGTGCAGTACCTGTCGATGATGCCCGCGCTGGAGGAGCACGAGGAACTGCGCCGCTCCCGCGTCGAGTCCTGGCGCACCCTCGCCACCCCCGAGTGGAACGCCACCCTGCTCGGCGACGCTTGCCGGCCCGAGTCCGAGCGGTACCCGACCGCCGAACTGAACGACCTGGGCGCCCGCCTGCTCGGCCTGAAGTCCTGGCACGACGGGAGCGACACCGACCAGCCCACCGGGGACACCGCATGCGCCGCGTCTGCCTGACCCTGCCCACGAACCGGGCCTGCCCCGAGACCATCACCGCCCTCGGCGCGGAGGCGGCCTACGCCGTCGAGCGGCACACCGACGTCGAAGTCCAGGTGCTGATCCTCGACTCCTGCGACCCCGCCGTGCGCACCGCCCACACCGCGGCCGTCCGGCGCCTGCCCGCCCACCCGCGCATCACCGTCCACCACCTCGACGAGGCCGCCCAGCGCGCCTTCCTCACCCGCGTCGTCACCCGCTCCGGCAGCGCCAAACCCGACCTCCTCCTCGACCTGCTCCTGCCCGACGGCATCTCCTACGGCGCCTGCACGAACCGCGCCTTCCTGATCGCCGCGGCGCTCGGCTGCGAGTCCGTCCACCGCCGCGACTCCGACAGCCGCTACCAGCGCCTGGACGGCCGTACGGTCTTCCCCGTCCACCACGAACTGGCCGCCCTGGGCAGACCCGCCGGGCAAGCCGAGGTCACCGACACCGACCTGCCGGCGGCGTACGCGGAGCGGACGGTGGCGATGGTGGGCGGCTCCTTCGTCGGCGAACTCTCCGTCGACCTCGCCCACCTGCGCCGGGCCGACCCCGACGTCTACCGCGACGTGGTCGGCCTGTGGGCACCGGCCCACTGGTCCGCCGCACGCAAGCACGAACTGGCCGAGGAGTCCTTCCGGGGCGCGGGCACCGAGCCGTTCACCGGGGACCGCTCACTGCTGACCCTCGTCGACCCGATGCGCGTCGACATGTGCAACATCGCCTTCCACGGCGTGCACGAACGCGTGCCGCTGCCACCCGCCCGGGACACCATCGGCAGCGACTACTTCCTGATCCACCTGGTCCACGACGCCCGGCTGCCCGGCGTCCTGCACAACCGGCACATCGTCAACTACCACACCGGCGAACGCCGCACCGACGACGGCTTCCGCGCCTATCAGCTGCGCTTCGTCAAGTTCCTGCTGTCGATGCTCCACTTCCACCACGTCTACGACCGGATGGCACACGCCGGAGACGCCCTGCTGGACGACACCGGCCGGGTACGTCCCGCCGGGATCGCGGCGTTCGCCCGGGAGAGCACGGGCCTCGACCGGACGGAGAACATCCGGCGGCTGGACGCGGTCGACGCCGCCTACCGGCGCCTGGGCGGCCGGTACGCCGACGTGGCCGACCTGGTGGCCGCCCGCCGCGAACGCCTCCTGGACGAGGCCCGTGACGACATGGCGGACTTCGCGCTGCTGACCGAGGCGTGGGAACCGCTGGTGTCCGCGGCCAGATCGACCGAACCGGCCGCACCGCCCGGGCAGCCCGCGTGAGCGCGCTGACCAGGACCGCCCCGGCGCTCAGCGCGTCGCTCGCCGCGGCCCTCGCCGACGCCGGCCCGGACCGCCTCGTCCTGGACCTCGGCGACATCGCCCGCGCCCACGCCACCCTGCGCCGCGAACTGCCCGGCGTCCACGTCAGGTTCGCCCTGAAGGCGTGCCCGGTGGACGAGGTCATCGGCACGCTGGCCCGGGCCGGCGCCGGAGCCGACGCGGCGAGCCCCGCCGAGATCGAACAGGCCCTGCGGGCGGGTGTGCCGGCCGGCCGCGTCCACTACGGCAACACCGTCAAGTCCGACCGCGACATCGCCGCCGCCCACCGGCTCGGCGTCCGCACCTTCGCCACCGACAGCCTGGAGGACGTGGCCGCGCTCGCCGCGCACGCGCCCGGCGCCCGGGTCTTCTGCCGGGTGGCGGCCGGGGGAGAGGGCGCGGTGTGGGGCCTCGGCCACAAGTTCGGGTGCGCGCCCCAAGACGCGGTCCGCGTCCTGGAACGGGCCCGACAGGCGGGGCTGGTGCCGTCCGGCCTCTCCGTGCACGTCGGCTCCCAGCAGATGACGGCCGAGGCGTGGCGCGTCGCCGTGGAGGACCTCGCCGAGGTGCTGCGCGCCCTGCGCCCGCGCGGCATCACCCCCGACCACGTCAACCTCGGCGGCGGCCTCCCGGCGGTGGGCTACCTCGACCGGCACGGCCACCCCCTCGACCCGCCGCTGGACAAGATCTTCGCGGTCCTCCGGGAAGGCATGGACACCCTGCGCCGGGCCCACGGCGGGCCCCTGGACTTCGTCGTCGAACCCGGCCGGTACCTCGTCGCCGACCACGGCGCCGTCCGCGCCCACGTCGCCCGGCTCGCCCGGCGCCGGGAACCGGGCGGGACGGACCGGTACTGGCTGTACCTGAGCTGCGGCAAGTTCAACGGTCTCTACGAGATGGACGCGCTCCAGTACCGGCTGGTCTTCCCCGGCCGCACCGGCGGCCCCACCGTCCCGGCCGTGGTCGCCGGACCCACCTGCGACAGCGACGACGCCTACTCCCACGAGGACGGGCACGTCCGGGTGCCGGCGGACCTGGCGTCCGGCGACCCCGTCTGGGTACTGTCCAGCGGCGCGTACGCCCTCAGCTACACCACCCGCGGCTTCAACGGCTTTCCCCCACTGGCCTACGCCGTCACCGGCGGCGCCGATGACTGAACCCGTCCGGGTCCGCCGTATCGCCGACGCCGACTGGGACGCCGTCGCGGCACTGGAGCGCGACGCCTACGCCCCGCTCGGCCTGTCCGAGGGGCGGGCCGCGCTCCAGTCCCGGGCGGCCGCCTCGCCGGAGACCTGCTTCGTCCTCGACGTCGGCGGCCGGACGGCCGGCTACCTGCTGGCCCTGCCGTACCCGGCGCTGAGCGTCCCCGCCCTCGGCCGGACCGGGCGGCCCGCCACCGCGCCGCCCGGCAACCTCCACCTGCACGACCTCGTCGTCGCGCCCGCCCTGCGCCGCCGGGGACTGGCGCGGCACCTGCTGCGCCGGCTCGCCGGGACCGCCCGCCTCCGCGGCGACGAACGGATCTCCCTGGTCGCCGTGGGCGGCAGCGACCGGTTCTGGACGGCCCGCGGCTTCGTACCGCACCCGGACGTCACCCCGCCCGGCGGCTACGGCCCCGACGCCGTCTACATGTCCCGGCCGGTGCCGGCCCCGCGTGAAGTGAGCTGATCCGCATGCCCCTGCTCCAAGACCCGTACCGCCGCGGCCAGTTGGCAGCCGCCGCGCTGTTCTGCTCCCTCGGGTTCCAGTACGCCACCTGGGCGGCGCGGATACCGGCCCTGAAGGCGGACCTGGGGCTGAGCACGGCCGAGGTCGGGGTGCTGCTGATGGCCGCCGGCGTCGGCGCGGCGGTGTCGTTCCCGCTGGTGGCCTGGCTGATGCGGCGCCTGGGCTCCCGGCGGCTCGCCCTGCTCTCCCAGCTCTGTCTGGCCCTGCTCCTGCTCGCCCTGGCGGCGGCGCCGAACTACCACGTGGCCCTGCTGGTCATGTGCGTCGACGGCGTGCTCGTGGGCTGTCTGAACGTCGCCATGAACGCGCAGGGAGCGGCTCTGGAGGCCAGGTTCGAGCGCACCACCATGGCCCGGCTGCACGCCACGTTCAGCGCCGGATCACTGCTCGCCGCCCTGGTCGCCTCCGCCATGACCACGCTGACCGAGTCGGTCGGCGCGCACTTCGGCGTGGCCGTCGCCCTCCTGCTGGCCCTGGGCGCCACCGCACGCACCGGACTGCTGGACGAGGATGAGATCCACGACGGGCGCGGCGAGGCGACGGACGCGCCCGTGACGGACAAACGCCGCCGGAGCTGGACCGTACCCACCGCGCTCACCCTGTGGATGTGCTGCGCCATGGTCTTCGGCACGGTCGCCGAGGGCGCGATGAACGACTGGTCCGCCCTCTACCTGAAGGACGTCGCCGGGGCGTCGGCCGGGCTCGCGCCGCTCGGCATCGCCGTGGTGTCGGGCGCCATGGTGATCGCCCGGCTCTTCGCCGACGGCTGGCGCGACCGCTGGGGCGACCGGCGGGTCGTCCTGCTCGGCAGCGCGCTGGCCGCCACCGCCCTGACCGGCGCCCTGCTGAGCGGCGGGGTGCTGCCGGCCCTGGTCGGCTTCGCCTGCGTCGGCCTCGGCATCGCCGCCGTGACGCCGTGCGTGTACGCGGCGGCGGCCCGCCAGGGCTCGGACGCGCTCACCCTCGTCGCCGCCATGGGCACCACCGGCCTGCTGGCCGGACCGCCGCTCATCGGCTTCGTCGCGGACGCCGCCTCACTGGCGTGGGGCATGGGCGCCGTCGCCGGGTCGGCGGCCGTGGTGGCCCTGTGCGGTACGCGGATCAGCTGGGAGCCGGTGGGCGCCGCGGCCCCCGCAGCCGTCGCGGTCACTCCTCCAGAGCCGCCTCGGGTCCCATGACGACGACCGGTTTCCGGGCCGGGTCCAGCGCCTTGAGCAGCACCCGCATGTGCTCCTCGCGCAGGGAGACACAGGCGTTGGTCGGCCCGTCGTGGTCGACGTGGATCCACACCCCACCGCCCTTGTCCTCGCCCAGCGGCCGGGTGTTGTCCAGCGGGGTCGTGCCGGGCACCCGGTTGTAGTCGATGGCGACGACGTAGTCGAACGAGCCCTCCAGCGACTCACCGAGATGTCCGGTGCCCTCGGCGGAGAAGTCCGGGTCCTGGTCGTAGGGGAGCCGGGCCCACGGGGCGGGCAGCCGTCCCCCGGCGTCGCTGAGCGTGAACACGCCGATGGGGGTGCGCAGGTCCCCGGCCTCGTGGTCGCGGGTCCAGCCGCGCAGCCCGTTGTGCGCCGGCCACGGCCCGGCGACGGCCCGCCAGCCGTGCTCGGCGTCCCGCTCGTACAGCACGACCCGGGCCCGGTTGCCGTCTTCCGTCGTGCCCCGCACCACCACGGCCTGCCGGGAGGCGGCCGGGACCCGGTCGCGCAGGGCGGGCCCGACCCCGGGGAGCGGGCGGGGGGTGGCTCTCGCCGGAGGAGCACCGGGCACGGGCGTGCTCTGCGAGGAGGAGCCGCGCGGCTCCGGGGTACAGCCGGTTCCCAGCAGGCCGGTGCACACCACGGCGCCGAACGCGCACACCAGCACTTTCCTCAGCGTCATACCGAACTCCGCCTCCGTACGTGGACCTGGTCATTGCTTGACCACTTCCGGTACGGGTTTCCCGCGGGCCGCCCCTCCTCCCCCGTTCGGCGCAGACGGTGCCCCGGTGGCGGGAAGAGTTTCACCCGGCCGGGACCGGAGCCACCCGTCCGGCCGCCGGACACCGCACCGGGAGGAGGTACCCGCCTGTGGCACCCGGTGAGCAGGCCGGGACCGTCCTGCCGGCCGGTCAGGACCGGTACCGCCCGGCCAGTTCGACGCCCTGCGCGCCGAACGCGGCGAGGTCGGCGTCGAAGACCCGCTGGAGCAGACTCGCGTCCGCGACACCGGGGGCGCAGACCGTCTCCCCCAGCTCCAGGCCGCGCAGACCGGCGGTGACCACGTCCTCGGCGGACATCCGGGGCACCGTGCTCAGGTCCAGGCCCTGCCGCTCGTGGAACTCCGTCGCCACCACACCGGGACACAGCACCTGCACCGCGACCCCGGTACCGGACAGCTCGGCGGCCAGCACCTGGGACATCGCGACCAGATGGGCCAGCGCACCGGCGTAGACCGCGCGCCGGGGCAGCTGGGACGCCGTGGCCGGGCCGCTGAAGGCGATCATGCCGGCCACGTTGACGATCGCGCCCGCGCCGCGGGCCAGCATGCCGGGGACGGCGGCGCGCGTCAGCAGGGTCGGGGCGGCCACCTTGACCTGCACCAGTTCCCGGGCCTTGGCCGCGGGCAGGTCGGCGAGCGGCATGTAGTGGGCCACGCCCGCGTTGTTGACGAGCATCGTCAGGGGCTCGGTGGCACACACCTCCGCGACCGCGTCCACCCCCGCGTCGGTGGACAGGTCGGCGACCAGGGGGCGGACCTCGACGCCGGGGAACTCGGCGGCGAGCGCCTCCAGCCGGTCGGCGCGGCGGCCGACGGCCACCACGGCGTGGCCCTGTCCGGCCAGCCGCCGGGCGAAGGCCCGGCCGATGCCCGACGAGGCGCCGGTGACGAGTGCGAGCTTGCGCATGACTGCTCCTGTGTACGAGGTGCGAGGGGCCGCGCCTTCCGGCGGGCGGCCGACTCCACGGTGGCCCAGCCGCCCGCGGGCAGCCATCGCCCCCGCCGTCCTGGTACCGCCGGTGCCAGGACGGCCGGCGGCCGTCCCTGCCCCACGTACCCACGGCGCCGGCCCCGCGCGGTCAGGACGGCGGAGCCGGCAGCGGCAGCGCGGCCAGGGCGCGGGCGGCGTGCACGAGGTTGGACGCCATGGCCTTGCCGGTCGACACCGACCAGTCGTGGCCGCGGTCGTCGTCGAGGAAGTCGGGCCCGGGGCCGGGACCGAGGTGCCAGTACGTCCACGACTGGCCGGGGACGGTGTAGCCGATGTCGACCAGGGCGCCGTTGATCTCGCTGATGACGTGGTGGGCGCCGTCCTCGTTGCCGGTGACGACCACCCCGGCCACCCGGTTGTAGGCGACCGGCCGTTCCTGGGCGTCGGTCTCGCTCAGCATGGCGTCCATCCGCTCCAGCACCCGCTGGGCGACGGAGGAGGGCCGGCCCAGCCAGGTGGGGGAGGCGATGACGAGGATCTCGGCGGCGAGGAGCTTGTCGTGCACGGCGGGCCAGTCGTCACCGTCCCCCATGTCGGTCCGTACGCCGGGCTTCAGGTTCAGGTCGACGGCCCGCACGGTGTCCACCGTCACGCCGTGTCCCTGGAGCGAGGAGATGACGGTGGCGGCGAGGGCTTCGGTGTTGGACGGCTCGGGCGAGGGCTTGAGAGTGCAGTTGACGACGAGTGCGCGCATGTGCGGGAGCCTTCCCCCGACGGGGCGTCACAGACGGGTGCGCTTCCCACCCTCACCCGCCCCGGCGAGTGGCCCGCCTCACATGGCGTAACCCGGATACCGCCGCCACCATGGTCTCGTCACGGGCCGGCTGAAGGGATCGTCGATGTTCCGCAAGGTGCTGGTCGCCAACCGCGGTGAGATCGCCATCCGCGCGTTCCGCGCGGGCTACGAACTGGGCGCGCGGACGGTCGCCGTCTTCCCGCACGAGGACCGGGGCTCCCTGCACCGGCTGAAGGCCGACGAGGCCTACGAGATCGGTGAGCCGGGCCACCCGGTGCGGGCCTACCTCTCCGTCGAGGAGATCGTGCGGGCGGCGCGCGACGCGGGCGCCGACGCCGTCTACCCGGGCTACGGGTTCCTCTCCGAGAACCCCGGCCTCGCGCGGGCCTGCGAGGAGGCCGGCATCACCTTCGTCGGCCCGAGCGCCGGCATCCTGGAACTGACCGGCAACAAGGCCCGCGCCGTGGCCGCCGCCCGGGAGGCCGGCGTACCCGTGCTGGGCTCCTCGGCGCCCTCCACCGACGTGGACGAACTCGTCCGCGCCGCCGACGACGTCGGCTTCCCCGTGTTCGTCAAGGCGGTCGCGGGCGGCGGCGGGCGCGGCATGCGCCGCGTCGAGGACCCCGCGCACCTGCGGGAGGCCATCGAGGCGGCGTCCCGGGAGGCGGCGTCCGCGTTCGGCGACGCCACCGTCTTCCTGGAGAAGGCGGTGGTCGAGCCCCGCCACATCGAGGTGCAGATCCTCGCCGACGGCCACGGCGACGTCATCCACCTCTACGAACGCGACTGCTCGGTCCAGCGCCGCCACCAGAAGGTCATCGAACTCGCCCCCGCCCCGAACCTGGACCCGGCCCTGCGCGAGCGGATCTGCGCCGACGCGGTGCGCTTCGCCCGGCGGATCGGCTACCGCAACGCCGGCACCGTGGAGTTCCTCCTCGACCGCGACGGCAACCACGTCTTCATCGAGATAAACCCCCGCATCCAGGTCGAGCACACGGTCACCGAGGAGGTCACCGACGTCGACCTGGTCCAGGCCCAGATGCGCGTCGCCGCCGGCGAGACCCTGGCCGACCTCGGCCTCTCCCAGGAGACGGTGACCCTGCGCGGCGCGGCCCTCCAGTGCCGGATCACCACCGAGGACCCGGCCAACGGCTTCCGCCCGGACACCGGCCGCATCAGCGCCTACCGCTCACCCGGCGGCTCCGGCATCCGCCTGGACGGCGGCACCACCCACGCCGGTACGGAGATCAGCGCGCACTTCGACTCGATGCTGGTCAAACTCACCTGCCGGGGGCGGGACTTCGCCACCGCGGTGGGCCGGGCCCGGCGTGCGGTGGCCGAGTTCCGCATCCGCGGCGTGGCCACCAACATCCCGTTCCTGCAAGCGGTCCTGGACGACCCCGACTTCCGGGCCGGCCGCGTCACCACGTCCTTCATCGAACAGCGCCCCCATCTGCTGACGTCCCGGCACTCCGCCGACCGCGGCACCAAACTGCTCACCTACCTCGCCGACGTGACGGTCAACAAACCGCACGGCGAACGTCCCGCCCTGACCGACCCGCTGACCAAGCTCCCGCCGCTGCCCTCGGGCGAACCCCCGGCCGGTTCCCGCCAGTTGCTCACCGAACTGGGCCCCGAGGGCTTCGCCCGCCGGCTGCGCGAGTCACCCGCCCTCGGCGTCACCGACACCACCTTCCGCGACGCCCACCAGTCCCTGCTGGCCACCCGGGTCCGCACCAAGGACATGCTCGCCGTCGCCCCGGTGGTGGCCCGCACCCTGCCCGGACTGCTCTCCCTGGAGTGCTGGGGCGGCGCCACCTACGACGTCGCCCTGCGCTTCCTCGCCGAGGACCCCTGGGAGCGGCTGGCCGCGCTGCGCGAGGCGGTGCCCAACATCTGCCTCCAGATGCTGCTGCGCGGTCGCAACACCGTGGGCTACACCCCGTACCCGACCGAGGTGACCGACGCGTTCGTCGAGGAGGCGGCGGCCACCGGCATCGACATCTTCCGCGTCTTCGACGCGCTCAACGACGTCGACCAGATGCGCCCCGCCATCGAGGCCGTACGCGCCACCGGCACGGCCGTCGCCGAGGTCGCCCTCTGCTACACCGCCGACCTCTCCGACCCGTCCGAGAAGCTCTACACCCTCGACTACTACCTCCGCCTGGCCGAGAGGATCGTCGCCGCCGGCGCCCATGTCCTGGCCGTCAAGGACATGGCGGGCCTGCTGCGCGCCCCGGCCGCCGAGACGCTGGTGTCGGCCCTGCGCCGGGAGTTCGACCTGCCGGTGCACCTGCACACCCACGACACGGCGGGCGGCCAGCTCGCCACCTACCTGGCCGCCGTACGGGCCGGGGCGGACGCGGTCGACGGCGCCGTGGCGTCCATGGCCGGCACCACCTCGCAGCCGTCCCTGTCCGCGATCGTCGCCGCCACCGACCACTCCGAGCGGCCCACCGGCCTGGACCTGAAGGCCGTCGGCGACCTGGAGCCGTACTGGGAGAGCGTCCGCAAGGTCTACGCCCCCTTCGAGGCGGGCCTGGCCGCGCCGACCGGCCGCGTCTACCACCACGAGATCCCCGGCGGTCAGCTCTCCAACCTGCGCGCCCAGGCCATCGCCCTCGGCCTCGGCGACCGCTTCGAGGACATCGAGGCGATGTACGCCGCCGCCGACCGGATGCTCGGCCGCCTGGTCAAGGTCACCCCGTCGTCGAAGGTGGTCGGCGACCTGGCCCTGCACCTGGTGGGCGCCGGAGCCGACCCGGCGCGGTTCGAGGCGGACCCGGACCGGTACGACATCCCCGACTCCGTCATCGGCTTCCTCCGCGGCGAGCTGGGCACCCCGCCCGGCGGCTGGCCCGAGCCGTTCCGCAGCAAGGCGCTGCGGGGCCGCGCCGAGGCCGCGCCGGTCACGGAACTGTCCGCCGAGGACCGCACCGGCCTCGCCGAGGACCGGCGCACCACCCTCAACCGGCTGCTGTTCCCCGGCCCGTCCCGCGAGTTCCGGACCCACCGGCAGACGTACGGCGACACCGGCGTCCTGGACAGCAGGGACTTCTTCTACGGACTGCGGCCGGGCACGGAGTACGCCGTCGACCTCGAACCCGGCGTACGGCTGCTCATCGAACTCCAGGCGGTCGGCGAGGCCGACGAGCGGGGCATGCGGACCGTGATGGCCGGTCTCAACGGGCAGTTGCGGCCGATCCAGGTCCGGGACCGGGCGGCGGCCTCCCACGTCCCGGTGACCGAGAAGGCCGACCGGAGCGACCCCGGGCAGGTCGCGGCGCCGTTCGCCGGTGTGGTGACCCTCGCGGTCGCCGAGGGCGACCGGGTGGCGGCCGGGGCCACGGTGGCCACCATCGAGGCGATGAAGATGGAAGCGGCGATCACCGCTCCCCGGGCGGGCACGGTGACCAGGCTGGCCGTCAACCGCGTCCAGCAGGTCGAGGGCGGCGATCTGCTGGTCCAGCTGGGGCAGGAGCCCCGCGGTTAGGCGTCGACGGGTACGCCCAGCCGGTCCGCCACGGCGGTGAGGGTCCCGCCCAGCGGGAGCGCGACCCGGGTGACGGCGTGCCGGTCGCCCCGGGTCGGGTCCAGGTTGACGATCAGCACCGGTGTGCCGGCCTCGGCCGCCTGCCGGACGAACCGCAGCCCGGACATCACCGTCAGGGAGGAGCCCAGCACCAGCAGGGAGGCCGCCGAGCGGACCAGCGCACGGCAGTGCTCGACCCGCCGCGGCGGTACCGCCTCCCCGAAGAACACCACGTCGGGCTTGAGGACGCCGCCGCAGACCGCGCACGGCACCACCCGGAAGTCCCCGACCTGCTCGTCGCTGAGGTCGGCGTCCCCGTCGGGGTTGAGGTGCGCGGCCACCGGCGCGAAGTCCGGGTTGGCCGCGGCCAGCCGCCGGGCGAGTTCCCGGCGCGGGCCGAGGCGGCCGCAGGACAGGCAGACGACCCGGTCCAGGCTGCCGTGGAGCTCCACGACCCCCTCGCTGCCGGCGGCCTGGTGCAGCCCGTCGACGTTCTGGGTGATCACGCCCGACAGCAGGCCCCGCCGCCCGAACGCGGCCACGGCCCGGTGCCCGGCGTTGGGGCGGGCCCGGCCGAAGGTGCGCCAGCCCAGGTGGCTGCGGGCCCAGTACCGGCGCCTGGCCTGAGCGTCGCCGGTGAAGTCCTGGTAGGTCATCGGGGTGTGCCGGCTCAGGCTCCCGCCCTCGCCCCGGTAGTCGGGGATGCCCGACTCCGTGGAGATCCCCGCCCCGCTGAGCACCAGCACACCCCCGGCCCTCAGCGCCTCGGCGACCGGCTCCGGGTCGGTGGTGCCCGGCGGCAGGTCCTCGGTCGGGGTCCAGCTCAGAGTGGGGCGCATGCGCATGCCGCAAGGGTACGGAACCGGCGCGGACACGCGATGCCGCCCGGACGGCTCCGGCCCGGGCCCCGACGAGGACGCGGCCGCCCGGTCACAGCGGGCGACGGGGTGAGCGTGCGGGTGGGACCGGCGACCGGGTCAGCGGGCGGGCGGGACGAACTCCGGCTGGTCCAGCAGCCGCAGCCAGCTCCCGTCGGGCTGCCGCCGGACGACCTGCGCGCGGGCACCGGTCCCGTCCTTCGGCGGCGTGGCGGTGAGGGCGGTGCCGCCGTCGACGCTGACCAGGGTCGGCAGCGGCGGCTCCGGCTCGAAGCGGGGACGGCCGGACAGCACCTTCTCCCACAGCGCGCGGATCGCCTCCCGCCCCACGGTCACCTCACCGGGCGGGTAGGCCAGCACCGCGTCCTCCTCATAGAGCGCGGCGACCCCGGCGGCGTCACCGGCGTTGGACCGCTCGACGAACAGCCGGGTGATGTCCTCGGGCCGCATGGCCTTCTCGTACGCCTCGTACGTCTCGTATGCCTCGTACTCCGCCACGACTTCCTCCTGACCTCGAATTCCGTGCTGTCCAGGCTGTCCGACCGCAGATCAGAAGTCCAACAGATGGTTCTTCTCGGAACTAGAATCAGCGCTCATGGAACTGAGGCAGTTGGAGTACTTCGTCGCCGTCGCCGAGGAGCGGAACTTCACCCGGGCCGCCGAGCGCGTGCACATCAGCCAGTCCGGTGTCAGCGCCCAGATCCGCCGGCTGGAACGGGAACTCGGCGCCGAGCTGTTCGACCGGTCCGCGCGTACCGCCACCCTCACCGTCGCGGGGCAGGCGGCGCTGGAGCACGCCCGCGCCGCACTCGCCGCGGCCGGGGCGGTCGGCCGCGCGGTGGGGGAGGTGACCGGTGTGGTCCGGGGCCGGCTGACCGTCGGCATGGTCATCGGCTGCACCCTCACCCCGCTGTTCGACGCGCTCGCCGCGTTCCACCGGGCCCACCCGGGGGTGGAGCTCTCGCTCCTGGAGGACAACTCCGACCGGCTCGTCGAGGGGGTGCGCGACGGCCGCCTCGACCTGGCGCTCGTCGGCACCGCGACCGCCACCCCGGAGGGACTGGAGGCCCTGACGATCCTCAGCGAGCGGCTCGTCGCGGCGGTCCCGGCCGGACACCCCCTCGCGGGCCGCGACCGGGTCACGCTGGACGACCTGGTCGCCCATCCGATCGTCTGCATGCCGCCCGGCACGGGCCTGCGCACCGCGTTCGACCGGGCCTGTGCCGCGCACCGCCTGGAGCCCTCCATCGTGCTGGAGGCGGGCGCCGCCGACGCCATCGCCGACCTCGCCGCCCGCGGACTGGGCGTCGCCGTGCTCGGCGCATCGATGGCCGAGGGGCACCGTGCCCGGCTCACCGCCCGCGCCGTGGACGGCCTCGACACACCGGCACTGCTCGCCCTGGTCTGGAAGGACGCGCCCCACCCCGCGGTGCGGGAGATGGTGGCGCACGGCCGACGCGCTTTCACCGGACCGGGGTCCGGCCAGGACTCAATCGTATGAATGTGCGGTTGTGATGTGGAGGTCTTGGGGTGATCGGGCGGCGGGAGCGCCATGAGTTGGCCGGAAACTGCTCATCTGTTCGCCGTTCCTGTGTTCTGAAGAAACGGTCATCCTTGCGCTCTGTCACCGCCGGCTCGCCCGCCCACGCCGCTGAACAGCCAGACAGCGCAAGGATTCTGAGTGTCCCGTTCACTACCACGGCGCGTTCGGCCGACCGCACCTTCGGGCCGAAATCGACTGCTGGGCGGAGTGCGTGGATAGTCAGATCTCGGAACACGACGGGTTGACTACCATGTGCCCGTACCTGGTCCGGAAGATCGCCGTCCTCTTGGGGGCCCGCTTCCTGACCCGTGACCGCCGTGTGTGTCGGTCGACCGTTTCTCCTGCTCTCCATCCCGAGGGACCGCGGAATGTCAGTGCCTGCACCATCCAGCCAGCGCCGGTCGGCGAAGGCCCCCCGAGCCGTCCCGGTCGTACCCGCGGCCGTCCTGGTGGTGAGCGCGGCGGCCGCCGGCGCGGCCGTCGCCGCGGCGCCGGCCGGAGCCGGCACCTGGTCGCTGGCCGCGATGCTCGGCGCCTGGCTCTGCCTCGCCGTCACGGTCGTGGTCAGCGCGCTGTCGATCCGGCGCGCCCGCCGGGCCGGCCTGCGGCAGAGCGACGACGTCACCCAGGCCAGGGCGCAGTTGGCGCAGATCGCCGCCGAGTCCGCGCACCTGGTCAGCGTCACCCTCCCCGCCGTCGCCAAGCGGCTGCGGGACGGAACGACCGCGCAGGACGCCCTGGCCCAGGTGACCAGCCCCTCCGATCCGCAGCTGCGCCAGCTCGCGCACACCTTCGTCGCCGAGGTGGAGGAGGCCGTACGGCTCGCCGTCGCCTACGACACCGAACGGCGGCAGGCCGCCGACGAGTCGGGGCGCATGGCCGCCGAACTGGTGCGGCTGGCCGACGAGTTGCTGCCCGCCGCCGTGACCAGGCTGCGCGAGGGACAGTCCGCCGACACCGTGCTCGGCGAGCTCGACTGGCCGCGCACCCCGGCGGTGCGGGCACCCGCTGAATCGTTCGTCCGTGAACTCGCCCACAGCGAGCGCCGCGCAGCCGCCGCCCAGGCGGCCTCCGCGAAGGCGCTCAGCCGGGTCCAGGCCAAGGCGGTCAGCATGCTCGCCGACCTCCGCGAGATGCAGGAGCGGCACGGCGAGGAGGTCTTCGGCGACCTGCTGAAGCTGGACCACAGCACCTCGCAGCTCGGCCTGATGACCGACCGGCTGGCCCTGCTCATGGGCGGCCGTTCCAGCCGCGCCTGGAACAAGCCCATCGTGATGGAGTCCATCCTGCGCGGCGCGGTCGGCCGGATCGCCGCCTACCAGCGGGTGCGCCTGCACTGCTCCACCACGGCCGCCGTCACCGGGTTCGCGGCCGAGGGCGTGATGCACCTGCTCGCCGAACTGATGGACAACGCCGCCAACTTCTCGCCGCCGATCGACGAGGTCAACGTCTACGTCGAGGAGCGCAGCGCCGGCATCGTCGTCACCATCGAGGACAGCGGCCTGAAGATGGCCGCCGCGGCCATGCGCCGGGCCGAGGAGTCGGTGGCCGGCCGCATGACCGACCTCGCCTCCCTCCAGGGCACCCGGCTCGGCCTCGCGGTCGTGGGGCGGCTGGCCGTCAAGTACGGCATCAGCGTCAACTACCGCCCCTCCTCCCGCGGCGGCACCGGCGTCGTCGTCCTGCTGCCCCGCCAGCTCCTCGCCCAGCAGCGCGAACCGGCCCCCGTCGGCGCCCAGGGCCGCCCCGCCGCGCCGGCCCCCGCTCCTGCGGCCCTGGCTCCCGCGGCACCGGCTCCCGCGGCACCGGCCCCCGTCGAGCCCCCGGCGCCCCGCCTCGCCCCCGCCGAGCCCGCCGCACCCCGCGCCGGCCTTCCCGGACCGGCGAACGCGCCCGACAACACGCCGAACGGACTGCCCGTCCGCACCCCCGGCCGCACCATGGCGGAGGCCGAACGCGAGCGGGAGCAGCGCCGCGGCGGCGACAGCACCGAGGACGGCGCACCGGACCGGGAGCGTCCCGCCGTACGCGACGCCGGTTCCCGCTTCGGCGCCTTCCACCGCGCCCGCCGGTCCGGCCGGGAGGCCGCCGGACCCGATGACCGGCCCGAGCCACCGGCCGCCCCGTAGCGCCCGCTCCAGGCCTCGGCTCCCTTTACCCCCCCCGCTTGAGCACGTGAGATTGGAGGAACGGGCCGGTGACCGGTCAGCCGGGCACCCACCGTCCCATCACCACCATGCAGACCACCGACAACAGCCTCACCTGGCTTCTGCAGAACCTTCTGGAGCGCACCCCGGGAACCCGGCACGCCCTCGTCCTGTCCCGGGACGGGCTGAAGCTGTGCTGGTCCGACCACCTCACCCTGGACCGGGCGGACCAGCTGGCGGCGATCTGTTCGGGCATCCAGGCGCTCGCCCAGGGCGCCTCCGTGGAGTTCGGCGACGGAACCGGGGGAGTACGCCACTCCATGACCGAGTTCCACGGCGGCCTGCTCTTCATCGTCGAGGCCGGGGAGGGCGCCCACCTCGCGGTCGTCGCCGAGGAGAACGCCGACCCCGGCGTGGTCGGCCACCAGATGACCGAACTGGTCGAGCAGATCGGCGAACACCTGCGAGCCGAGCCCCGCCAGCCCCTCCCAGGAGGCGCCGCCTCATGACGCCGCCCCGCAAGCCCGTGGACACCGGCGACCCCGACCGGCTCTACACGGTCACCGGCGGTCGCAGCCGCGCCGACGACGCCTTCGACCTGGTCACCCTGGTGGTCAGCGAGAGCGAACCGTCGGCCGGGATGCAGTCGGAACACGTCCGCATCCTGGAGATGTGCCGGCACCCGACCGCCGTGGTCGAGATCGCCGCGGAACTGAGGCTGCCGATCACGGTGGTACGCATCCTGCTCGGCGACCTCCTCGCCATGGGCCGGATCACCGCCCGGCACCCGCGCGCGGCCGAGTCCGTCGCCTCGCTCCCCGACTCCGCCCTTCTCAAGGAGGTGCTCCATGGGCTCCGCAACCTCTGAACTGCCCGTCGGCCGTACGCCCTTGGCCGACGCCGCCGAGACCGGCCTGAAGATAGTCATCGTGGGCGGGTTCGGGGTCGGCAAGACCACCCTGGTCCGCTCGGTCAGCGAGATCCGCCCCCTCAACACCGAGGAGGTGATGACCCAGGCCGGCGTCGGGGTCGACGAGACCAGCGGCGTGGCCGGGAAGACCACCACCACGGTGGCGTTCGACTTCGGCCGGATCAGCCTCAACGAGCGCATGGTGCTCTACTTGTTCGGCGCGCCCGGACAGGAGCGCTTCTGGTTCCTGTGGGACCGGCTGTTCTCCGGCACGCTCGGCGCGGTCGTCCTCGTCGACACCCGCCGCATGAACGACTCCTGGTACGCCATCGACCGGCTGGAACACCACGGAACTCCGTTCGTGGTGGCAGTCAACCGCTTCGACGACGACTCCGGGCACTCCCTGGAGGAGATCCGCCAGGCGCTCGCGCTGCCGCAGCACGTGCCGCTGATCGAGTGCGACGCGCGGGTCAGACGCTCCGGGAAGGACGTGCTGATCACCCTCGTGGACCACCTGTACGAACTCGCCATGGCCCGGGAGACCACACCGTGACCGAGACAGGATCCCCCACGCCCGACGGGCCGCCCCCGGGCTGCCCCGCCCACGGCGGCGGCGGCGCGCTGCGCCTGGCCGGGCTGGAGTACCAGCAGACGCCGTCGCAGCTGTACCGGACGCTGCGCCGGGAGCACGGCGCGGTGGCGCCGGTGCTGCTGGACGGGGACATCCCCGCCTGGCTGGTCCTCGGCTACTCCGAGCTGAGCTACGTGACCAACCACGACGAGCTGTTCGCGCGGGACTGCCGCCGCTGGAACCAGTGGCCCAACATCCCCCCGGACTGGCCGCTGATGCCGTTCGTCGGGTACCAGCCGTCGGTGCTGTTCACCGAGGGCGAGGAGCACCAGCGGCGGGCCGGGGTGATCACCGAGGCGCTGGAGGGCGTCGACCAGTTCGAACTGGCCCGCCAGTGCCGGGAGATCGCCGACGGGCTCATCGCCGCCTTCGCGGGCAGCGGCGAGGCCGAGCTGATGAGCACCTACGCGCACGCCCTGCCGATGATCGCCGTGGTCCAGATGTGCGGCATGCCGCACTCGGGCACCGACACCGAGCGGCTCGTGGACGATCTGCGGATCTCCCTGGACGCGGCCGAGGGCGACGACCCGGTGGCCGCGTACGCGCGCGTGGGCGAGCGGATCGCGCAGCTGGTGAAGGAGAAGCGGGAGCGGCCCGGTCCGGACATCACCTCGCGGATGCTGCTGCACCCGGCAGGGCTGACCGACGAGGAGATCGTGCAGGACCTGATCTCCATCATCGCCGCGGCCCAGCAGCCGACGGCCAACTGGATCTGCAACACCCTCAGGCTGCTGCTCACCGACGAGCGGTTCGCCATCAACGTCTCCGGCGGCCGGCTCAGCGTCGGCGAGGCGCTCAACGAGGTGCTGTGGCTGGACACGCCGACGCAGAACTTCATCGGCCGCTGGGCGGTGCGTGACACCCAGCTCGGCGGCCGGCTGATCCGGGCCGGCGACTGCGTGGTGCTCGGCATCGCCGCGGCCAACACCGACCCGCAGATCTGGCCGGAGTCGCACGTCGGCGCCGAGAACTCGGCGCACCTGTCGTTCAGCAACGGCGAGCACCGCTGCCCCTACCCGGCGCCGCTGCTCGCGGACGTGATGGCGCGTACGGCGGTGGAGACGCTGCTGGAGCGGCTGCCGGACCTGGTGCTGTCGGTCGAGCCGGAGGAGCTGACCTGGCGGGACTCGATCTGGATGCGGGGCCTCACGGCGCTCCCGGTGCGGTTCACGCCGGTCGTGCAGTGACCGGCGGAGCCCCTCGCGGGGCCCCGAGCCCCCGTGCGTCCCATGCCCCCGTACCCCCGTGTCCCGCTCAGGCCGAGGCAGGGGTGAAGCGCACCGGGACCGACTGCGGGCCCCGGGTGAACACGCCCTGCTCCACTGGGTCGTAGCCCTCGGCGAGCCGTAGGCCGGGCATGGCGTCCAGGAGCTGGTTCACGCCGATCTCGACCTCCGCCTTGGCCAGCAGGGCGCCGACGCAGAAGTGCCGGCCCAGCGCGAAGGCGAGGTGGTCGGCGGCGGCGGAGAACGCGGTCGTCGTGGTCAGGTCGTCGCGGAAGATGTCGAAGCGGTCCGGGTCCCGGTAGCGGTCGCCGTCCCGGTTGGCCGCGCCGATCAGGCAGGTCACGGTGGCACCCGCGGGGACGGTCCCGCCGGTCAGCTCCACCTCGGTCGCCGACTGCCGCATGATCATCTGGACCGGCGGGGTGAAGCGCAGAGTCTCGGCGAAGGCGCGCGTGATCAGGGAGCGGTCCTCGCGGACGGCCGTGAGCTGCTCGGGGTTGAGCAGCAGGTTGACGAAGATGCCGGCGATCGCCTTGTCGGTGGTCTCGCCGCCGGCGGCGAGCAGCAGGCTGCAGAACGCCTTGATGTCCTCGTCGCTCATCCTCACGCCGTCGACCTCGGCGGCGCACAGCGTGGACAGCAGGTCGTCACCGAGGCGGTCGCGCCGCTCCCGGATGATCGGCAGCATGTACTCGGCGAACTCGGCCCGGGTCCGCTCCCCGGCCGCGGTGACCTCCGGGTCGCCGGACAGGTTGCCGAGGAAGGCGATGACGGCCGTGTACCAGCGGTGGAACTGTTCGTGGTCGGCCTTGTCCAGACCGAGCATGTCGGCTATCACGTTGACGGGGAAACGGGTGGCGTAGTCGCTGACCAGGTCGGCGGAGCCGGTGTGCCGGAAGGCGTCGATCAGCTCGCGGGAGTTGCGCTCGATGACGGGCAGGAACTTCTCCTGGAGGTCGGCGCCGCGGAACGCCGGCGCGACCAGGGCCCGGCGCACGGCGTGCTCCCGGCCGCTGAGCTGGAGGATGGTCTTGCCGTGCACCGGTTCGAGCTGCCAGTCGTAGTTGTCGGTGGTGAACTGACCGGCCTTGTCCTTGAAGACGCGCTCGACGTCCTCGTAGCGGGAGATGATGTAGCTCTGCGTCGCCTCGTGCCAGATGAGCGGCGCGCTCTCCCGCATCACGCGGTAGGCGGGGTAGGGGTCCGCCGCGAACTCGGGCGAGAGGATGTCGGGGACCTGCTGAGCCGTGGACATGGGGCTCCCTGGGGGCGGTAACGGGCGTACGCCCCAAGGCTATTGATCATCTCCCGGGCACGACAGGGGGTCTTGGACGGCTGTTCGGTCCCGGGCGTTCGTTGGCCGAAAAGAGCCGCCCCGCGCCGGACGCGCCCCGCTCAGCCCCTGGCCAGGGCGGCCAGTTGGTCCAGGGTCCCGTCGAACCGGTCGTGGTCGCCGACGATCGGACCGGTCGAGGTGTACTGCCACATCGTGTACCGGGACCAGCCGGCCGGGAGGGTCCCGGGAGTCGCGGCGTACCGGGCGATCCACAGCGGGTTGGCGGCGCCGAACCCGTCGGCGTCGCCAGTGCACTGCTTCCACCAGCTGGTGGAGGTGTAGATCACCGCGTGCCGTCCGGTCCGCGCCCGGTACCGGTCGACGAAGTCACGGATCCAGGACACCATCTGCCCCGGCGTCTTGCCGTAGCAGGAGGAACCGTACGGGTTCCACTCGATGTCCAGCACACCCGGCAGCGTCCGGCCGTCCGCCGACCAGGCGCCGCCGTGGTCGACGAACCAGTCCGCCTGCGCGCCGCCGCCTGAGGTGTCCGGCGTCGCGAAGTGGTAGGCCCCGCGGACCATGCCGACGTCGTACGAACCGTTGTACTGCTGCCCGTACTTGGGGTTGACGTAGGACGTGCCCTCGGTGGCCTTCACGTAGGCCCACTTGACCCCGCTGTCCCACAGGCTCTGCCAGGCGACGTCCCCCTGATGGCTGGAGACGTCCACGCCTTCCGTCTGGACGGCGCGGGTCCCGGCGGGGCTTGCGGCCACGCCGTCGTGGGCCAGGACGCCCATGCCCATGTAGGCGGAGCCGCGGACCGGGGTGTCGTCGGCCGCCGACGGGACGGCGGCCGGAGGGAACAGGATCGACAGGGCGGCGAGCAGGCTGCCCGACGCGAGCAGGCGGAAACGGCCGTCCGCCACGGCTATGGGTCTGCGCACGCCTCCATCCGACCGTCCGGGCCGCCCGGCCGCATCCCGCGCGCGTCCGGACGGCTGTCCCCGGCGGACGGCGGCCGGTGTCAGCGCGTCACTTCGGCGTCCATGTCGCCCGCGGCCCTGAACTCCACGGCCACCACCCCGTCCACACCCCCGCACAGCTCCTCCAGCACGGAGACCGGCACGTGCTCCGGGAGCCGGCCGGTGAGCACGACATGTCCGTGCGTCACGTCCACCTGGAGGGCCGAGGGAGCCAGCCCGAGCGTCTGGACCAGCGCCTCCTCGATGATCTCGGTGCGGATCTCCCGGTCCTTGCGCAGGAAGACCCGCAGCAGGTCGCTGCGGCTGACCACCCCGATCAGCCGCTCCTCCGCGTCGACCACCAGCAGCCGCTTGATGCCGTGACGGGCCATCACCCGGGCGGCGTCCACGACGCTCCAGTCCTCCCGGGCGCAGACCGGCGGCGAGGTCATCAGCCCCGCCGCGTCCGTGGCCGACGCCTTGGCGCCACCGGGCGGCGCGGTGTCCCCGCCCCAGATCTTCTGCAGGAGGTCCGCCTCCGACACCACCCCCACGGGACGGTCGTCCGCGTCCACGACGGGCACGGCGGTGATGTCGTACTCCTGCAGCAGGTGCGCGATCTCCTTGAACGGCGTGCCGCGCTGGACGCGGACGACGGCGTCGCTCATCAGATCGCGCACCCTCAGGTGGTTCATTTAAGGATCTTCCTCTCCGCTGCCGGCCCCCTGCGGCCGGCATCCGACCTTCCGCAGGTGAGAACGTCCGGCGGGGCCCAGGGGTGCCCCGGTGTCACGCGGAAGGGCCACCCGGCCCCGGCGCGGGGTCCGAGCAGCCGTTCACGTGTCCGCCGTCGATTCGGACAGCCTTGCCTGTACAGCCCGGACTGACCAGTTTGCCCTACCTCGGCCGAGTGCGTACCGGGGCCCGGACGAGGTACCCGGTGAGCCCACTGCGCACGAGGAGTGGTCGCATGCCGGTGAAAGTGAGCCCGCTCGACGGCAGGACGGCCGTCGTGACCGGTGCGGCGCGGGGTGTCGGCGAGGCCCTGGCCCACGAGCTGTCCCGGCGGGGCATGAGGCTGGCCCTGCTGGGCCGTGAGGAGGCGACGCTGGTCCGGGTGCGGGACGCGCTGCCCGGGGAAGCCTGGTGCTGGGAGGCCGACGTCACGGACGACGCCGCGATGGCCCGGGCCGCCGCCGGGGTCCGGGAGCGGCTCGGGGCGCCGTCCGTGCTGGTGGCCAACGCGGGCGTGGCCGAGGGCGGACCGTTCGCCCAGTCCGACCCCGCGACCTGGCGCCGCGTCGTCGAGGTGAACCTCGTCGGCAGCGCCGTGACCGCGCGGACCTTCCTGCCCGACCTGTTCACCACCCGCGGCTACTACCTCCAGGTGGCCTCGCTCGCCTCCATCGGAGCGGCGCCCATGATGAGCGCGTACTGCGCCTCGAAGGCCGGTGTGGAGTCGTTCGCCCAGTCGCTGCGGGCCGAGGTGGCCCACCGGCGGGTGGGCGTCGGCATCGCCTACATCAACTGGACCGACACCGACATGATCCGCGACGCCGACCGGTCCGCGGTACTGCGCGAACTGCGCGGCCACCTGCCGCCGCCCGCCCGCAAGGTCCACCCGGTGGCCCACGTGGCCGGCCGGCTGGCCGACGCGGTCGAACGGCGCCGGCCGGCCGTGTACGTACCCGGCTGGCTGCGCGCGGCCCAACTGGTGCGCGCTGCCATGCCGCCCGTCGTCACCGCGGTCTCCCGACGGGAACTGTCCCGCCTGGCCGCCGAGGAGCCGTTGGAGCCGACAGGGCTGCTGGGCACGGGCGGCCGGGCCGCGCTCGCCGAGCCCCGGGCGCTCGGGCGGCTCGGCGAGCCGGAGGGGTGAGGCGGCGGTCCGACCGGCCCGACGGCCTTGCGGTGGGAGCCGGGAGCAGGCCAGGCCGTGCGCGGGGTTCGGGCGGTGGCCGGGACGTCCTTCGAACGGCCACCGGCCCGGTGCGCGGCGCAGGGCGTCGACCGTCGACCGAGAAGTGACGGACCGCTTCAGGTCCGCCGGGTGCCGGCCACCGGCGTCACGCGTCGATGAGCCGTGCGGACGACGGGACCTGCGGTGTCCCGTCCTGGGCACCGCGCCACTCGCGGGGGGACATCCCGTAGGCGGCCCGGAACACGCGGCTGAAATGCGCGGCACTGGCGAAGCCCCATCGGTGTGCCACCGCGGCGATCGTGGCGTTCCCGTGGAGTGCCAGGTCGCGTCGGCACGCCTCCAGACGGCGCCGCTGGATCCACCGGCCGACCGTGACCTCCTCGCTCTCGAACAGCTTGTGCAGATAGCGCGGGGATATGAAATGGGCCTGGGCGATGGTCTGCGGAGTCATGTCGGGATCCGCGAGATGCCGGTCGATGAACGCCTGGATCCGCAGCAGCAGCGCCAGGTTCCCACCGGGCGTGTTCCCGGTCGTCCGGCCGCCGGTCCGGCCCATGACTTCGGCGGCCAGCACACCCAGCAGATCCACGACGTTGCGCGCCATCAGCCCGCTGGTGCGCGACAGGCAGTCGCCGGCGCCGTCCACGATCGCGGAGATGAAGGGCGAAAGCAGACCACCGAGAGGCGTGTCGGAGCCGAGCGGGCAGGCGGTGATGTGCGCCACGTCGGACCCGCTCAGGCCCAGGACGTCTCTGGGCACGACGAGGGACTTGGTCCGGAACGACTGGGGGAATTCGAGGTGGAGGGGGCGTGCCAGGTCGTAGACGAAGATGTCCCCGGGCCCGAGCAGCGCGTCACGGCCGTCCTGCTCCAGCCGGCCGACTCCTGTGACCAGCAGATTGACCACCACGTCCTCGTCCTGGCCGTACTGCGCGACGAGCCGGCGCGTGCGCCGGGCGGACAGGCTGTCGCCGTCCATGGTGACGGCCTGGAGAGGACCGAGCGGCGTCGCACGGATCATGCCGGAGTACATCTCGTCGGGGACGACGATGTCCACGGCGCCGGATGTCCGGTACGGGGCCTCGCGCGAGTAGGCCCGTCTGCCCAGGGCGGACAGCGGATCGGTGGTGGGGAAGCTGCCGGGGGCGCTTCTCTCCTGGACATCCGGCGCCATGATCTTCGCCCTTCGACTGGTGTCTGCCTTCAGCGACACCGTGCCAGCCGGGCCGGGGGCGGCACATCGCGTGAACCCGCTAGATCAACGGCGGACCAGGGCGAACACCGACACACCGGCGCCATCGGGAGACCGCTCAGTCACTGGTCGCGATCCGCTGCGCACGCCGGAGAGCTTCCTGCGGTGTCTGCTCTTCTGTCAGCGCGGACTGGATCGCGGTGTAGATCCCGGTCGCCGCCTTGGGCCACCGGACGCCGAGTTCGCCGGTACGGACGCGCGCTCCTCGCGTGCTCTCGACGAAGACGGCCATCGTCGGGTCCTGTGCGGCATACCGGGCGGCGACCGCGGTGCGGGACGGCACGGTGAAGTGCTGCTTGGCCAGGGTGAGCGTGTTGGACGCGCTGTTCAGGCAGGTGAGGACCTCGGCGGCCTTCTTCTGCCGCTCCTCGGAGGAGCTCTGCGGGACGGTCCACACCTCACCGCCGAGCGGCGTGACCGGGGCCTGCCCCGCCCGGGGGACGGGCACCGGGGCCACTCCCCAGCGCAGGTCCGCGTCGTCGTTCAGGGCGGCGATCCGCCACGGCCCGTTGATCATCATGGCCGTGCGGCCGGCGGCGAACTGGTCGTGGACGTCGGCCTGCGTCCAGTTGAGCACCGACCTCGACATGGACCCGCTCTTCACCAGGTCGACCCACAGCTGGAGGGCCTGTGCGGCCTGCGGGGTGTCCAGCTGCTTCTCGTGCCCGCCGTTGGACCACAGGAAGGGCAGGAACTGCCAGCTGCTCTCGAACGTGGCGCTCGCGTCGACCGCCATGCCGTGGCGCCCGGGCCGGGTCAGCTCCGCGGCCGCCTCCTTCAGCTCGTCCCAGGTCCTCGGTACGGCGACACCGGCCTCGGCGAGCATGTCCTTGTTGTAGAAGAGGGCGACCGTGCTGACGTAGGGGGCCAGCCCGTACACCTTTCCGTCGTACGTGCCCGCCGACAGGATGCCCTCGGCGAAGCCGCCGGTGTCCACGCCGTACTGGTCCAGCGGGGTCAGCGCGCCGGTCTGCGCGACCTGCTGGAGGTCGGCGTTGTCCAGCATCAGCAGGTCGGGAAGGGTCCGCGACGAGGCCTGCCGCAGGACCCTGGGGACGAGGGACGCCGGCGGGACGCTCGTGTGCTCGACCCGGACGCCGGCGGTCCTGCCGCACGCGGTGAGCACCTGGTTCCACTGGGTGTGCTCGGACCGCTGGGTGTAGTAGTCGAGCACGGTGATGGAGGTGACCTCGCCGGTGGCGGATCCGGCACCGGTTCCACCGGCGCACCCGGCGGTCGCCAGTGCCAGTGCCAGCGCCAGGGCTCCGGCCCGGCGGACGGCGGTGCGCCGCGTCGGCCGTCCGGCCGGTGACATCATGCGAGTGCCTTTGCGGAGTGACGGCCTGCGGACTCCACGAGCCGTCAGGGCATCCAGATGGGTGTTTTCTGTTCGAACGCATCTTAAACGCCCTCGATGGCCTCATGACACGTGGCACTCGTGAGGCCCGCTCGCCGCTGCGGTCATCGTCCCTGTCCGGCGGCTTCCCGGATCATCGCCGCCACGGCATCGGGCCGCGACAGCACCACGGCGTGCGACCCGTCCAGCACGTGCTCGATGGCCGCCATGCGCTGTGCCATGAAGCGCTGGGCGGTGGGGTTGAGCATCCGGTCGGCGGTCGCGATGGCGTACCAGGACGGCATGGAGGCCCAGGCCGGCGGTCCCGCTCGACCGGTCAGCGCGTCGCAGGCGATCGGGCGTTGGGCCACGGACAGCAGCTCCTTGACGGCGGGCGACAGGTCGGCGGCGTAGACCTGCGCGAACAGCTCCGCGCGGAGGTACAGCTCGCTGCCCGGACCGCCGGGCAACCGAGCGGGCAGAGCGACGGTGCGAGTCGCGTCGGCGGCCGGCGCGGGGGCGAAGCGGTTCAGGATGTCCAGGACGCACTCGCCGGCGTCGAGGCCGAACGCCGCGACGTAGCACAGGGCCACGACGTTGTCGGCGTCGGCGGCGGCTTGGGTGATGACCGCGCCACCGTAGTCGTGGCCGACCAGGACGACCGGCGCGTCGATGCCACGCAGCATGCTCCGCAGGTAGGCGGCGTCCTGTGCCAGACCGCGCAGCGGATTCGCCGGGGCGCGCACGGTCAGTCCGTCGGCGTGCAGCACACCGATGACCTCCGCCCAGGACGAGGCGCCCGTGAACGCGCCGTGCACCAGCACGATGGTCGGCGGTGCGGAGCTGGGTCCGTGCATGCCTGGTGACCTCCGACGGTGTGGGAACGTCCCAGTCGTACGCGGCCGAGTCCGGTACGGCATCGCGTGAACGTACCAATGGACTCCCTCAGCTGTCGGGCAGGGCCATGACCACGTTGGCCAGTTGAACCCGGGAGTTGACCGACAGTTTGCGGAAGACGGACGTCAGGTGGGTGTTGACCGTGTGCGGGGACACCACGAGCAGGTCCGCGGCCGACCGGTTGGTGTGGCCCTGGGCGATCAGGCGCGCGATCTTCCTCTCCGAGGCCGTGAGCGCACCCCAACCCTGCACGGGGCGCTGCACGGGCCCTGTCCCGCGGCCGGCGGCCCCCGCGTCCCGCAGCGCCCCCTGGGCCCGTGCCGCCGCGGCGTGGGCGCCCGACTCGGCGAACGTGTCACGGGCGCGGGTCAGCGCGGCCACCGCCCGCTGCTTCCGGCCCGCCGCCAGGAGGGCCTGTCCGAGATCCGCGGACGCGGCCGCCCGGACCAGCGGGCGGGGGCTCGCGTCGAGCAGTTCCACGGAGCGTTCGAGCAGGGCGAGATCGTTCCGTACGAGTCCGAGGGCCTGGGCCGCGACGCCCGTGGCGGTCGGCACGGCGGGGTTGCGTCCGGCGTGGGCGCCGGCCTGTGCGGCGAGGTCCTCGGCGAGCTCGTGGTCCGCCCCGCCCAGGGCCATGCGTATCGCGGAGTCGACCCAGTCGCGCAGGAGCCGCCAGCGCATGAAGGCCCCCTCCCGCTGCACCTGCCGGACCTTGACGACGGCGAGGCCGATGTCGCCGTCCGCCTCCGCGTGGACGGCTTCCAGGAACCGCACCGCGGCCGTGTTGCCCGGGTTCGGTCTGGCCGCCAGCCTCTCCCGCGCCGCGTGCAGATGCTCCCGTGCCGCTTCCCGGTCGCCGCGCAGCAGAGCGATCCGGGAGCGGATCACGCGGCCGTTCACCTGCTGGACGGGTACCCGCACCTCGTCCTCCAGGTGTTCCATGGTCGCGAAGTCGGCGTCGGCGTCATCGAGCCGGCCGAGGCCCAGATCGTGCTGGCCCTGGGCCCACAGCAGCATCGCCTGACGCGTCGTCCCGGCCTCCGTCGCCCGCGGGAGCAGCCGCTGCCCGGACGCGAAGTCGTCCACATGCAGGTGCGCGACGATCTCTTCGGGCAGGAAGGCGGGGTCGATGGCGCTCAGCGCGGTGAAGCGCTCCAGGGCGACGGCGTTCTCACCCGCGTTCTGCGCGGTCTCACCGAGCCCGGACAGGGCCAGGACGTGTGCCTCCCGGTCACCGGTGTCGGTGGCGGCACGCAGCGCTTCCTCGCCCGCCTCGCGCGCCGCGGCCAGATCGTGCTCCCGGGACAGGGCCAGGGCGCGCAGGGCGGCCAGCCTCGCCGCGATCTCCGGGGCGGCGCCTCCCGTGGCGAGGGCGGTTTCGGTCCGGCGGCGCAGTTCCCCGGCGAGGTCCATGTTCCACAGCGTCCCGCCGAGGGCGGCCTGCAGCCGGCTGAACACCTCCAGCGGTGGCCGGCCGGCCAGCAGCCCGTCGCCCGTGGACAGGGCGTCTCGGCTCCGGCCGGCCCGGGTCAGGCACAGGATCGCCTGTTCCCCCACCGCGAACCTCGACGGCCGTGCCGACGGCACCAGTTCCAGAGCGCGCGTCATGAGGTCGGCCGCGAGGTCCGGGGTGACCGGCAGCACGTCGTCGGCCGCGCGCCGCAGCAGAGCCACGGCTTCCTCGTCTCCGGGCAGGGCGCCCCGCAGGATGTGCGGCACCGCGTCGATCGGCCGGTGGCCGGCGGCGACCAGGCCGCGCGCGGCCTCCCGGTGCAGTGCTTTGCGGGCCGACGGCAGGATGTCGGCGTAGACCGCCTGGCGCAGGAGGTCGTGCCGGAAGACCAGGTGATCACCGTCGTCGTCCAGGAGCCCCGCGCGCACGGCCTCCTCCAGCGCCGCGATGAGGGTGGCGGCCGGCCGGCCGCAGAGCGCGGCGGCGTCGTCGAAGCCGAACCTGCGTCCCAGGACCGCGCCCATCTGGAGGAAGCGCAGGGTGTCGGGCTTCAGGGACCTCAGCCTGCCGCGCACGCCCACCACGAGCCCCGGGGGTACGAGGGTGTCCGGGGCCTCGGCGGTGCGCAGACCCGCGAGCATCTCGACGGCCAGGAACGGGTTCCCGCCCGCTCCGTCGAGCAGTTCCCGTACCCGCGCGTCGGCCGCCGTCCCGAGCGCGTCTCCGGCCAGTTGGGCGATGGCCGCGCCGGTCAGGGGACCCAGGGGCACGGTGACGGTCGTGAGGTGTCCGGCCGCGGCCGCGACGATCTCCTCCGACGGGCCCGCCGGCTCCCGTCGTCCGGCCAGCACCCACAGCACCGGCGAGGTCCGCAGCCGTGCCGGCAGCTGCTGCAGGGCGAAGCGGCTCAGCGGATCGGCCCATTGCACGTCATCCAGGCCGATCAGTACCGGCACGCCGCCCGCTCTGGCCTCGATCACTTCGGCCAGGCGTTCCACCAGCCAGATCCGCTGGTCGTGATTGCGGGCCAGATCGGCGAAGGCATCACCGGACAGCAGAGGCCGATCACCTTGCAGGACGCAGGCCGCCAGTGACGACAGCGGCACGAGGTGATGCAGCTCATCGGCCTTGCCGACGCCGGCGGAGAACCCCGCCGACCTGGCTTTGGAGACGGCTTCGGCGAGCAGCGTGGTCTTGCCGATGCCCGGTTCGCCCTGAAGGAGCGCCAACCCGCCGCTTCCGGTGCGGGCCACGGAGGCGATCAGCGCCTCCAGCTCGCCGAGCTCGGCCTCCCGGCCTCGCAGACCGCTGCGGGACAGCGGACCGCCTGCTCCTGACATTCCTACGATCCACCCCATGCGCACTCGCCCGCCGAGGCCGGTCTCCCACCGCGCCGGGCACCACCCTTCTGGGGGCCTTGTCTCTCCACGCACTCTAACTGTTCCCTGCGCGCACCCGGACGGCCGCCCGGCCGTGGCCCGCCCCTTCAGCGGCAGGACCCGTGAGCACGCCGCCTTCCGGCGGGGGAGCGGCGGACGCGGTGCGCCGGGGGATGTCGCGCACCTCACCTGGCGCTGCCAGGCAAGAAGCGATGCGCTCCAGGACAACACAGGGCGAGACGTCCGCCCTAGCGTGCTGCCGTCCCGTGCCGCGCATGACACGGACCGCGGGCGCCGGCCGCCGGACAGCCGAGCCGGTCCACGCGGCGCCCCGTCTCGTCGCAGCCGGAGCGCGTCCGCGCGCGCACCAGTCACACCGAACGAAGGAAGAGACCTTGCCTTACATCACCGTGGGTCGGGAGAACTCCACCACCATCGACCTCTACTACGAGGACCACGGCACCGGACAGCCGGTCGTCCTCATCCACGGCTTCCCGCTCGACGGACACTCCTGGGAACGCCAGAGCGCCGCCCTGCTGGACGCGGGCCACCGCGTCATCACGTACGACCGCCGCGGCTTCGGGCAGTCCAGCCGGCCGACGACCGGGTACGACTACGACACCTTCGCGGCCGACCTGAACACCGTGCTGGAGACCCTCGACCTGCGGGACGCCGTCCTGGTCGGCTTCTCCATGGGCACCGGCGAGGTCGCCCGGTACGTGTCCGCCTACGGCTCCGCCCGGATCTCCAAGGTCGCCTTCCTGGCGTCGCTGGAGCCCTGGCTGCTCAAGACCGACGACAACCCCGACGGTGCCGCTCCGCAGGAGTTCTTCGACGGTGTCGTCACGGCCGTCAAGGCGGACCGCTACGCGTACTACACGGACTTCTACAAGGACTTCTACAACCTCGACGAGAACCTCGGCTCCCGGATCAGCGAGGAGGCCGTGCGCAACAGCTGGAACGTCGCGGCGGCCGGCGGCTTCTTCGCCGCGGCTGCCGCGCCCTCGACCTGGTACACCGACTTCCGGGCCGACATCCCGGCCATCGACGTGCCGGCCCTGATCCTGCACGGCACGGGCGACCGGATCCTGCCGGTCGAGGCGACGGGGCGGCGGTTCCACGAGGCGCTGCCGTCCGCCGAGTACGTGGAGATCGAGGGCGCCCCGCACGGACTGCTGTGGACCCACGCGCAGGAGGTCAACGACGCGCTCCTGGCCTTCCTGGGGAAGTGAGCCCGCAGGGGGTCCGCTGATCCACACCGCGGTCGGCTCCGCACCGCTCGGGGACGAGGACCCCTCCTCGGGGCGCACCCCGAGCGGCGGCCGGGGTCAGGACGGTCCGCGGTGGGTCCAGGCGCCGGCCAGCATCGTCGCGTGCACCGGCATCTCCCGCAGCGTGCGCGCGTCCGCGTCGAGCGGGTCGGCGTCGGTCACCACCAGGTCGGCCGGGTCACCGACCCGGATCAGCCGCCTGCCCCGCGTGGACCCCGCGAGCGCGTCGGCCACCGGGATGCGCTGCTCGGGGTGGAACGGCTCCCGCTCACCGTCCGTCCGGGCCACGGCGGAGGCGATGGTCAGCCACGGGTCGAGCGGCGCGACCGGCGCGTCGGACCCCAGCTCCAGGACGGCCCCGGCCCGCAGCAGATCGGCGAAGGCGTACGCCCGGTGGGTACGGCCGCTCCAGTGCCGGTCGGCCACGTCCCGGTCGTCCACCGCGTGAGTCGGCTGCACCCCGACGGTGACGCCCAGCTCGGCGAAGCGCGGGATGTCCTTGGTGGCCAGCAACTGACCGTGCTCGACGCGGCCGTGGCAGCGCACCGCCTCGAAGGCGTCCAGCGCCATCTCGTTGGCGCGGTCCCCGATGGCGTGCACGGCCGGTTGGATGCCGTGGCAGGACGCGTGCCGCAGCAGTGCCACCAGGTCGGCCGGCGACACCTCCTCCAGCCCGTGCGCGCCGGGCGTACCGGGGTCCAGGCCCGGATAGGCGTCGTGGCACAGCGCGGTACGGGTGTTGAGCGAGCCGTCGGTGAGCAGCTTGAACGGCCCGACCTGGAGCAGGCCGCCCGGCGTGTCCAGCACCTGCCCGGTGCGCAGCCCCCGTTCGATCGCCGCGTCGAGGTGCGGCAGCCAGATGGACGCCGCCACCCGCAGCGGCATCGGGGCGGTGCGGGCCCGCCGGGTCCAGTGGGTGATGTTGTCGGCGTACTCGAAGTCGATGACCCCGGTGACACCGCGGGCGGCAGCCGCGGCGCACGCCTCGTGCACCCACCGGTCCGTCACCTCGTCGGACACGGCGGTCAGGTCGGCTGTCGCCCGCATGCCCGCGCCCTCCCGCAGCAGCCCCGTCGGATGGTCGCCGTGCCCGAGGGCGGCGAGGGCGGCCGAGTTCAGCCAGGCGCAGTGCAGGTCGGCGCTGATCAGCAGTACGGGCCGGTCCCCGGCGACCGCGTCCAGGAGTTCCTTGCCGGGGGTGTCCGGCCACAGCCCGTCGCGGAAGCCGTAGCCGACGAGGATCTCACCGGGCGGCAGGGCGACGGCCCTTCGGCCCGCCGCGTCGGCCGCCGCCCGGGCCGACCCGGCACCGGACAGGTCGAGCCGACGGCGCACCCCGGCCCACTGCACCATGTGCACATGCGCGTCCCAGAGACCGGGAAGCAGGGTACGGCCGTCCAGATCGAGGCGCTCGCCCGGGGCGCGAGGCGCGCCGCCCGCCGGGTACACGGCGGTGACCAGCCCTTTCTCGACCCGTACGTCGCTCAGCGGTCCGCCCGCCCCGAGGCGGACCCGCGCCAGGGTGACCGGCGGCGCGGTGAACGTGGCGGCTGTGGTGGTCGTGGTGGTGGTCGTGGTGGGCGTCGTCACGGGTGTCCTCCTGATGTCACGCATGTCACGCATGTCACGCATGTCACGCATGGCCGGGCCGGCCGGGCTGGGCAAGGGGCTGGTCGGATTCCAGCGACGCGTGTCGAGGCGGTGACAGCCGGAACGCGCCGACGACGCCGGCCCCG
The DNA here is from genome assembly GCF_055562815.1 of Streptomyces sp. NPDC016677. NCBI lineage: Bacteria > Bacillati > Actinomycetota > Actinomycetes > Kitasatosporales > Streptomycetaceae > Streptomyces > Streptomyces sp. NPDC016677. The sequence continues at coordinate 137,571 of NZ_JBVHEO010000002.1, read as the reverse complement.
CCTGACCGCGCTGGTCGCCGAACCGGCCCACGAGCGGCGCCCGGGCGGTACGGGCTGACCGCTCGCGCCAGGGGATTCCCGGGCGGCGTCATGTGCCCAGGCCGGCGTCCCGCGCCCGGATCATGGCGTCGTCGCGGTTGGTGACCTGGAGCTTGGCGAAGATGTGGGACACGTGGTTGCGTACCGTCTTGTCCGACAGGACCAGGTGTCGGGCGATCCGCCGGTTGGTGTGCCCGCGGGCCAGCAGGTCGAGGATCTCCCGCTCCCGGTTGGTGAGCTGGGGAAAGGCGAGCCGGCCGGGGAACTCGTGGAGGGCGGAGAAGTACGTGCCCAGCCGTTCGGCGATGGAGGCGCTGAAGACCGCGCCGCCCTCGGCCACCGTCCGTACCGCCCGCAGCAGTTCGTCCCGGGACGCCTCCTTGGCCACATAGCCGTGGGCGCCCGCGCGCAGCGCCGCCACCACCTCGTCGTCGTCCTCGTACTGGGAGACGACGAGCACCCGCGGCCGGTGGCCGGCGGCGTTCGAGGTGATCGCGCGGATCGCCTCCACTCCCGGCATCCGGGGCAGCCGCAGGTCCATGAGGACCACCTGCACGGCGGGTCCGAGGCGGGCGACGGTCTCCACCGCCTCCTCACCGCTGCCCGCCTCCCCGACCACTCTCAAGTCGTCTTCGGGGTCCAGAGCGACCCGCAGACCCTGGAGGAACAGAGGGTGGTCGTCGACGATCAACACCCCCACGGTCATTCTGAAACCTTTTCGCCAAGTGTGGCCACAAGTCCCCCTTTTGTGCATGCTGCGAACAAGGCTAGATCTCTCGCCCCTCCGCCCGGAAAGTCATTTCCGGTCGGTTGTGCGGCAGTTCAAGGGTGCTTCCGGGTCGGAACAAGGCCAGGTAAATCGAACGCGAGTAGTGGATCGGCTTCGGTGTACGAGGGCTGTGACCTGTGCGGTCTGCTTGTCGTAGAAGTGTCTGCTGAATCAGTTGCTCATCGGACGGGTGGGTTCTCCGGTGCGCTCTCCCGCGCTCTCCGTGGCGGGGTGCGGGTGCGACGCGAATGTGACGTAGGGAGCCCGCCCGGTGCCGGTCGGGCGCACCCTCAGAGATGCTTGCGTACGCCGTATATTGCGAATGCGGGTATCTGCGAAGTGGTAATGTCGATGTGTGCAAGCTGTTGTGATGCGCCGATACGGATCGGCAGACGTTCTGGAGCGGGCCGAAATTCCCGATCCCAAGGTCGCGCCGGGTGAGGTCCTGGTCCGGGTGAAGGCCGCCGGGGTCAACCCGGTCGACTGGAAGCTGGCCGCGGGTCACCTCGACGCGCTCATGGAGGTGCGCTTCCCCCTCGTCCCCGGATGGGACGTGGCCGGGGTCGTCGAGGCCGTCGGGTTCGACGTCGACGAGTACGCGGTGGGCGACGAGGTGGTCGGCTACCTCCGCAAGGACCAGGTCCAGTCGGGCGCGTACGCCGAGCTGGTCTCGGCCCACGTACGTCTGCTCGCCCCCAAGCCGGCCGCCCTGAGCTGGGAGGAGGCCGCAGCTCTGCCGCTGGCCGGACTCACCGCCCACCAGGCGGTCCGGCGCGTCGGCGTGACCGCGGGCGACACCGTGCTGGTGCACGCGGCGGCCGGCGGCGTGGGATCGCTCGGCGTGCAGATCGCGAAGGCGCTGGGCGCCCGCGTCATCGGCACGGCGAGCGAGGCCAACCACCCCTTCCTCAGGGAACTGGGCGCCGAGCCGGTGACCTACGGACCCGGACTCGTCGACCGGGTCCGCGCCCTGGCCCCCGGAGGGGTCGACGCCGCGCTGGACTTCATCGGCGGTGACGCCGCCGACCTCTCCCTCCGTCTGCTCGGCAGCCCGCGGCGGCTCGCGTCGATCGTCGACGACGCGGTGCTCTCCAAGGGCGGCCACTACGTGTGGGTGCGTCCGGACAGTGCCGGCCTGGCCGAGCTCGGGGCCCTGGCGGACGCGGGGGAGCTGCGGGTCCCGATCGCCCGCGTGCTGCCGCTCGCCCGGGCCGCGGAGGCCTGGCGGCTCAGCCAGGAAGGCCACACCCGGGGAAAGATCGTCCTCCGGGTCGGCTGACGGCGCCGGTTCCGGCGAGGTCCGGCCCCGGAAGGCCGTACGACGCTTGATGTTCTCCCTTACCCCTACCAGGAGTTTTCTGTGAGTTCTCTGTTCGAGCCCTACACCCTGCGCTCGGTGACCATCCCCAACCGGGTCTGGATGCCGCCGATGTGCCAGTACTCCGCCGCCCCCGACGGCCTGGCCGAAGGTGTGGCCAACGACTGGCACTTCCAGCACTACGGCGCCCGCGCGGCGGGCGGCACGGGCCTCGTCATCCTGGAGGCCACCGGCATCTCGCCCGAGGGCCGCATCTCGCCCCACGACCTCGGCCTGTGGAACGAGACACAGGCCGGCGGACTGCGCCGCATCACCGACTTCCTCAAGAGCCAGGGCACCGTCGCGGGCATCCAGCTCGCCCACGCCGGCCGCAAGGCCTCCACCAGCCAGCCCTGGAAGGGCGACCGCCCGGTCGGGCCGGACGAGCACGGCTGGACCCCGGTCGGCCCGAGCGCCGAGCCGTACCCCGGCCTGAAGGTCCCGCACGAGCTCACCGTCGAGGAGATCCGCGAGACCCTCGACCAGTGGCGTGCCTCCGCCCGGCTCGCCCTCGCCGCCGGCTTCCAGGTCGTCGAGATCCACGGCGCCCACGGCTACCTGATCGGCAACTTCCTCTCCCCGCACAGCAACCGGCGCACCGACCAGTACGGCGGCGACTTCGACAACCGCATCCGCTACGCCGTCGAGGTCGTCGACGCCGTGCGCGAGGTCTGGCCGGACGACCTCCCGCTCTTCTTCCGTCTGTCGGCCACCGACTGGCTGGACGAGGGCGGCTGGACCCCGGACGAGTCGGTCGCCCTGGCCCGGGTCCTGACCGAGCACGGCGTGGACCTGATGGACGTCTCCACCGGCGGCAACGCCGGAGGCGTGACCATCCCGGTCGGCCCGAACTACCAGGTGCCGTTCGCCGCCCGGATCAAGCGGGAGACGGACATGCCGGTGGCCGCCGTCGGCGAGATCTCCGACCCCGGCCAGGCGGAGAAGATCCTCGCCGCCGGTGAGGCCGACGCGGTCCTGATCGGCCGGCAGCTGCTGCGCGAGCCCACCTGGGCCCGGCGCGCCGCCCGGGAACTCGGCGGCGACGTGCGGATCCCCCCGCAGTACGGCTGGCGTCCCTGACCGACCCTGACCGGGCGCTGACCGGACCTGTGCGTTTTATGGTGGTCCGGTGCGAATTGTTCCCCGCTGGGCCCTGCTCTCCTCCGGGTGTGCGCCCGTCCTGCTCATCGCGGGCTGGACGATCGCGGCGGCCCTGGAAGGGCCCGGCTACGACCCCCTCACCCGGACGATCAGTGTCCTGGCGGCCTACGGAGCGCCCGGGTACTGGGTGATGAACGGGGCGCTGGCCGCCCTGGGCGTCTGCCATCTGCTGACCGCCTGGGGGCTGCGGGCCGCCGCCAACGCCGGCCGCCTGGCACTCGGCGGCGGCGGGGTGGCGGCGTTCGTCGTGGTGGCGCTGCCCGCGCCGAGCAGCGGGGGTTCCCTGCGCCACGGCACCGCGACCGTGATCGGCTTCACGCTCCTCGCGGTGTGGCCGGTGCTGGCCGCGTGGGGCGGCGGCGCGGCTCCCTGGGCCCTGCGGCCCGGGCCCGCCATCGCCGCGACCGCGCTGATGGCGGTGGGCGGGGTCTGGTTCATGATCGAGATGCAGCGGCAGGGTGCCGCGGGGCTGGCTGAACGGGTCGTGACGTCCGTCCAGTCCGTGTGGCCGTTCGTCGTGGTCAGCTCGTGCCTCGCCCGTGCCGGGAGCCGCTCCCGGCAGCGGGACGAGCAGCCCGCCGGGCATCCGTAGATCGTGCCGGTGGTGCCGGTGGTGCCTGTGGTGCCTGTGGTGCAAGGGCGTCGGCCCGTCAGTGGCGCCAGGGCAACCGGCGCGGCTCGGCAGGGATCCGTCCGGCGGGCAGATCGGCGACCAGGTCACCGAGGCCGAGCGGGTGAACGGCCTCGGAGCCGACGCTCAGTTCGTCCACGGTCCACCAGCGGTACCCCGCGTGGTGGCGGGCCTCGTGCTCCTCCTGACCGGCGGTGTCGACCTGGTGGTCCCCGACCCGGAGGTGGAAGAAGACGTCCAGGAAGTGCCCCTTGGCCCAGCCCAGGTCGGCGTGGCCGGACGTCTGGGCCACGGGGGAGCCGAGCGCCTCCGGCATGACGGACAGCCCCGTCTCCTCGAACAGCTCCCGCGCGGCGGCCTGCGCGAGGGTCTCGCCCTCCTCCACGCCCCCTCCGGGAGCGGACCGGTCGTGGCCCCTGCCGGGAGCGTCCGGGTCGGTGCGGGACCCGAGCGGCAGGACCCGGCCCGTCTCGACGACGAGCACGACACGGGCGGAGCGGCGGCGGTACGTTTCCTGATCGGGCACCGCGTCATGCCAGGAGACCGGGCACCGCGCCGGGTCAGAGGTCTGAGGGAGACCGTGGGGGTCACGACCCGCTCGTCCCGCCCGCCGTCCACTCGCCCGGCCCGCCGCCGCGCCAGTCGATCAGCCGCGAACGGACCACGTCCATCTCGTCCCAGCCCTGCAGCCCGGCCTCCTGCAGGAAACGGGCGATGTCCCGCACGCTGTACGCCCGGCCGAGGATCTCGCCGTCCACCCGCACACGCCGGGCTCCGTCGTCGTCGGGCGGGTACACGGTCACCGGGTGCGTCGCAGCCATGTCACCAGCGTGCGGGTGGCGGCGACGGTACGCACGCGGAACGCGGGGCCCGCGGAGCGGCTCCTGAGGGCAGATCCTCTGCCGCAGGTGTGCGCACGAGGGTCAGGGTCGTCACCGTCTTGTCGACGCGGAGGGGGACGCGGAGTATGCGCGGGACAGTGGCAGCGGTCAGCAGCAGGACCCCACCCGGCCGAACCCGTGCCAGGTCCACCTCATCCACGAGGAACTGTTCACCGAGGTCGGCGAAGAAGGTTTCCAGGCCGCGCCCGGCCAACTCGGCGAGAACGTCACCACTCGCGGCCTCGACCTCCTCGGCCTGCCGGTCGGCGCACTGCCGCGCCTCGGTGGCACGGCGGTGCTGGAGGTGACCGGCCTGCGCGACCCCTGTCTGCAGATCGACGCGTTCCAGGACGGCCTGCTCAAGCGGGTGGTGGGCCGGGACGAGGAGGGCAGGATCGTGCGCAAGGCCGGGATCATGACCGTCGTGCGGGAGGGCGGCGTGGTCCGCCCCGGCGACCCGATCACCGCGGAACTGCCCCCCGGGCCGCACCGGCCGCTGGACCGCGTCTGACCACCCGGCCCGGTACGGCCCCGTCGTCTCTGTCGTCTCTGTCGCCTCCGTCGTCTCGTCCGTCTCAGAAGGCTGACCGCATAGCGAGACGACGTGGCTTCCGGAGGCTTAGGTTCCGTATATTCGCACGCATGTCTGTATCGGCTCCCCTGCTGTGCCTCGCGCTGTTCGCGAACTCCGCGTGGTGCGTCGACGACGGTCTCTGTCGCCCCTGAGACCCGTCCCGTCCGCGCCACCCGCGCCGTCGGGCGCCCCGTGCCCCCGCCCGTCGCCCCCGTGCACCCCCCGGAGACCATCCGTGACCACCGCCCCGCCCGCCGGGCCGGCCGCGCCGCCGCGCGTGCCCGCCGGCCTGTTCACCCCTTCCCCCACCTCCTCGGCCCGGCCGGACGCACCGCCCCTGCCCCCGGTCCGGCGCACGCCCCTCGTCGTGGCCGGGCTGCTGGCCGCGGCCCTGACCGCCTACGTGTGGTCCGCGCACGGCGCCAAGCCCGGCGTACTGCTCCTGCTGGGGCTCGGCCTCGGCGTCGCCCTCTTCCACTCCCGTTTCGGCTTCACCTCGGCCTGGCGCCAGCTGGTCGCGGTCGGCAACGGCACCGGACTGCGGGCGCACACGCTGCTGCTCGGCACCACCGCCACCCTGTTCGCGGTGATCATCGGCACCGGTACGGGGCTGTTCGGCTCCCAGCCGGCCCCCTCGGGCGGCTCGCTCGGCGTCGGCCTCGTCGTCGGCTCGGCGCTCTTCGCGGTCGGCATGCAGCTCGGCGGCGCCTGCGCCTCCGGCACGCTCTTCGCCGTCGGCTCGGGACAGACCTCGGTGGTGCTGACCCTCGCCGGGTTCGTCGCCGGCGCCACGCTCGCCGCCTGGCAGTTCGACCTGTGGAAGGACCTGCCGGCCTGGGACCCGGTCGTGCTGTCCGACCACATCGGCTGGTTCGGCTCCTGGGCGGTGACCATCGCCGCGCTGCTGCTGGTGGTGTTCGTCTCGCGCCGTGTCCAGGCCCGCCGCAACCCGCCGCCGCTCGGCCCCGTCCCCTCGGCGCGCGGCGCGGCCGTCCGAGTGCTGCGCGGCTCGTGGCCGCTGGCCGCCGGCGCCCTGGCGCTGGCCGTGCTGGGCGCGGGCGTGCTGCTGGTCTCCGGCGGTGCCTGGGGCGTCACCAGCGCCTTCAGTCTGTGGGGATCGGAACTGGTGGGAGCGCTGGGCGGTCACCCGGAGAACTGGACGTGGTGGAAGCAGCCCGGCAACGCCGGCATGCTCGCCGGCCCGGTCCTCGCCGACAAGACCAGCCTCACCGACATCGGCATCATGATCGGCGCGGCCGTGGCCGCGGCCCTCGGCGGCAGCTGGGCCCTGCACCGCGGCATCCCCTGGCGCACGGCGGTCGCGTCGGTGCTCGGCGGTGTGCTGATGGGCATCGGCGCGCGCCTGGCCGGCGGCTGCAACATCGGTGCCTATCTCGCGGGCATCGCCTCGGGCAGCCTCAGCGGCTGGGTGTGGGGCGCCGTCGCGCTGGCCGGCACCTGGGTCGGTCTCAAGCTGCGTCCGCTGTTCGGTCTGGGCAATCCCAAGCCGGGCGACGGCGTCTGCTGAACGGACGGCATCCGTCCGAGGAGTGAGACGGTAGCGGGGGTGGTACGGACGGTACGGACGACGGTCCGTACCACCCCCGCTTCGGTGGACGGCCGCCGACCGAGCCGGCCGCCGTGCCCGCCGCCCGGGGGACTCCCTCTGGACCGGGTGCCGGGCGGCCACCATCCTGGTGAGCGCCGTTCTCGCAACCGGCCCCCAGTGAGGTGCAGCAGTATGACCGTCGTCGATCTCGCCGCGCTCGGTGAGTCCTTCACCCGCGACCCGTATCCCGTCTACGCGCGCTTACGGGCCCGGGGCCCCGTCCACCGCATTCGGATGCCGGAGGGCATGGACGCCTGGCTCGTCGTCGGCCACGAGGCCGGACGCGCCGCGCTGACGGACCCCAGGCTCTCCAAGAACTGGGACAACGCGGCGCCCTCCTTCCGGCACGGCGCGATCTCCGCCGGCCCGCACATGCTCCGCGCGGACCCGCCCGACCACACCCGGCTGCGGAAGCTGGTCGCCCGGGAGTTCACCGCACGGCGCGTGGAGCAGCTCGCGCCGCGCGTCCAGAAGACCACCGACGAACTCGTCGACGCCATGCTCGCCGCCCCCGGCGGACGCGTCGACCTGGTCGAGGCGCTGTCCTTCCCACTGCCGATCTCCGTCATCTGCGATCTGCTCGGCGTCCCGGACCTGGACCGCAGGTCCTTTCGCACCTGGTCGAACGACGCACTGGGCGCCACCGACCCGGCGCAGCGCGCGGCCGCCGCCACCGCCATGGTCGGCTACCTGGCCGAGCTGATCGAGGACAAGCGCCGGCACCTCGGCGACGACCTGATGAGCGCCCTGATCCACGGCTCGGACGAGGACGGCGACTCCCTCTCGCCGAGGGAACTCCTCGGCATGGCCTGGCTGCTGCTCGTCGCCGGTCACGAGACGACCGTCAACCTCATCTCCAACGGCGTCCTCGCCCTGCTCACCCATCCGGAGCAACTGGCCGCCCTGCGCGCGGACCCGGGCCTCATGGGCAACGCGATCGAGGAGATGCTCCGCTTCGACTCACCGGTGGAGACCCCGACGTACCGCTTCACCACCGAGCCGATGACCATCGGCGGCACCACCGTGCCCGGCGGCGGCGAACTCGTCCTCGTCGCCCTGGCCGACGCCAACCGCGACCCGGACCGTTTCCCGGAACCCGACCGCTTCGACATCACCCGGGACGCCCGCGGCCACATCGCGTTCGGTCACGGCATCCACTACTGCCTGGGCGCGCCGCTGGCCCGTCTGGAGGCCCGTATCGCCATCGGTACGCTGCTGGACCGCTGCGGCGGCCTGGACCTGGACATCCATCCGGCCGCGATCACCTGGCGCGCCGGCATGCTGATCCGCGGCCCGCACAGCCTGCCGGTGCGGGTCACCCCGTAGCGGGGCCGCGCGGGTGCGGGACGGACCGCGACGGCCCACGCTGGAAGGGCGACGGCCGGGAGCGGTCCGGTACGCGGGAGCCACGAAGGAGCGGGCCATGGCCAAGAGCCGGGACAAGGGCGACGGCGAGGACAAGAGGCTGAGGAAGGGCGACAAGGTCGCCTGGAGCAGCCACGGCGGTGAGGCCGAGGGCGAGGTGGAGAAGAGGATCACCGAGCGGACGGAGGCGGCCGGCCGCACGGTGGACGCCTCCCCGGACGACCCGCAGTACCAGGTGCGCAGCGAGAAGTCGGGCAAGGCCGCCGTGCACAAGCCGTCCGCTCTCAAGAGGAAGAAGTGAACCGGCGTGGGCGGCGATGAGCACGAGGAGACCTGGCACGACTTCCGTGACCTGGTGAACATGACACCGGCCGACCTGGAGAGATGGCTGTCCACCGAGGAGTCGAAGGACGCGGGGCAGCACAAGGACGGGGGAGAGTCCACCGGCCACGCCTCCGGCCGTCGGATCGTGAAGATCCTGCGCGCCAGGAAGGCCGACCTCACCGACGACGACTACGCCCACATGCGCAAGGTCGTCGGCTACGTCCACCGGCATCTGGCCCAGCGGCCGTCGGGCGACGTCTCGGACACCAGGTGGCGGTACTCGCTGATGAACTGGGGCCACGACCCGCTGGCGTGACCCCGGCGGACGGCCGCCTCCGTGCTCACCCGGTCGCCGCTGTCTCCGGCTCGCGGGGCGGGTCGGTCAGCTGCTCGCGCAGGTAGTTCCACACCACCGCGATCAGCGCGGCGACCGGCACGGCCAGCAGGCTGCCCACGATGCCGGCCAGACTGCCGCCCAGCGTCACCGCCAGCAGGATCACCGCGGCGTGCAGCCCCAGCCCGCGGCTCTGGATGATCGGCTGGAACACGTTCCCCTCCAACTGCTGCACCACGATGATGATGGCCAGCGCGATCAGCGCGTCCGTCGGCCCGTTGGACACCAGCGCGATGAGGACCGCGACGAAACCGGCGAAGAGCGCGCCGATGATCGGTACGAACGCGGACACGAACGTCAGCACCACGAGCGGCAGCACCAGCGGCACCCCGAGGATCCACAGGCCGAGGCCGATGAAGACGCCGTCCAGCACCCCCACGAGCGCCTGGGAGCGCACGAAGGACCCCAGGGTGTTCCAGCTGCGGGACGCGACGGCCGGGATGTCGGTGGCGAGCCGGCCGGGCAACTGGCGGGTGAGCCAGGGCAGGAACCGCGGCCCGTCCTTGAGGAAGAAGAACATCAGGAAGACCGCGAGCACGGCGGTGACCAGTCCGTTGACGACGGTGCCCACACCCGTGGCGACGGTGTCGACCACACTGCCGACACTGTCCTGGATACGGGCCATCGCGGAGTCCACGGCACTGGTGATCTGGGCGTCACCGATGTTCAGCGGCGGTCCCGCGGCCCACTCGCGCAGCCGCTGGATGCCCTCGACGACGCCGTCGGTCAACTCGTCGGTCTGCGAGGCCATCGGTACCGCGATCAAGGCCACCACCCCGGCGGCGGCCAGCAGGAACATCACGGTCACGGTGGACGCGGCCAGGGCCGGGTGCCAGCCGTGCCGGCGCAGGAAGCGGGCCGGGGGCCAGGTGAGCGTGGTGAGCAGCAGCCCGACGACCAGCGGCCACACGACCGACCACATCCGGCCGAGGAGCCAGAGGGTCACCGCGAGCATCGCGAGAAGCAGCAACAGGTCGACGGAGATGCGAGCCCCGGTACGGAGCGCGGCGCGGGTTCTCGCGGAACTCAACGTGACAGACATGGGGTTCACCCTATGGCTCCCGCCACCACGATTCAGCCGGCGAGTGCCCGGAGACGGAGCCGGACCTGGGGCTCGCCCGGCTCGCGCCGCGCACGGGCAACCTCAACGAGCGTTCCCAGCGCGCCCTGACCCGTCTCGGCCCGGTCCACGAGGGCGCGCTCCGTGGCCACATGCGCCGCCAGGACGGCACCCGCCGCGACTCGCTGTACTACAGCCTGCTCGCGGACGAGTGGCCGACGGTACGGGAGACCCTTGCGGGAGCGGATCGCCGCCAAGAGCCGGAATCGAGGGCCGCAGCGGCCCGCAGGGTGAGGTGGTCCCACGGCACGCCCGTGTTTCATCGGATTCATCTCTCGCCCCTGCGGTCCCGGGGGTGACCCGCGTTGTGGTCGAGCGGCCAACAGGGGGGGTCCAGAACCGCAGGTCGAGGGCAGGAAGCGCGGTGCCGATGTCGAACGGTACGGGAACGGACATGCGCCGGGTGGCGCGCGGCATACGGCGGCGGCTGCGCAGACTCGCGGAACCCCCCCGTGCCCGAGTCGGCCCGGCGGCTCGTACCGGAACCGGTGTTCGTGATCTCCTCCGTGCGTTCCGGCTCCACCCTGCTGCGGGTGCTCCTCGACAACCACCCCCGGAGATCCGGGCCCCGCACGAGATGCATCTGCGGACCCTCACGGTCGACCTGGCCAAGCCGTACACCAAGAAAGCGATGGCGGAACTCCAGCTGGACCAGCGGAAGTTGGAGTACCTGCTGTGGGACCGGGTCCCTCACCGCGAGCTGGTGCGCAGCGGCAAGAAGATCATCGTCGACAAGACACCCGGGAACGCGGGTGTCTGGGAGCGGCTCCACGAGGGCTGGCCGCGGGCCCGTTACGTCTTCCTGCTGCGCCACCCGGCCTCGATGGTCAGCTCCCTGATCAACAACCGTCCGGACCGCGACCTCGACGCCACCGCCCGGGAGGTGCGCGGCTATGCCGAAGCCGTGCAGGCGGCGCGCACCGCGCTGCCGGGGCTGACCGTCCGCCACGAGGAACTGACCGAACAGCCGGAGCGGACCACCCGCGAGCTCTGCGCCTTCCTCGGCGTCCGGCGGACGCCCGGCATGCTGGAGTACCGCAGGGGCGATCACGGGCCGTTCGTGCCGTGCATCGGCGACCGGAGCGACAACCTCAAGTCCGGGTCGGTCCAGCAGGCCCGCCCGCTGCCGCTCCCCGAGGACCTGCCGGCGCCGCTGCGCGGCATCGCGCGCGCCTGGGACTACCCCTGTTGAGAAGCCGCGCCGAGCGGCCCGCCGCCGTGCCGGTCAGCCGCGGTCCGCGGTCGTGGCCGGGGCCGTGGTGAACGAGATCCACACGTCCGGCTTCACCTGGGGCCGGTGCGGCACCGGCCTGCGCTCCTCGGTCCAGGCGGCCCCGGCGATCTCCGTGGCGGCGCGGCGCCAGAACGCGACCGCGGGCGCGTTGGCGTCCTGGAAGGGGATCTCCCACGGCCCCGGATGCCTGGCGACGACCTCCTGAACACCCCGCAGCCCGATCCCGGTCCGACGAGCACCCCGAACGACGAAGAAACTGTTCATGATCCGCGCCGGACCGCGCAGCGCGCGGACGAACGCGAAACCGGCCGGACTGTCACCGCTCAGCAAGAGGTACGGTGCCCAGTCGGCGTCCGTGAAGGCCGAGTGCAGCCGGTCGCTGCGGAAGGCCCCGTCCCCGCCGGGCAGCGAACCGTCCAGCTCCGACAGGTCATGACGGAACATCAGCCACAGCCGCTCCACGGCCGGTCGGTCGTCGGCGAGGGCGGGGCGGACGACGCCGGGCATCGGTTCCTCCAGGGTGGGTTCACGGGCAGGAGGCGAGAGGATATTCCCCGGACGCCGACGACGGCACGCCGTACGATCGCCGTGTCAGTGTCACGGAAGCGGTGCTCCAGCGTGGCGCCCGGGTCGATCGCTCCGGAAGGGAATGCCGTGCGGGTCAGTCTCAAGGACGTCGCCGCGCACGCGGGGGTCTCCATCAAGACCGTCTCCAACGTGGTGAACGACTACCAGCACGTCACCCCCGCCATGCGCGCACGCGTCCAGCGGTCCATCGACGCCCTCGGCTACCGGCCCAACCTGGCCGCCCGGCACCTGCGCAAGGGACGCACGGGCATCATCGCCCTCGCCCTGCCCGAGCTGGGCAACCCGTACTTCGCCGAACTGGCCGCCGCCGTGATCGACAGCGCCGCCGAGCACGACTACATCGTGCTGCTCGACCACACCGGCGGACGCCGTGAACAGGAACTCCTGGTCAGTCAGGGCTTCCGGGCCCGGGTGATCGACGGACTGATCCTCAGCCCCATCGAGCTGGAGACCGAGGACCTGCGCGACCGCGCGGAGAACGTGCCGCTGGTGCTGCTCGGCGAGCGCGAGTACGACCTGCCCTGGGACCACATCGCCATCGACAACGTCGCCGCCGCCCGCGCCGCCGTCCGGCACCTGGTCGAAGTGGGGCGCCGGGAGGTGGCGTTCATCGGCGCCCGGCGCGGCGGCAGCGAACCGGCCCAACTGCGGGTGCACGGCTGGCGCGAGGAACTGACCGCAGCCGGACTGGCCGCCGACGACGGCCTCGTGGCCGCCACCGACGGCTGGGGGCACGCGGACGGCGAGGCGGCGATGGTCCGCCTCCTGGACTCCGGCCGCCGCCCCGACGCGGTCTTCGCCTACAACGACCCGATGGCCATCGGTGCCATGCGGGTGCTGCACGCGCGCGGAGTCCGGGTCCCCGAGGACATCGCGGTCGTCGGCTTCGACGACGTGGTCGAGGGCCGGTTCGGCGCGGTGAGCCTCACCTCCGTGTCACCGGACAAGGCGGCCATCGGCCGGCTGGCGGTGGAGTCGGTACTGGCCCGGCTCGGCGGCGGGGCCGTCGAGCCCCGCCGCATCCGGGCGGGCTACCGCCTGGCCGCACGCGAGAGCACCCTGGGGCGCGCGGGCGGAGGCCGGACCGGTCACGTCACAGGTACGGACGGGTGATCAGCTCGATCGCGTGCCCGGCGGGGTCCTTGAAGTAGACCCCGCGACCGCCGTGCTCGTCGTTGGTCTCGCCCGGGCGCCGCATCTGCGGATCGGCCCAGTGCTCGACGCCGCGCTCGCACAGCCGCCGGTACGCCCGGTCGAACAACTCGTCGTCGACCAGGAACGCGTAGTGCTGCATCTGGATCTCCACCGGCGGTTCGGCGAACTGGAGCAGTACGCCGTCGCTGAGCTGGATGTTGGTGAACGGCCCCCAGGACGGTGCCTCAGGTAGCTCCAGCAGCTCCCGGAAGAAACGCGCCGACTCGGCGCGGTCCACGGCGGCGATGATGGTGTGGTTGAACGTGACGGTCATACGGCTGATCTCGCTCTCGCTCGACATGGGAAGAAAACTCATGCGGGCGAGCACGGGGAGGACCACGTGGCCGGTGCGCGGGGCGCGTCGTGCGCGCCCGCCGTGCGGTCAGTGCTCCACCGGATTGCCGTTCCGTGTCTGGCGTTTCATCGCCGGTCCGGTGTTCACGGTGGACCACCCTACCTCGCGTGTCACGAGATGTTCATGACTTCACAAATCCGCCCTGCCAGCGGGAACGGGCCGGCGCACCGCGCCGCGCGGCAGCGCGGCCCCGGATTAATTATCCGGAGTGTTGACGTAATTCGCAGCGCGTTCGCATGCTGAGCACGTCCCCTCCGAGGGGGCCTTTTCCGCACGTCACGGCCGGGCCACCGGCGTTCCCGACGACGAAGGAGAACGTGACTGATGAGCCACACCGAGAAGAGGTTCACCGTCGGCCGCCGCTCCCTGCTGGCGGGAGTCGCCGGCGCGGGCGCGGGCGCCGTGCTCCCGGCGGCCGGCGCGCGGGCGGAACCGGCCGCCTCCGTACCGGCCGAGGCGGCGGCAGGGCGGCGGTACCCGGCGAACTGGCCCGACCCCGAACCTTACGGTCTGGCCGACGCCCGGCTGGACCTGTGGCCGCGGGAGGACAACTCCTTCGTCCTCCCCCTGGAGTTGCGCCCCCGCGACGAGGAGCGCGGCGTGGTGTGGATCCGGGACACCTACGTCAACTGCTTCGTCGTCGACGGCCGTCCGCTGTATGTCGCCACCGGCACCACCCGGGTGCCGGGGCTCGACGTGGCCGCTCCCTGGAACGACGGCATCTTCGTCTGGACGGCCCGCTCGCTCCAGGGACCCTGGAGACTGGCCGACACCACCGGCATCCGGCCCGGCGCGGAGAAGGGCAAGGTCTGGTCGCCGGAGTTCGTCGACGAGAACACCGACGGACGCACGGTCGTCGCCCCCTGGCAGGAGTACTGGTACGACGACACGTACGGCAAGCGCGGCCACGCCTGGGCGCCCGAAGTGCACCGCTTCCGCGGCAAGTGGTACATCGTCGCCTGCACCGGTGACTACGCCCAGAAGGTCGGCTCGTTCATGCTGGTCAGCGAGGGTGGTGTCGAGGGTCCGTACCGGCTGGTCGAGGGCAACCTGGAGAAGCCCTTCGGCGACTCGTTCATCGGCGGGCCGAGCTTCATCGAACCCGGCGCCTACCACCACATCGACGGCGGCCTCTACACCGAGGGCGACGACGCGTGGCTCGTCCTGCACAACAACCTGTACGCCAAGTTCCGGGACGACATGGAGGACCTCGTCACGCCGACGAACCTGCCGACGTTCCAGCAGCAGCCGTACGCGCCCGAGCCGTACCTGGAGGGCGCGTACGTGTTCAAGTACAAGGGCACGTACCACCTGGTCCACGCCGCCTGGAACCGGGCGTCCCTCAACGCCGACGGCACCACCCGGCACGCCTACGACGTGGCCGCCACGGGGCGCGTGCAGTACCAGTACGACGCGATCGTCGCCGTGTCCGACACCTTCGAGGGCCCGTACTCGAAGCGGTACACCGCCGGTGTCGGCGCCGGGCACAACAACTTCTTCGTCGATCACACGGGCGACCTGTGGGCGACGTACTTCCTCAACCCGGCCGCCGGCTACTGGTCCAACGCCTCGCGCGCCGACGAGGCCGCCGTGCCCGGTGTCGTACGGCTGGAGTGGACCGGCCCCGGGGGCAACCGGCTGTACGTCCGGCGCCGGAAGTAGTCCGCCGCCGGACGGGGCGTCATGCTCCGCCGGCTCCACGGGTGGGCCGCGTTCACGCGGTCCGACGGCACCGCGGCCTTGCCAGTGCCCGGCCGGTCCGTCTCAGCGCACGGTGATGACGAGCTTGCCCGTGGTGCGGCCCGTCTCCCCCAGGGCGTGCGCCCGGGCGCCTTCGGCGAGGGGGAAGGTGCCGGAGACGTGGGCGCGGAGACTGCCCCGGTCGACGAGTCCGGCGATGGCGCGCATCCCGGCCTGGTCGTGCTCGACGATCAGGGTGACGGCGCGGACCTGTGCCCGCTCCGCCACGGCCCGGGTGTCCTCGCCGCCCGGGACCAGGGAGACGAGCACGCCGCCGGGGCGGAGCACGCTCACGGAACGGGTGGCGGTCGTCCCGCCGAGAGTGTCGAGGACGACGTCGTAGGGTTCTTCGGTGTCGGTGAAGTCCTCGGAGCGGTAGTCGACGCACCTGTCCGCGCCGAGTTCGCGCAGGAAGCCGTGTTTGGAGGCGCTCGCCGTCCCGGTGACGTGTGCGCCGCGCTCCTTGGCGATCTGTACGGCGAGATGGCCGACGCCGCCGGCCGCGGCGTGGATCAGTACGCGTTGCCCGGCCCGGAGGTCCGCGGTGTCGACGAGGGCCTGCCAGGCGGTGAGCGCGGCCAGCGGCAGGGCGGCCGCCTGGACGTGGTCGATCCCGGCGGGCTTGGCGGCGAACGCGCGGGCGGGGCCGGTCACGTACTCGGCGTGGGAGCCGGCCCCGTACGGGTAGGGCAGCATGCCGAACACCTCGTCACCGGGCCGGAACAGGGTGACGCCCATTCCGGTCTCCACCACGGTGCCGGAGACGTCCCAGCCGAGGGTCAGCGGCGGGGGCGGCAGGAAGATGCTCAGGGCACGGTGCTTGAAGTCCGTGGGATTGAGTCCGGCCGCGTGCACGGCGACGAGGATCTGCCCGGGGCCCGGGACGGGACGGGGGAGCTCGGTCAGCCGCAGGACCTCGGGGCCGCCGAGGGCCGTCTGGTGCAGGGCGAGCATCACGGGGGCGCCCTCCCCGTCCGGGGCAGCCGTCAGGGCCGGGGAGGCGATGTTCTCAGGGGTGTCCGTCGAAGTCATGCCCCGATCCTGGCCGTACGGTCCGGCCCGGGCGATGGCGAGAAGGTCATCCTCCGATACATTCCTGCCATGTCTCTCGACCTTTCCGCTCCTCCCTGGTCCGCCGTGCCGTCCCGGGCCCGTGACCTCGCCGACGAACTGGACGGCCGGCTGCGCCCGGACCCGCGGCCCGGCGCCCACAAGGTCGTCGTCCTTGCCCTCGACGGCGTCTACCCGTTCGAACTCGGCATCCCCCACCGGGTCCTGGGGTCCGCCGACGGCCGCTACGAGGTGCTGTCCGCGAGCGTGGACGGGCGGCCCGTGCGTACCGACGCGGACCTGACCGTCACCCCCGGGCACGGTCCGGAGGCGCTGGCCGAGGCGGACACCGTGGTCATCCCTCCGTACGAGATCTCCCCGGCCTCGGCCGCCCCGGACCCGCCGGCCCTCGCCGCCCTGTCCCGCGTCCGCCCCGGCACCCGCCTGGTGTCCATCTGCACCGGCGCCTTCCTCCTGGCGGCCGCCGGTCTCCTGGACGGGCGCCGGGCCACCACCCACTGGGCGCTCACCGACTACTTCCAGGAGCTGTTTCCCCGGGTCGAGTTCGACCCCGGTGTGCTCTTCGTCGACCACGGTGACGTCCTGACCTCCGCGGGGGCGACGAGCGGTGTCGACGTCTGCCTGCACCTGGTGCGCCAGGACCACGGCAGCGAGGTGGCCAACCAGGTGGCCCGGAGCTGCGTCATGCCGCCCTACCGGGACGGCGGGCAGGCGCAGTACATCGAGCGGCCGCTGCCGCCGGCGAGTGGGACCGGCACCGGGCCGACCCGCGACTGGGCGCTGCACCGGCTGGACCTGCCGCTGTCGCTGGACGAGATGGCCGCGCACGCGGCGATGAGCACCCGTACCTTCTCCCGGCGCTTCCGGGAGGAGACCGGTATGAGCCCCGGGCGCTGGCTGACCCGGCAACGGTTGCGGCGGGCGCGGCACCTGCTGGAGTCCAGCGACCTGCCGGTGGAACGCGTCGCCCACGAGGTCGGCTTCGCCACCGCCACCTCGCTGCGGCGGCACCTGGCGGCGGAGACGGGGGTCGCCCCGTCGGCGTACCGGCGCACTTTCCGCGCCTCCGGCCCGGCCGGGGGCAACGCCACGCGAGCCGGGACCTGAGGGCTGAGGAGGATCGGACCCGACGGCCCGCCGGCTCCGGCACCCGTCCTTCCCCCGCGGCCGGCGAACGAGACGGGGTGTACCGCGGTTTCCGCTCCGTGCTCCGTCCGGCGCGCTGATCGGACTTCGACGGCGCGAACAGCTGCCTTGACATAGGTATGACGGCATAGTTAAATGCGGTGTATGCCCGAGGAGAACACGTCCGCGCAGGACATCGACCACGTGGCCGCTCGGCTCGTGGCGTGCCTGCCCAGGCTGACCCGGGCCCTCGACCGCCAGGTCGCGCAGGACTACGCGCACCCCAAGCCGCCCGAGGCGCAGCTCGCGCTGTTGCGGCACGTCGAGGAGAACGACGGCACCACCGTCCGCGCGGCGGCCGAAGCCCTGCTGATGAAACCCAACAACGTCAGCGCGCTGGTCACCCAGCTGACCGAGCAGGGGCTGCTGGAGCGTCGCCAGGACGCGGCCGACAAGAGGGTCGCGCACCTGCACCGCACCCCGCTGGCCCGGCGGCAGCTCGCCGAGGTCGAACGCCTGATGGGCGCCCACCTGAGCAGCGCCCTGCGGGCGCTGACCGAAGGCGAGCTGGACGCCCTGGGCTCGGCCCTGGGCTCGCTCTCGGCACTCGAAGGGCAGCTGCGCTCCCGCCGCTGACCACCCGCTCCGGTCCCGCGCGGACCGGGGCCGTCAGGGCGTGGCGCGCTCGCTCGTCGAGGCCTTCTCCTTTCCGCACCTTTCCCCGAGCCGTCGGCCGTTCCGTCACGTTCCGTGGCCGGATCCGCCGTGCGGTGTCACTCAACGCACGATCGAAGGACACGCACAGTCATGCCCTCCGCCCCCACCGCATCCTCCGCCCCACCGACCCACGCCCCGGCCGCGGACCGCCCGCGCGGACGGCGGGCCAACCCGTGGCTGACGCTGATCGCCGTCGCCTTCGGCCTCTTCATGGTCGGCCTGGACGGCTCCGTCGTCTCCATCGCCAACCCCGAGATCGGCCGGGACCTGGGCGCCTCCACCTCCGACCTCCAGTGGGTCACCAACTCCTATCTGCTGGCCCTCGCCGCGGCCCTGATCCTCGGCGGCAAGCTCGGCGACCGGTTCGGGCGCCGCACCTTCTACCTGATCGGCGTCGCGGGCTTCACCGTCGCCTCCGTCGCCATCGGACTGGCCGGCTCCATCGAGGGCGTCATCGCCTTCCGCGCCGTCCAGGGCTTCTTCGGCGCCCTGCTGATGCCCAACACCCTGGGCATGCTGCGAGCCGTCTTCCCGCCGAAGAAGTTCGGCATGGCGGTCGGCATCTGGGCCATGGTCTCCTCGGTCTCCACCGCGCTCGGCCCCATCGTCGGCGGACTGCTCGTCCAGCACGTCAACTGGGAGTCCGTCTTCTACATCAACGCCCCCATCGGCGTCATCGCGCTGGTCTTCAGCATCGTCGTCCTGCCGCAGACCAGGAACAGCGCCGCCGCGGACGAGAAGTTCGACATCCTCGGCGTCGTCCTGCTCGCCCTCGGACTGCTCGCCGTCGTCTTCGGCGTCGTCAAGGGCGAGACCTGGGGCTGGACCTCGGGCGGCACGCTCGGCGCCATCGCGGCCGGCGTGGTGATCCTGCTGGTCTTCGGCTTCTGGGAGAACCGGGTCGCCTCGCCCCTGCTGCCCATGCGGCTGTTCCGCAGCCGCGCGCTGACCATCGGCACGGGCGTCACCGCGCTGAACTTCTTCGTCCTGCTCGGCGTGATCTTCTTCGTCATGCTCTACCTGCAGAGCGTGCGCGGCTTCACCCCCGTCGAGGCCGGGGTGCGCACCCTGCCGCTGAGCCTCGCCTCGGTCGTCGCCTCCCCGCTCGGCGCGGCGCTCACCGACCGGTTCGGACCGCGGCTGACGATGCCGCTCGGCATGGCCCTCCAGGCGGTCGCCTGCTTCGTGATGCTCGGCTGGAGCGCCGACTCCTCGTACGCCACGATGTGGCCGCCGTTCATCGCCCTCGGCCTGGGCGTCGGCATGGTGATGTCGTCCTCCTCGGACGCCATCGTCGGCAACGCGCCGGTCAGGGACGGCGGAGTCGCGGGCGGCCTCCAGGCGACCGCCCTGCAGGTCGGCGGCGCGCTCGGCACCTCGGTCCTCGTGTCGCTGATCAGCAGCCGCGTCGGCTCCACCCTCACCGGCGAACTCACCTCCGCCGGCGTGCCCGCGACCGCTGCCGCCGGGCTGGAGGAGGCCAAGGACGCGGTGGCCATGGGCGTCGCGCCCGTCTCCGACGGTATGCCCGCCCGGCTCCGGGACGCCGTCGTCGAGGGCAGCCACCAGGCGTTCATGAACGGCGTGCACACCGCCGCGCTCGTCGCCGGCGTGCTGTGCGTCCTCGGCGCCGTGGTGGCCGCCGTCGGCGTGCGCCGCACCGCCTCGGAGCAGCCCGCCGCCTGAGCATGCCGCACCGCCGCGCCCGCGCCCGCCCATCGGCGGGCGCGGGCGCGGCGAAACGGGGTACCCGATATGCATGAAGAATGAACGAGCACGCTCCGACGACGACCGGGACCCGGCCGTGGCGCGGGCGAAAGGGACCATGAGTCTCATGCGCTGGTTCCGGTGGGTCGCCTCGCTGCTGACGGTCAGTTGGGTCCTTTCCTGGGTGAACAGTCTGATCACGGGCGCACAGGGCTCGGACCGCTGGTGGCCCCTGCTGAGCGCCTTCCTGTGGGCCGGCCTGTCCGTGTACGCGTTCGTCACCTACCGGCGCACCGGCCGCGACCTCTCCGGCAGGCGGCACGGGACCGGACGGCCGGTGGCCCTGCGGTGACACGGCGCCGCTGAGGACCGCCGCGACGACCAGGAACTCTTCCGGCCGGACCACGCGTTGACCGGGAACAGGGACCGCCGTCCGGAGGTCCGTCCGGGAAGTGGGGGAGGGGTCCACGTGGTGGGGGAGAGGGCCGGCGCCGCGGTGCTCCGGTGGCGGGCGGCGCGGCGTGCCCCGGCCGGCCGGGCGGAAGGCGCCGGGCGGCGCGGCACCGTCTGGAGCCGGGGGCGGCTGCTCGCCGCACTCGCGGTGCTGACCGCCGCGCTCCTGCTGTTCCACCGGGCCGTGCCCAACTCCGTGGGCCGCCTCGGCAGTCTGCTGGAGAGTTTCCTGCCGTGGCTCGGTCTCGTGACCGTGGTTCTGCTCGCGCTGTCCCTGCTGCGCCGGTCGGCCACCGCGTCGATCGCCGTACTGCTGCCGGTGGTGGCCTGGGCTGCCCACTTCGGCGGGCTGCTCCGGCCCGGCGTGGAACCCGGTGCCCGCGGCCTCCTCGTGGTGCAGCACAACGTCGGCGACGACAACACCGACCCGGCCGGCACGGCCCGCGCCCTGGCCGGCGCGGACCCCGATCTCATAGCCCTGGAGGAACTGGTCGCCCCGGCGCTGCGGGACTACGAGGAGGTCCTCGCCCCCGACTTCCCGTACCACGCGGTCCGGGGCACCGTCGGAATCTGGTCGAAGCACCCGCTCACCGGCACCCGGCAGGTCGACATCAGACCCGAGGGGATCACCGGTTCCTGGAACCGCGGCCTGCGCACCGTGGTCCGCACACCGCACGGCGACCTCGCCGCCTACGTCGCCCACCTGCCCTCGGTCCGCCTCGGCGCGACCGGTCTCGCCTCCACGCGGCGCGACGAGAGCGCCGGCCTGCTGGGCGCGGCGATCGCTGCCGACGACCTGGACCGGATACTGCTGCTGGGCGACCTCAACGGCACCGTCGACGACCGCGGACTCTCCCCGCTGACCTCGCGCCTGGACGTACCCGACGGCGGCTTCGCCTTCAGCTTCCCCGCCGGCTTCCCGCTGGCCCGCATCGACCAGATCATGGCCGCCTCGGCCACCGTCGGCCCCATACGCACCCTCCCCGCCACCGGCAGCGACCACCTGCCGGTGGCCGCCCGGATCATGCTCGGCTGACGGAGGGGCAGAGGGCGGCGGGACGCGGGCCGGTTCATGTGCCGGGGCGCCCGGCCCACGGGCGGGGGCCGGACGTCTCGGTGACCGCCTCGGCGAGCCACCGCCGCTGCCTGTCCGCGGGCAGGGGCACAGGAGCAGCGGGGTGTCGAAGTCCTCTCGCCCTCGGGCCGCGGCGACCGTGGTCGGCCGGACCGGACGGGAGGCGGCGGATCAGGCGGTGGTGGCGGGGAGCTTGGCGATCAGGGCCGACAGCTCGTCGAATTCCGCCGGGGACAGGTCGGTGAGCGGCGGGCGGACCGGGCCCGCGCTGTGACCGGTGGCCGTCATACCGGCCTTGACGATGCTGACCGCGTAACCGGCCCGGCGGTTGCGGATCCCGGTGTACGGCAGCACGAAGTCCGACAGCATCCGGGTGACGTCGGCCTGCCGGTGCTCGCGGACGGCGGCGTAGAAGGCGAGGGCGAACTCGGGCAGGAAGTTGAAGATGGCCGAGGAGTACGTCGTCACCCCGAGCTGGAGGTAGGGCAGGGCGTACGTCTCGGCGGTGGGCAGGCCGCCGATGTAGGTGAGGCGGTCGCCGAGCCCGGCGACGATCCGGGTCACCGTGTCGATGTCGCCGACGCCGTCCTTGTACCCGATGAGGTTGGGGCAGGTCTCGGCGAGACGGGCGACGGTGTCGGCGGAGTACACGGCGTTGGCGCGGCTGTAGACGACCACACCGAGGGACGTGGCGCGGCACACGGCCTCCACGTGCTGGGCCAGGCCCTCCTGCGAGGCCTCGGTGAGGTAGGGCGGGAAGAGCAGGATGCCGTCGGCGCCGGCCCGTTCGGCCGCGGCGGCGAACTCGACGGCGGTGGCGGTGCCGTAGCCCGCGGGGGCCAGGATCGGCGTGCCGTCGGGGGCGCTCTCGACGGCGGCGGTGACGACCCGCTCCACCTCGGCGGGCGTCAGCGAGAAGAACTCGCCCGTGCCGCCCGCGGCGAAGAGACCGCCCACGTCGTACTCGGCGAGGCGGACGATGTTCTCCCGGTAGGCGTCCTCGTCGAAGGAGAGGTCGTCGCGGAAGTGGGTCACCGGGAAGGACAGCAGGCCCGAGCCGATGCGGCGGCCGAGTGCTGCGGGGGTGAAGGACGTCATGGGAGGCTCCAGTGAGTGTCGGGAAAGGGAGGGGCCGGTGCGGGCGGCGCGGCTGTCCGTTCCGGTGCCGCCCGCACCGGGGCCGGGGTCAGGGCCGGGAGCCCACTTCGTGTCCGGCGACCGTCCAGGCACGGGCCCGGTCGCTGAGGGTGATGCCGAGACCAGGACGGGAAGGCACGAGCATGCGTCCGTCACGGGTCTCCATGCGCTCGTCGAACAGGGGCTCCAGCCAGTCGAAGTGCTCCACCCAGGGCTCGATCGGGTAGGCGGCGGCGAGGTGGAGGTGGATCTCCATCGCGAAGTGCGGGGCCAGCTGGAGCTGGTGGTGTTCGGCGAGGGCGGCGAGCTTGAGGAACTGGGTGATGCCGCCGATGCGGGGCGCGTCGGGCTGGATGACGTCGGCCGCGCCGTGCCGGATCAGTTCGGCGTGTTCGGCGACGCCGGCGAGCATCTCGCCGGTGGCGACGGGGGTGTCCAGGGAGGCGGCGAGCGCCGCGTGCCCGGCCGCGTCGTAGGCGTCGAGCGGTTCCTCGATCCAGACCAGGCCGAACTCCTCCATGGCGCGGCCCATGCGCCGCGCGGTGGGCCGGTCCCACTGCTGGTTGGCGTCGACCATCAGCGGCACGTCGTCGCCGATGTGTTCGCGTACGGCGGTGAGGCGGGCCAGGTCGTGCTTCCCGTCGGGGTGGCCGACCTTGAGCTTGATGCCGCCGATGCCGCTGGCCAGGGAGGCTGTGGCGTTGTCGAGGACCTGCTCGATCGGGGTGTGCAGGAAACCGCCGGAGGTGTTGTAGCAGCGCACCGAGTCGCGGTGCGCGCCCAGCAGCTTGGCCAGCGGCAGGCCGGCCCGCTTGGCCTTGAGGTCCCACAGGGCGATGTCGAAGGCGGCCACGGCCTGGGTGGCCAGTCCGCCGCGGCCCACCGAGGCGCCGGCCCACACCAGCTTGGTCCAGATCCTGCCGATGTCGCTGGGGTCCTCGCCGATCAGCTCCCCGGCGATCTCCTTGGCGTGCGCGAACTGCCCGGGGCCGCCGGCCCGCTTCGAGTAGCTGAAGCCGATGCCCTCATGACCCCGCTCAGTTGAGATCTCCGCGAACAGCAGGGCCACTTCTGTCATCGGTTTCTGCCGACCGGTGAACACCTTCGCGTCGCTGACCGGCGTGGCCAGCGGAAGGGTCACCGAGGACAGCCGCACCCAGGCGATCCGGTCCTGCGCGACCTCACTGACGGGGTTCATGGGCCCGACGTTCATGGTGGTCATGGCCCCGACGCTACGGTCGGCTTTAATGCACGTCCAACATAGATATTGGATGTACTGATACCTGGAGCGCATCGATGTTCACCCTTGCCCAGTTGACGAGCTTCGTGGCCGTCGCCGAAGAACTGCACTTCACCCGGGCCGCGGAGCGGCTCAACATGACCCAGCCACCGCTCAGCCGGCAGATCCAGCTGCTGGAGAACGAACTGCGCGTCCAGTTGCTGGACCGGACCAACCGCACCGTGCGGCTCACCCCGGCGGGCCGTGCCTTCCTGGTCGAGGCCCGCCGCATCCTGCGCCAGTCCGAGCACGCCGCCCTCGCCGTACGCCGGGTCTCCAGCGGCGAGGCGGGGACGATCGCGGTCGGGTTCACGGCCGCCAGCGCCTACTCCGCGCTCGGCGGCCTCCTGGACACCGCGCGGGCGGCCCTGCCCGGCGTGGAGATCCTGTTGCAGGAGCTCGTCACCCGCCGTCAGCTGGAGGCCCTGAGCGCGGGCTCCCTCGACCTCGGGCTGATCCGGCCCTCGGCCACCGGGGCCGACCTGTGCTCCCGCACCGCCGTCCGGGAAGCACTGGTGGCCGCCCTGCCGGAAGGACATCCGATGGCCGTCCCGGACGGACCGGTGCCGATCGAGGACTTCGCCGGGCAGGACTTCCTCATGTACTCGCCCATCGAGGCCCGTTACTTCCACGAACTGCTGATCAGCATCTTCCGGGCGGCCCAGGTGCGGCCCGTCTTCACCCAGTACCTCACCCAGGTGCACAGCATCCTGGCCCTCGTCAACGGCGGCTGGGGCATCGCCCTCGTACCGGAGACCGCGGCACACATGCGCTACGGCGGGATCGTCTTCCGGCAGGTGGTCCTGCCGGACCCGCGGCCGGTGGAACTGAAGCTGGTGTGGCGCAAGAACAACGACAACCCGGCCCTGGACGCCCTCCTGCGCCACCTGTGACACATACATGACGCATAGGCGTCACACGCCAGTCATGCGCGCAAGGTATCGCAACCAACAAAATTCGACATGGACGGGAATCGGAACGATCTCTACGGTCAGCCGGTAACCGCAGTTCGGTGCCGTTCGGCGGTCACTTGTCCCACAGTTCAAAGGGGAACTGACATGCCACTTGTCGTAGTCGGCATCAGCGTTCTGGTCCTGCTGCTGCTCATGACCAGACTGAAGCTGAACGGTTTCGCGGCCCTCCTGTTGGTGGCGGTCGGTGTCGCCCTGGTGCAGGGCATACCGGTGCAGGACATTCCCGACATCCTCTCGGAGGGCATCGGGGGCCAGATCGGTGACACCATGCTCACCATCGGGCTCGGTGCCATGGTCGGCCGGGTCATGGGGGACTCCGGCGCCGCCCAGCGCATAGCCGGCAAACTCCTCGACGCCTTCGGGCCCCGCGGGGTCCAGGTCGCCATGGTCGTCACCTCGATGCTCATCGGCGTGACCATGTTCTACGAGGTCGCGTTCATCATCATCGTGCCGATCGCCTTCACCCTGGTCAGGGTCACCCGGGCGAACCTGCTCTGGGTCGGTCTGCCGATGTCGATCGCCCTGTCCACCATGCACAGCTTCCTCCCCCCGCACCCCGGCCCCACCGCCGTCGCCGCCACCTTCCACGCCTCCGTCGGACTGACCCTCTTCTACGGCCTGTTCATCGCGGTCCCCGTCGGCGCCTTCATCGCCCTGCTCTGGCCGCGCCTGCCGTTCGTGAAGGCCATCAGCCCCGCCATTCCCAAGGGCCTCGTCTCCGAGCGCGAGTTCACCGACGAGGAGATGCCCGGCCTCGGCTGGTCGCTGTCCGTGGCGCTGTTCCCCGTCGTCCTGATCGCCGGCGCCGCGGTGACCGACATGGCCGCCTCCGGCGAGACCCCGCTCCTGCACACCGTCGCGTTCATCGGCTCCGCGCCGATCGCCCTGCTGCTGACCCTGTGCCTGGCCATCTGGGCGTTCGGCCCGCGGATCGGCCGGAGTCTCGCGGACGTCGGCGCCTCGTGCGGCTCGGCGGCGCAGGCGATGGCGATGATCCTGCTGGTGATCGGCGCGGGCGGCGCGTTCAAGAACGTCCTCGTCGAAGGCGGCATCTCCGACTACATCCAGGACGTCACCGACACCTGGTCCATCTCTCCCCTTGTCCTGGCCTGGCTCATCGCGGTCATCCTCCGCATCGCCCTCGGCTCGGCGACGGTCGCCGTCGTCACGGCCTCCGGGGTCGTGCTGCCCCTGCTCGCCGGCAGCGGCACGCACGCCGAGATGATGGTGCTCGCCGTCTCCTGCGGCTCCATCGCCTTCTCCCACGTCAACGACCCCGGATTCTGGCTCTTCAAGGAGTACTTCAACCTCTCCGTCATCCAGGCCATCAAGGTCCGCACCAGCTACACCACGGTGCTGTCGGTCCTCGGCCTCGCCGGCGTCCTGGCCGGCGAGTGGGCCCTCGACATCCTCAGCCTGTGACCACCCCTCCACCCCAAGGAACCCGACACCACATGACCACGAGCCAGCCGACCGTCACCGCCTTCTCCGTCTACCCCGTGGCCGGCCGGGACAGCATGGAGCTGAACCTCTCCGGCGCCCACGGCCCCTACTTCACCCGCAACATCGTCGTCCTGACCGACTCCGAGGGACGCACCGGGCTCGGTGAGGTACCCGGCGGAGAGAAGATCACCCAGACGCTCAGGGACGCCGAGTCCCTGGTGCTCGGCGCGAAGGTCGGTGACTACAAGCGGGTGCTGCGCGAGATCGGCGACCGGTTCGCCGACCGGGACTCCGGCGGACGCGGCGCGCAGACCTTCGACCTGCGCACCACCGTCCACGCGGTCACCGCCGTCGAGTCCGCCCTGCTCGACCTGCTGGGACAGCACCTGGACGTGCCGGTCGCGGCCCTCCTCGGCGACGGACAGCAGCGCGACTCGGTCCGGGTCCTGGGCTACCTCTTCTACGTCGGGGACCCCGACCGCACCGACCTGGAGTACGTCCGCGAACCCGACGCCGACGACCCCTGGCACCGCGTCCGCCACGAGGAGGCCCTCACCCCCGAGGCCATCGTCCGACAGGCCGAGGCCGCCTACGCCCGCTACGGGTTCCGCGACTTCAAGCTGAAGGGCGGCGTCCTGGACGGCGCGGAGGAGGTCAAGGCCGTACGCGCGCTCAAGGAGCGCTTCCCCGAGGCCCGGATCACCCTCGACCCCAACGGCGCCTGGTCACTGCGCGAGGCCGTCGAACTCTGCGCGCCCCTCGTCGGGACCCTCGCCTACGCCGAGGACCCCTGCGGAGCCGAGGGCGGCTACTCCGGCCGGGAGGTGCTCGCGGAGTTCCGCCGGGCCACCGGCCTGCCCACCGCCACCAACATGATCGCCACCGACTGGCGGCAGCTCACTCATGCCCTCGCCCTGCAGTCGGTGTCCATCCCGCTGGCCGACCCGCACTTCTGGACCATGCAGGGCTCGGTGCGGGTGGCGCAGCTGTGCAACGCGATGGGACTGACCTGGGGCTGCCACTCCAACAACCATTTCGACATCTCCCTGGCGATGGTCACGCACTGCGGGGCCGCCGCGCCCGGCGAGTACAACGCCCTGGACACGCACTGGATCTGGCAGGAGGGCCTGGAGCGGCTCACCGTCGCCCCGCCCCGCATCGTCGACGGTGAGATAGCCGTGCCCGATGCCCCGGGCCTCGGCGTCCGGCTCGACATGGACCGTCTCCTCGCCGCCCACGAGCTGTACCTGGAGAAGGCGCTCGGCGCTCGGGATGACGCCGTCGGGATGCGCTACCTGGTGCCGGACTGGAAGTTCGACGCCAAGCGGCCCTGCCTCGTGCGCTGACCGGTCAGCCCCACAGCGCGCGCAGCGCCGCGTTGACGGCGCCCGGCTGCTGGGTGTGCGGGTAGTAGCCGTCCACCCGCAGCAGACGAGCGCCGACCGCCCGAGCCACCGCCTCGGCGCACGCGATCAGCGGCTCACCGGCGTAACGGCGGTACAGTTCGGGCGCGTCCTGCCAGGTCCCGCAGATCACCAGCGTCGGCCACGGCGCGTCGCGCAGCGGCTCCAGTTCCACTCGTGCCTCCCAGACCGGGCGTTCCCGCATCGAGGTGGCCACCGCCCGCAGCCGCTTCCCGGTCGGCTCGGGCATCGGCAGCCCGAGCCCCTCGGTGGAGGCCCGCAGATACTGCTCCGGGGTGACCGAATCCGGCACCCCGGCGCTGTCCGCCACCCGCCGCAGCATGTCCCGCACCACGGGGTGGTCCGGCGCGGCGGAGAACGCCGAGGGCTGGATCAGGGTCAGGGACCGCACCAGGTCGGGCCGCTGCCCCGCGGCGAGCATGGCGGCGAGGCCGCCGTTGCCGTGACCGACCAGGTGCGCCCCGCCGTCCTGCCGCGCCAGCACCTCCACCAGGTCGGCGGCGTCGGTGTCGAAGTCACTGCGGCCGGTGCCGGGGCTGCGCCCGTAGCCCCGGCGGTCCATCAGCAGCAGCCGGTGGCGCCCGGCCAGCGGACGCTGCGCCGCGAACCCGTAGGCGTCGTCGTCACCCCAGGTGAAGATGGAGTGCACCAGCACGGCGGTGGCTCCCGCCGCCCCCGTCTCGTCCCACACCGTGCAGTGCACGTCGGCCATGCCGCCTCACACGTCGTCGCAGGTCTCCCGGACATGACCTGAGCGGCCGCCGGGCAGCACGTCCAGGTCGCGTCGGACGATGCTGACGTCCTCGCCCCAGCCGGCGCAAGCCTTCTCCAGGCCCTTCTCGTCGTACTCGATCACCAGCACCGCGTCACCGAAGGCGCCGACGTACTCCTGGCACTCGTCGTACTTCCCGCACTCCTCCGCCACGGCGAAGTCCAGACCGACCTTCTCGCGGTCCCCGGCGAGCTGCGGGGTGTTCTTCTGGCCGATGGCCAGGCCCCGGTCGTGGGCGTGCGCGGCGAGCAGCGTGAGGAACGCCTCGGCGTCGCCCGCGCTCAGCAGCCCCTCGGGGGCCCGGGTGTAGCTGTCGTAGTTGTCCGGCTCGACCGCGTCGTAGCCCCGGTCCGCACAGCCG
This sequence comes from Streptomyces sp. NPDC016677, assembly GCF_055562815.1. Taxonomy (NCBI): domain Bacteria; kingdom Bacillati; phylum Actinomycetota; class Actinomycetes; order Kitasatosporales; family Streptomycetaceae; genus Streptomyces; species Streptomyces sp. NPDC016677. The sequence goes on along the minus strand of NZ_JBVHEO010000002.1, from coordinate 108,698 downwards.
TCGATCCAGCCGTTCACCTTCTCGGCGATCCGCTCGCGCTTGCCGGCGGTGCCGATGTCCAGCATGGCCTCGCCCCAGTCCTCGTCCATGACGACCTCACCGTCCTCGTCGCGCAGCAGGAGGTCGGAGTCCCAGTCCCGTTCGGCGCCGGGCTGGGCCTGGAAGGCGTTGACGTAGCAGATGTTGTAGAGGCCGGCGGCGGGCCGCACCGTGTGGTCGCGTACGACGACCCGCACGCCGTCGGGCGGCGAGTACGGGCCGCCGAGCTGGTAGTCGAAGCCGGTGTGCGCGGGAGGCGGTGTCACCGTCGTGGCAGCCGTGGCCTTCGGGTCGCCCTCGGCGCCGCTCGAACACGCCGTGGCCAGCAGCGCGGTCAGGGCGGTCGTCACGGCGAGGACGGCGGCGGACGGACGGGTGCGGACGCGGTGGCTGCGCATGACTGACGGGCTCCATCTGGCGGACACGTCCCCGCCTCGGACCGGCAGTGGTCCTGGCGACTCGGTCCGGGCTCGCGGCACGGGGCCGCACACCGGCTGGGCATGTCTCACAGAAACCTAAGCGACGCCGAAATCGCACGTCAAACCGGGGCCGCGGCGGTCTCCAGGCGCACCACCAGCCCCTTGGACGCCGGTTGGTTGCTGAACTCGGCCACGCTGTCCAGCGGCACCAGGACGTTGGTCTCGGGGTAGTACGCGGCGGCGCACCCGCGGGCGCTGGGGTAGGCGACCACGGTGAAACCGGCGGCGCGCCGCTCCGTACCGTCGGGCCCCACACTCACCAGGTCCACCCGCGCCCCGTCGGCCAGCCCGAGCGCCGTGAGGTCGTCCGGGTTGACCATGACCACCCGACGGCTGCCGTGGATGCCCCGGTACCGGTCGTCGTTGGTGTACGGGACCGTGTTCCACTGGTCGTGGGAGCGCAGCGTCTGCAGCAGCAGGTGCCCCTCGGGGACCTCGGGCATCCGCCAGTCGTTGGGGGTGAACCGGGCCTTGCCCGAGGCCGTGCCGAACACCCCTTCGTTGACCGGGTTGGGCAGCCTGATGCCGCCGGGCCGGGCGACCCGCCGGTTGTAGTCGTGCAGCCCCGGCACGATGCGGGAGATCCGGTCGCGGATCGCCCCGTAGTCGGCCTCGAACCGGTCCCAGGGGATCCGGGTCCCGCCGTCCAGGGTGTGGCGGGCCAGCCGGCACAGGATCGCCACCTCGCTGAGCAGCAGCCGGGAGGCGGGTTCCAGCCGTCCGCGCGAGGCGTGCACCTCGCTCATGGAGTCCTCCACCGTGACGAACTGTTCGCCGGTGGCCTGCACGTCCCGCTCGGTGCGGCCCAGCGTCGGCAGGATCAGCGCCGTCTCGCCGCACACGGTGTGCGACCGGTTGAGCTTGGTGGAGACGTGCGCGGTGAGGCGGCACCGCCGCATGGCCTCCTCGGTGACCTCGCTGTCCGGGGCGGCCCGCACGAAGTTGCCCGCCACCCCGAGGAAGACCTTGACCCGCCCCTCGCGCATCGCCCTGATCGAGTTCACCGAGTCGAGGCCGTGGTGCCGGGGCGGCTCGAAGCCGAACTCGTCGCGCAGCGCGTCGAGGAAGGAGTCGGGCATCTGCTCCCAGATGCCCACCGTGCGGTCGCCCTGCACATTGCTGTGCCCGCGCACCGGGCAGGCCCCGGCGCCGGCCCGGCCGAGGTTTCCGCGCAGCAGCAGGAAGTTGACGATCTCCCTGATGGTGGGGACGCCGTGCCGGTGCTGGGTGACGCCCATGGCCCAGCAGACGATGACCCGCTCGCTCGCCAGCACGTCGTCGCGCACCTGCTCGATCTCCGCCCGGGTCAGTCCGGTCGCGCGGAGGATGTCCTCCCAGGCCACCGAGCGGGCGTGCCGGGAGAACTCGTCGAAACCGGTGGTACTGGACCGGATGAACTCGTGGTCGAGCACGGTGCCCGGCCGGGCGTCCTCCGCCTCCAGCAGGAGCCGGTTCAGCCCCTGGAACAGCGCGAGGTCGCCGCCGACGCGGATGCGCAGGAACCGGTCGGCGATCTCGACGCCGCGTCCGATCACGCCGCGCGGCTTCTGCGGGTTCTTGAACCGCAGCAGTCCCGCCTCCGGCAGTGGATTGACCGCGATGATCCGGGCCCCGCCCCGCTTGGCCGCCTCCAGGGCACTGAGCTGACGCGGATGGTTGGACCCGGGGTTCTGGCCCACCACGAAGATCAGGTCGGCGTGGTGCAGGTCCTCCAGGCTCACCGTGCCCTTGCCGGTGCCCAGCGTCTCGTGCAGGGCGAAGCCGCTGGACTCGTGGCACATGTTGCTGCAGTCGGGGAGGTTGTTGGTGCCGAAGGCCCGGGCGAAGAGCTGGAGGACGAACGCGGCCTCGTTGCTGACCCGGCCCGAGGTGTAGAAGACCGCCTCGTCGGGCGAGTCCAGTCCCCGGAGCTGCTCGGCGAGCAGCCCGAGGGCGTCCTGCCAGCCGATGGGCTCGTAGTGGTCCGAGCCCGGCCGCTTCACCATCGGCTCGGTGAGCCGGCCCTGCTGGTTGAGCCACAGGTCGGAGCGCCGGCCCAGTTCGGAGACGGAGTGCCGGCGGAAGAAGTCGGCAGTGATCCGGCGCGTGGTCGCCTCGTCGTTGATGTGCTTGGCGCCGTTCTCGCAGTACTCGTTGACGTGCCGGTGGCCGGGGGCCGGGTCGGCCCAGGCGCAGCCGGGGCAGTCGATGCCGCCGACCTGGTTCATGGTCAGCAGCGTCGTGCCGGTGCGCCGCAGCGAGGTCTCCTCCAGGGAGTACCGCAGCGCGTGCGCCACGGCGGGGGCGCCCGTGGCCCAGGTCTTGGGCGGTTCGACGGTGAGGTTCTCCGCGGGCTCGTCGCCCGGCGACTTCTGCGGCTTCGGCATCAGGCGGGTCTCTCGCTCTCTCCGGGTCGGGTCAGCCGTGCGGCCAGTGCGGGACCAGGCTCCTGGCCGGCACGGCCTCGGCCGGCAGGACATGACCGTCGCGGATCGTGCCCCGCCAGGCCCCTGACTCTTCCCCCAGTCCCTCGATGAACTCCTTGAAGTGCGCGAGCCCGGACCCGAGGACACGCCGCGTGATCCCGAGGGAGTCGGCGGGACCCGTCCGTACCGTGACCGACGTCCGGTCCGGTGCGAGCGCGGCGAACACCGCCTCGCCGCGCACCCGCGTACCCAGGACCCGCCAGCGCATCACCGTGTCCGGCCGCTGTTCGACGATCTCCGTCAGGAAGTCGCGGTGCACCGGACCGAGCCCGACCCGCCAGCGGACGAGCGTGGGTTTGATCTGCTCGGCGCCGCGCACCACGGACACGAACCGCGGGAAGACCTTGAACTGGGTCCACTGGTTGTAGGCGGTGCGCACCGGCACCGCGATCTCGATGGTCTCTTCGATGGTGCCCATGACCCGCCTGTCTCCGAGCGCTCGTCCTCTCCCAGTCTCGGGTGCCCCCCGAGGGGCCGCCACATGTCCTGGTCCTGCCGCGTGACCGTCATCCCGTCCAGACACGGACCCGGTCGACCTGTAGGTCGGCCGGCACGAGCGTCGGGCCGCCGAAGGAGCCCTGGGTGTTCTGCATGACCAGATAGTGCGGGGAGCCGACGACGCCCGACGTCTGGGTGTGCACCGGCTTCCCGTCGTAGAACCAGGTGATCTTCCCGGGCTCCCACCGGTGCCCGAAGGTGTGCCAGCCGGTGAGATCGCCGGACGGGCAGTGCCCCCGGTCGGTGTCCGTGGCGTGCCAGTACGAGCAGACCTCGCCGGACAGGCCCTCCATGGTGTCGGTCTCGCCGTCCCGGGGCCAGAACTCGCCGGTGTCCCACAGCGCCGGCCAGTTCGCGACCTCGCCGTCCGTCGACGGGACGCGGGCCCGGTACTCGACGGCGCCGTAGCTGTAGGAGAACGTGCCCATCGTGTTCACATGGGCCCCGGTGTGCCGGCGTGCCTTCCCCTTGCACGAGGCGTCCTCACCGGTCAGCCTCAGGTGCAGCGCCCCGCCGGACACGCCGACGTTCCGCGCGTCGTAGCAGGCGTCCTCGGCGCTGTTCACCGGGCCGGTGACGCCGGTGCCGAACCAGCCGGTGTTCCACTTCGAGGTGTCCAGCGAGTCCCCCTCGAACTCGTCGGAGAACCGGAGCTTCCACGCGCCGGACGAATCCCACGACGGACCGCCGCCGCCCGGCTCCCGCGCCGGCTCAGGTTCCGGCGTCGGCTCCGTCTTCGGCGTCGCACCGACGTTCAAGGTGATCGACGGCAGCGGATGCCACACCCCGTCGGTGTCCCGCCACGAGCCGAACATCGTGTACGAGCCCGCGGGGAACTCCCGCGCCCCCGAGGTGAAGGTGTGGCCCGACGGGCACAGCCGTACGCCGGACTCCGCGCCCGGGAAGTCGAGGTTGCGGCCGGCGTCGTCGCGTACGGCGACCGTGACCCGGTCCGCGGTGACGCACCGGTCCGCGGTGATCTCCAGCCGCGCCGACGCGCGCTGCCCGGCGGTGAGGTGCCCCGGTCCGAGGCCGAGTTGGGTGACGCGAGGACCTGAGGGGTCGCCACTGGCCGCGGTGGCGAGGGAAAGGGCCGCCGTCGCGACGGCCCCGGCGGTGACGAGGATGCCGATACGCAGTGAGCGCGGCTTCGGCCTGGCGTGCCGGCGTGTTGTCCGCATCGCGTGATTCCCCTCCGGTACGGCGAGGTTGGCCGGGACAAGGCAGGGTACTCCGCCCATTCTGGAAGGGAGAGCCGTTGTCTGCTGAGGAAAAGAAGAACATTTTCGTGATCGGCCTGGACGAGGCCAATCTGCCGACGCTCCAGGCCGTACCGGGCGCCGAATCACTGCGCTTCCACGGCCTGTTGACCGTCGGGGAACTGCAGGACGGAGAGGTGTCGCTACCGGAAGTGATCAAGAAAGCGGAGAGCGTGCTCGACGCTTTCGACGGACGCGTCGACGCGATCGTCGGCTACTGGGATTTCCCGGTGAGCACCCTCGTGCCGATCCTGGGCGAACGCTATGGCACCCGCGGCACCAGCCTCGCGTCGATCGTCAAGTGCGAGCACAAATACTGGAGCCGGGTGGAACAGCGCAAGGTCACCGACGCGCTGCCGCGCTTCGGCCGGGTCGACCTGGAGGCCGATCCGCCGCCGGTCCCGGAGGGCCTGCGCTTCCCGATGTGGCTCAAACCCGCCCTGTCCTACTCCTCCGAACTCGCCTTCGGCGTCAAGGACGAGCAGGAGTTCCGCAAGGCCGCCGCCGCGATACGGGAGGGCATCTCCCGGGTCGGCCGCCCCTTCGAGCACGTCCTCGACCGGGTCGACCTGCCGCCCGAGATGGACGGCGTCGGCGGCCGGGTGTGCCTGGCGGAAGAGGCGCTGACGGGCATCCAGGTCGCGGTGGAGGGCTACGTCCACCAGGGCGAGGTGACCGTGTACGGCACCCTGGACTCCATCGACTACCCCGACTCGCCGTGCTTCCTGCGCCACCAGTACCCCTCCACCCTGCCGCCCCCGGTGATCGACCGGCTGCACGACGTCACCCGGCGCGTGATGACCCGGATCGGCTTCGACTCGGCGACCTTCAGCGTGGAGTACTTCTACGACCCGAAGACGCAGGAGGTCAGCCTGCTGGAGATCAACCCCCGCCACTCCCAGTCGCACGCCGAGCTGTTCGAGTACGTGGACGGGGTGCCCAACCACCACTGCATGGTCGCCCTCGCCCTCGGGACCGATCCCACGATGCCGTACCGGCAGGGCGAGTACGCCATGGCCGCCAAGTGGTACTACCGCTGGTTCACGGACGGCGTGGTGCGCGAGGTGCCCTCGCCCGAGGAGGTCGCGCGGATCGAACGCGAGATACCGGGTGTGCGCGTCCACGTCATACCGGAACGGGGGCAGCGGCTCTCGGACCTGTCCCAGCAGGACAGTTACAGCTACGAGGTGGCGCACATCTTCACCGGCGGTGACGACGAGGAAGACCTGCGCCGCAAGTTCGACCAGTGCGTGGCGGCCCTCGGGCTCGTGATCGACGAGCCCGGAGCGGGACCGCGCGCGTAAGGAGGCCGCCGCATGCGCCACGTGACCCATCTGCCGTACGCGACGAAGGAAGAGGAACACGTCGTCGTCCCCCTGTCCGACGGCGTCCGCCTGTCGGCGCGGATCTGGCGCCCCACCTCCTCCGACCACGACCCCGTGCCGGCGGTCCTGGAGTACATCCCCTACCGCAAACGCGACCTGACCGCCGTCCGCGACTCCGTCCACCACCCCTACCTGGCCGGCCACGGCTACGCCTGCGTCCGCGTCGACCTGCGCGGCACCGGAGAGTCGGAAGGTGTCCTGAAGGACGAGTACCTGGAGCGGGAACAGCGCGACGCGGAGGAGGTGCTGGCCTGGCTCGCCGAGCAGCCCTGGTGCGACGGCTCCCTGGGGATGATGGGCATCTCCTGGGGCGCCTTCGCGGCCCTCCAGGTGGCGGCCCGGCAGCCGCCCGGGCTCAAGGCGATCGTCATCGCCTCCTTCACCGACGACCGGCACGCCGACGACATGCACTACATGGGCGGGGCGATGCTCTCCGACAACCTGGCCGAGGCGGGCACCATGTTCGCCTACGCCACCTGCCCGCCCGACCCGGCCGTGGTCGGCGAGAGCTGGCGCGAGATGTGGCGGGAGCGCCTGGAGCACACCGAGCCCTGGGTCCTGCCGTGGCTGCGCCACCAGCGCCGCGACGACTACTGGCGGCACGCCTCCGTCGGGGAGCGGCCCGAGGACGTCCGCTGCCCGGTGCTCGCCTCCAGCGGCTGGGCGGACGGCTACTCCAACGCCGTCACCCGGCTCCTGGCCCGCCTCGACGTCCCCCGCAAGGGACTGATCGGGCCCTGGTCGCACAAGTACCCCCACCTGGGTGAGCCCGGCCCCGCCATCGGCTACCTCCAGGAGGTGGTGCGCTGGTGGGACCACTGGCTCAAGGGCGCCGAGAACGGCGTCATGGACGGCCCGATGCTGCACACCTGGATGCAGGACAGCGTGCCGCCGTCCACCGCCTACGAGGAACGGCCCGGCCGCTGGGTGGCGGAGCCGTCCTGGCCCTCACCCAACGTCCACCCCGTCGCCCACCCCCTGGTACGGCACCGGATCGCGCCGCCCGGTGAGCCCGCGGCCGACGGGGACGGTGAGGTGCTCACCGTGCAGTCGCCGCTGTCCGTCGGTCAGTTCGGCGGAAAATGGGCCTCGTACAACGCGCCCCCCGACCTGCCCTACGACCAGCGGGAGGAGGACGGCGGCTCCCTCGTCTTCGAGACCGATCCGCTCACCGAGCCGCTGGAGATCCTCGGCTCGCCGACCGTGGACCTCGACCTCTGCGTCGACCAGCCGGTCGCCATGGTGGCCGCCCGGCTCTCCGACGTCCGCCCCGACGGGGCCGCGACCCGGGTGACGTACGGCCTGCTCAACCTCACCCGGCACGAGAGCACCGAGCACCCCGAACCCCTGGAGCCCGGCCGCCGTTACCGCGCCACCGTCCACCTCAACGGAGTGGCGCAGACCTTCCCGCCCGGCCACCGCGTACGGCTGTCCCTGTCGACGTCCTACTGGCCGCTGGCCTGGCCGCCGCCGAAGCCGGCCCGCCTGGGTGTCCGCGAGCACTCCAGCACGCTCACGCTGCCGGTCCGCCCGGCGGACGCGCCCGACGGCACACCGGCCGCCCCGTTCGGCGAACCGGAGGGCACCGAGCCGCTCGCCACCACGCAGCTCACCCCGCCCGAGGAACGCTGGGAGGTGAGGCGCGACCTGATCGACTACCACGCCGCACTGGACATCGTGAAGGACCGCGGCACGGTCCGCTTCGAGGAGATCGGCCTGGACGTGGGCCGCCGCGCCCACGAGCGCTACGCGGCGGTCGCCGACGACTTCACCTCCGTCAGCGGGGAGTCGACCTGGACCATGACGTTCCGGCGCGCGGACTGGGACGTCCGCGTCGTCACGCACACCCGGCTCACCTGCGACGAACGAGACTTCCACGTCGACGCCACGCTCGACGGCTACGAAGGCGACCGCCGGGTCTTCTCCCGCACCTGGAACGAGACGGTCCGACGCGATCTGCTGTAGGGCGCCCCTCCGCTGAAGATCCCATTGGCTTAGGCTTACCTAAGCTTTACCTCGGGAACACCTTCAGCCTGCCCTCGTCAGTGGGGCACCCGCAGAAAGACCGCACCCATGCCTACCCTCCACCGACGTGTCCCCCTGACCGCCGCGGGCGCCGTGGCCCTCGCGCTGGCCGGCGCACTCGTGCCGGCGAACGCCGAGGCCGCGGCGCCCGCCTCGTCCGTCACCTCCGCACCGCTCGTCCAGGGGCTTTACCAGTCCGCGTACTCGGAGCGCAACGACGTGCTGTGGGCGACGGCGTCGGTCGGGCAGCCCCCGGCGGCGGTCATCCGGTCGCGGCTGGTGCGGCTCGACCCGGACACCCTGGAGGTGGAGGCGGCCTTCGACGCCCCGCTCGACGAGACCGACGGCACCATCGAGGCGGTCTACGGCATCGACGTCGACGACGAGCACAACACGGTGTGGGTCACCAACACCCGCAACGACAGCGTCGCCGTCTACAGCCAGCGCACCGGCCGGCACCTGGCGACCGTGCCCGGCGTCGAACACGCGCGGGAGGTCGTCGTGGACGAGGAGCGCGACCTGGTGTGGGCGAGCGCCTACGGCAGCGGCTCGGTCGTCGCCTTCGACAGCCGTACGTACCGGGAGGTCAGGCGCGTCACCGTGGCGGGGGCCGGTCCGACGGGACTGGCGCTGGACGCGCGGACCGGCACCGTCCACGCCGCCGACTTCGCCCACGACCGCGTCCTGAGCATCACCCCCCGGTCCGACGTCCCCCGGACCGCCCCCACCGGGGACGGCCCCCTCTCGGTCGCGCTCTCCGCCGACGGCCGCACCGCCTACACCGCCGACCAGGGCGCGGGCACGGTGTCGGTCGTCGATCTGCGCAAGGGCGCGGTCACCCGGTCCATAACGACCGGCGAGGGCGCCAAGTCCGTGGCGACCGACCCGTGTTCCGGCCGGGTCCTGGTCGTCAACCGGCTGGCCGCGACCGTCTCCGTCGTCGCCCCGCGGCCGGGCACCGTCACGGAGACCATCGCCACCGCGGCGCTCCCCAACCACGTTCACGTGCGCCACGACGGCACCGCCTACGTCCTGGACAAGTCGGCCTCGGGGCCGGGCGGCGAGGACCGCGTCACGCGCATCACCCTCGCCGCCCGCTGAGGGGTCAGCCGCCGAGCGCGTAGAAGCGGATCGGCGAGTTCGGCCGGAAGCCGATGCGCGGGTACACGGGCGCGCCGGCTTCCGTGGCGTGCAGCGTCGCCCGCGTCAGCCCGGTGGCCCGCGCGCCCTCGTGCAGCGCCTTCCTGGTCACGGCCTCGCCGTAGCCCCGGCGCTGCCAGCGGGGGTCCGTGGCGACGAGGGCCACGAAGAGACGGCCGTCGGCCGGCACGGCTCCGGCGCACGCCACCGGGACCCCGTCCCGCAGGGCAAGATAGGCGTACACGTCGTTCTTCCAGAGCGCGGAGCCGGCCAGCCCGTCGCGGCCCTCGTCGAGCGGGAAGCCGTACGCGCGGGAGTTGAGGTCCGCGTAGGCCGTCAGGTGGTCGTCGGTGCGGACCCGCGTGAAGGTCAGGTCGGGGTGGACGGGGTCGGGCACGGGCAGCAGGTCCCCGGCCATGCCGGTGCCGGGGAAGGCGAGCCGGAGTCCCGCCCGTCCGGCTGCGTCGTCCAGGGCCGCGCGGGCCGCGTCGTCCAGGAGGTCCTCGAAGAGCCAGAGGAAACCGGGGTGCCGCTTGGACCGCATGACGTCGGCGGCCTGGGCCAGCCGCCGGGCCAGGAGGGCGGCGTCGGCCTTCACCTCGGTCAGCGTGACGCAGTTCCAGAAGGCGAAGCGGCTGTCCGCCCAGCGGACGGCGATGCCCGGCAGGTCACGTACGTCTGCCCCCGGGTCGCGGTCGAGGACCATGACCCGCCACACCGTGGCGAGCTGCTCCATCGATTCGGTCGAGTCCGCGAGATCCTTCACCGAAACTCCTCAAACGGTCGTGTGCGTGGAGAGCTGTCGCAAAGTCAACGAGCAAAAGGGGCCCCGGGTTCACGCGTCTGCGCGCCGCCGGTGGGCGACGCGCAGACGGGCCGTGCGAGGTGAGGTGTCCCTCTCAGGTGCGGCGGCTCAGGCCCAGCAGCCGTTCACCGTGGCGGCGAGGCCGTCCATGGCGTCCTTGATGTCGGCCGGGGCGGCCGTGGAGTTGTTCTCGATGAACGAGAAGATCCGCCACTCGCCGTCCTCGGTCTGCGTCACACCGCTCAGCGCGATGGCCCCGGTGAGGGTGCCGGTCTTCGCCTGCACCTTGCCGACGGCGCACTCGGAGTTGGCGTCGTCGAAGCGTCCCCACTCCGGGCCGAGGCTGGCACCGGCCTCGCCGGCGACCGGCAGGCCGTCCAGGATCGAGCTGAGGGCGGGGGCCTCGGTGATCGAGTCGAGGAGCTGCGCGAGGGTGGCCGCCGGGATGCGGTCGGCACGGGAGAGACCGCTGCCGTCGTACATCTCGAAGTTGTCGAGCGAGATGCCGTACGAGCTGAGCACCTGGCGCACCAGCTCGACGCCGCCCTCGAAGGTGGCGGGCTTGCCCATCTCCACGGCGGTCATCCGCAGCAGGGTCTCGGCGATGTTGTTGTCGCTGGTCTTGAGCATCTGCTTGACGATCGACGACAGCGGTGCCGACTTGTGCTGCGCCACCGGCACGTCGGACTGCTTCGCCGTCGCCCGGCTGACCTCGCCGTCGACGGTGACGCCCTGCGCCGCGAGCTGCTCGGCGAAGACGTTGCCGGCGTCGATGGAGGTGTCGTTCACCGCGGCGCCGTCGACGACGAGGGAACGGACCGGGGCCACCTCGGTGGGGTAGTAGCCCTCGTTCCAGCCGTTGGCGAGGGTCGGCTCGGCGAACAGGCTGTCGTCCACGCGGACCTTGACGTCGGTGACGCCCGCGGCCTTGAGGCCGTCGACCGCCGTCTTCGCCATCTCGGCCAGGTCGTCGCTGGTGAGAGTGCGGTCGCCGCCGCCGATCAGGGTGAGGGTGCCGTCGCCGTAGACGACCTTGGTGGTGAACTCGTGGTTCGCGCCGAGCAGCGTCAGGGCGGTGGTCGCCGTGGCGAGCTTGGCGTTGGAGGCCGGCATGAGCGCGGTGGAACCGTTGTGGTCCCACAGGGCGGTGTCCGAGTCGGCGTCGAGGACCACGCCGCTGACGTCGGAGCCCAGGCGTTCGTCGGTGACGCGCTCGGTGAGGTTCTTCACCAACTGCGCGTCGTCGGCGTCGAGGCCGTCGACCGAGATGCCCTGCGTCGCCGTCGTGGAGGTGCTGTCGGCGGCGAACGCCGACGTGCCGGCCAGGGTGGCCGAGGCCACCGGCACGGCCATCGCGAGCACGAGGGCCCGGCGCGCGCCGACGCGGCTCACTCTCGCCTTGCGGTGCCGGCGGTGACCGCCGGGGGAGAAGGTGTTCGTGGGGGTTTCTTCTGGCGTGCCAGTCATAAACGAAATCCAGAGATCGGGTACATCGTTCTGTGGGGTGGAACGGCGGGCACGTTACCAGCCGTCAGATGAGCAACTGAGATGCAGAATGATTGTGTGTGAACGAACTGCAACGAACCATGACCGGTTCGTGACGGCGTGAGCCAGAAAGCCGTCCTTTTGACGAGAAGTAAAGTGCGGAGGCGTTTTCCGGGACGCCCTCTTGAAGGCTTCCTTCAGGTGTTGTCGGGCAGGTTCTCCTGCCCTTTGGTGCAAGAGGTCGCGGCGGTACCGGCCGTGTCACATCCCGACGGCACCGTCGAGGCGTTCGCGCAGCAGATCGGCGTGACCGTTGTGCCGGGCGTACTCCGCGATCATGTTCACCATGATCCAGCGCAGCGACACCGGCTCTCCCGTACGCGCACGGATGCCCGTCTCGTCCAGCGTCGCCGCAGCGGCGACGATCCGCCGCGACCGTTCGCACTCCGCGCGCCAGACGGCGAAGGCCTCCTCGGGATCACCGTCGAGCCGCTCGAAATCCTGGGACGGGTCGTCGTCGGAGTAGTGCAGCATCGGGACGTCCTCACCGGCGAACTGCATACGGAACCACCACCGTTCGGCACCGGCCAGGTGCCGTACCAGGCCGTGCAGGGAGATCCCGGACGGCGGCACCGCCGGCGTGGACAACTGCTCGGCGGACAAGCCGGAGCACTTCTGCTCGAACGTCGCCCGGTGCCAGTCCAGGAACGCGCCGAGGGTCTCGCGTTCGGTGCCGACGGAGGGCAGTGCGGGGCGGGCGCCGGCGGCCCAACGGGGCGCGTAGTGCTGGGGTACGGGCGTGTCGCTCATGGTCCGCCTTCCGGTCCGGGGCCCCGGGGGTCGGCCGGGGTCCCGTGGAGTCTGGCAGGCACCACTGACATCGCCCGGCCACACGCTCACCCCGCCGGGGACGCGTCCGGCTCCTCGCCGGCCGCGACGGCGCAGCGGCGGGCCAGCTGCGCGAACGCCTCGCGCAGCTCGGCGGGCCGGACGTCGTGGAGACCGGCGTCGAACCGGCCCATCGCCGAGGCCAGCCCCATCCACGACCAGGAGCCGAGCACCACCCGGCAGCGGCCGGGGCCCAGCGCCTCCACCATTCCGTCCTGTACGTAGGGAGCGACGGAGGCCGCGGGCACGTCCAGGACCGCCTCGCCCCGGCAGGGCCGGCCGGCCGGGCCGTCGGAGCCGCGGAACCGCCCGGCGACGAAGGCGGCCACGTCACCGCCCGGCACCTCGCGCGGGGTGAAGCGGGGGCCGGTGGGCGTGCGCGGGGAGACGCGGTCCACGCGGAAGGTGCGCCAGTCCGCACGGTCCAGATCCCAGGCGAGGAGGTACCAGCGGCCCCGCCAGGCGATCAGGTGGTGGGGCTGCACCCGGCGCCGTGCGACGCCGGTGTCCTCCGGGCCCGGGGCGGCGGTGGAGGCGGTGGCGTAGTCGAAGCGCAGTTCCTCACGGGCGTGGATCGCGCCGCTGATCTCCATCAGCACCCCGCTGTCCGCCTGCACCGGCTCGGCCTCGGGCGGAGCGACCACGGTCACCTGGAGCGCGGCGATCCGGTGCCGCAGCCGGGCCGGCAGTACCTGCCGGAGGGTGGTGAGGGCGCGGGCGGCGTCCTCCGCGATCCCCGCGCCGGTCACGGTGGCCGTCCGGAGCGCCACCGCGAGGGCGACGGCCTGCTCGTCGTCGAACAGCAGCGGGGGCAGCTGCGATCCGGCGTCGAGGCGGTAGCCGCCGTCGGGTCCTCTGACCGCCGTGACGGGGTAGCCGAGTTCCCGCAGCCGGTCCACGTCGCGGCGGACCGTGCGCGCGCTCACGTCGAGCCGGTCGGCCAGTTCCTCTCCGGACCAGTCGCGGCGGGTCTGGAGGAGCGAGAGCAGCGCGAGCAGTCGTGCGGACGTTTTCGGCATGGGACACATCCTCCTCCCGGTAGCGGACACACCCTGTCCGCTACCCCTGCGAGTGTGAGGTCACCGACGCCGGCCGGGGTCCGACAAGGACCGTCACCGGCCGGCGTCCGACCCGAAACCGCACGCGGAACCACAGGCCAGGAGCCCCCATGTCCATCAAGACCACGACCCACCTCAACTTCCGGGGCGACGCCCGCGCCGCGCTCGACTTCTACTCCTCCGTCTTCGGCGGCCAGGTCGTCGCCGTGACCTACAAGGACACCGGGAACGTCCCCGTCCAGGCCGAGGCGGACTGGGTGATGTGGGGCCAGGTGACCGCGGACAACGGCTTCCACGTCATGGCCTACGACGTGCCGTCCGCGATGCCGTACCACCCGGGCGAGAACCCCGTCTTCGTCTCGGTGCGCGGTGACGACGCCGACGAGATCACCGGCCTGTGGGAGAAGCTGTCCGCCGGCGCGACCGTCGTGCAGCCGCTGGCACCCTCCGCCTGGGCACCGCTGTACGGGATGCTCAAGGACAGCTTCGGCGTCGTCTGGGTGCTGGACGTCGCCGCCCCGTACAACGGCTGACCTCCCCCTCCTCCAGCGGGGTGCGGCCGGCCGGCCGCACCCCGCCCCTCCGCCCTTCCGCCGCGAACCAAGGGAACCACCGCTGTGAGAACGCGTGAGCTGGGCCGCACCGGCATCCAGGTCAGCGCCTACTGCCTGGGCACGATGATGTTCGGCAAGCTGGGCAACCCCGACCACGAGGACTGTGCCCGGATGGTGCACCGGGCACTGGACGCCGGGATCAACTTCATCGACACCGCCGACGTCTACGGCTACAGCGAGACCGAGGAGATCGTCGGCAAGGCGCTGAAGGGCCGGCGTGACGACGTGGTGCTGGCCACCAAGGTCAACGGCCGGATGGGGGAGGGCCCCAACCGCGGCGGCAGCTCCCGGCGCTGGATCATCGCCGGGGTGGAACAGTCGCTGCGCCGCCTGCGGACCGACCACATCGACCTCTACCAGCTCCACCACCCCGACCCCACGACCGACATCGAGGAGACCCTGTCCGCGCTGACCGACCTGGTGCGCGCCGGCAAGGTCCGCGCGATCGGCACCTCCAACCTGCCGCCCTCGCAGATCGTCGAGGCACAGTGGACGGCGCAGCGGTGCGCACTGCACCGGCCGCGCACCGAGCAGCCCCCGTACTCCCTCCTCAACCGCGGCATCGAACGCGAGGTGCTGCCGGTCTGCCGGACGTACGGCATGGGCGTCCTGGTGTGGAGCCCGCTGGCCATGGGACTGCTGACGGGGAAGTACCGCAAGGGCGCTCCGCGGCCGGACAACCAGAGGATGCGCTGGGTGCCCGCGCACCTGACCGACGAGCGCAAACTCGACGCCGTGCAGCGGCTCGCCACCGTCGCCGAGGAGGCCGGTCTGTCACTGCCCCACCTGGCCATGGCCTTCGCCACCGCCCACCCCGACGTCAGCTCGGCCATCATCGGCCCCCGCACCCGCGAGCAGCTGGACGACCTCCTCGCGGGCGCGGCCACCACACTCGGCGACGACGTCCTCGACCGGATCGACGAGATCGTCCCGCCCGGCACCGACGTGGGCCCCATCGACGTGTCCTACACTCCGCCGTCCCTCACCCGCCCCGCCCTGCGCAGGCGCCCGGCCGGCGAACGGGCCGCGGCCTGAGACCATGACGACCGTCCTCGACACCCGCGCCCTGAACCGCGCCATGCTCGCCCGGCAGTTCCTGCTCGACCGGACCACCGCCCCCGCCCTCGACGTCATCACCCACCTGTGCGGCATGCAGGCCCAGGAGCCGCAGGAGCCCTTCACCGGACTCTGGTCGCGGATACGGGCCTTCCGGCCCCCGCACCTGGACACGCTGCTGACGCGGCGCACGGCCGTACGCACCCACCTGATGCGCCGCACCGTCCACCTCATGACCGCCGACGACGCACTGGCCTGGCGCGCCCGGCACGACAGCATGCTGCGGCAGCGGGTCGTGACGACCTACCGCGCCGAACTCGCCGGCCTCGACCTGGAGGAGGTCGCGGCGGCCGGGCGGGCGGTGATGGCCGACGGCCGGCCCCGCACCATGGCCGAACTGGTCCAGGCCCTCGACGGCCGCTGGCCCGGACCTCCCCGCCGGGTCCTGGGCGAACTGCTCGTCGCCGCCCTCGTCCCCGTGGCCCAGCTGCCGCCGCGCGGGCTGTGGAGGGCCAAGGCGGGCGTACGCAACCTGCCGCTGGCGACCTGGCTCGGCAGGGACCCCGACCCGCTCCCCGCCGACGGCTCCGACCCCGTGGGCCGGACCCTGGTCCGCCGCTACCTGGCCGCCTACGGACCCGCCGCCTCCGCCGACCTGCGCTCCTGGTGCGGCCTGACCGGACTGCCCGCCGCCGTCAAGGCCGTGCGCGACGAACTCGTCACCTTCCGCGACGAGCGAGGACGCGAACTCCTCGACCTGCCGGACGCGCCGCGCCCCGACCCGGACACCCCCGCACCCGTCCGGTTCCTGCCGGCGTTCGACAACGCGATCCTCGGCTACCACGACCGCACCCGTGTCATCGACGACGCCCACCGCGGCCTGTCGGTCGCCGGCGAACGGGTCGTCCTGGTCGACGGCCGGGTCTCCGCCACCTGGACCATGGACCTCGGCACCCTCGTCGTCACCCCGCTCAGGACCCTCTCCCCGGCGGAGCGCGCCGACGTCACCGAGGAGGGCCGGGCACTGGCCGCCTTCCTGACCGATGACACCGATGACGCCGACGGCGGTACCGAGGACCACAGCGACGACACCGCCGGCCGCGTACGGCTGGAGCGGCACGGCTGATCAGGGCCCGGCGGCCCAGCCGGTGGCGGCCACCACCTCCCGGGCGATGTCGGTGACCCGGCGGCCGTCCGTCACCACCCGCACGGTGTCCGCCGGGGCCCGCTCGTCGAGGAGCCGCGCCTTGCGCAGGCTGCCGCGCAGCTCCTGGTCCAGCTCCGAGCCGAGTTCACGGCCCGTCAGCCGCTCGCGGGCGGTGGCGTCGGAGGCGGTGAGCAGGACCCGTACGATCCGCACCCCGGCGCCCATCGCCCGCTCGAACATGCCCGCGGTACCGGGCAGGACGCACAGCGTGTTCGTGTAGACCAGGCGCCGGTAGCCGCGCCGGGCGTAGTTCCCCCACACCGCGGCCAGGTTGGCCTCGGTGATCTCCGCGCGGTGCGGGTCGCCCCGCGGGGCCGGATGCGCCTGCCCCATGAAGTCACCCTCGATGACCGCGTGCGCGACCCCGGCGGCGCGCAGCAGCACGGACACCTCCCACGCCACCGTCGTCTTCCCGACACCGGCCCGTCCTCCGACGAGCAGCACTTCCGCGTCATCCACCGGCGCAGCCTGTCACAAGGCTTCCCCCTGTGCACGCCTGTTTACATCGATGTACATGCGGCTCTAGCCTGGCGCGCATTCCGCTTCCCAGAAGGTCCCGGGAAGCCCGCAGGAGAGGAGAACCCGCTGATGCTCCGCCTGTTCCACGCCCTCGGACGCCGCCGCCCCCACGCCCTGCTGCTCGCCCTCGCCGTCGCGTTGACGAGCCTGGTGCTCGCCGCGCCCGCCGAGGCGGCCCCCGCCACCTCCACGACGGACGCCGTCTCCGCAACGGCCACCGACACCCCGTTGCGCGACGGCACCGGCCTGTACCCGCGCGCCGTCCGCCTCGCCCACAACGGCGCCGCCGACGGCCGGATCCTCGCCAGTGTCGTCACCTTCGACGGCGACAACGGCGTCGGCGCCATCCACGAGAGCACCGACAACGGCGCCACCTTCCGCGAGGTCGGCCGGGTCTCCGACCCCGAGTCGGCGTCCGGCCAGGGGCTCTGCTGCACCACCCTCTTCGAACTGCCCCGGCAGGTCGGCGCGTTGCCGGCCGGCACCCTGCTCTGGGCCTCCTCGGCCGGACAGGACGAGACCGACCGCCGGATGGCGCTGCGCGTCTGGCGGAGCGACGACGTGGGCCGCACCTGGTCCTACCTCTCCGCGTGCGCCGTCGCCACCGGCACCGGCGGCCTGTGGGAACCGGAGTTCTCCATCGCCTCGGACGGCGCGCTGGTCTGCCACTACTCCGACGAGACGGACTCCGCGCACAGCCAGAAACTCGTCGCCGTACGCAGCTACGACGGCGTCACCTGGCAGGGCCGCCACGACACCGTCGCCAGCTCCCTGCAGACGGACCGGCCCGGTATGCCGGTGGTGCGCGAACTCCCCGACGGCACCTACTTCATGAGCTACGAGATCTGCACCCCCGGCGGCCAGTACCAGTGCGTGGTGCACTACCGCACCTCCGCCGACGGCTGGAACTGGGGGAGCGTCACCGGCCTCGGCGTCCGCCCCGAGACGGTCGACGGCAAGTACTTCCGTGCCACGCCGACCATCGCCTGGGCCCCGGACCCGAACGGCGGCGCCGACGGCCGGCTGCTGCTGATCGGGCAGCGCCTGCTGAACAAGGACGGCAGCGTCGCCGCCGGGAGCGGCCGGACGATCCTCGCCAACACCGAGAACGGCAGCGGCCCCTGGTACGAGATCGAGGCGCCGGTCGACGTGCCCGACCCGCAGATCAACTACTGCCAGAACTACAGCTCCCCGCTGCTGCCCTCGGCCGACGGCCGCACCGTCCTGCAGATCGCCACCGACTTCGACGGCACGGTCTGCAAGCCGTACTACGCCACCGGCTCGGTCACCGGCACCGGTGACGGAGCCGGAGTCGTCGACGGGGCGGTGTACCGGCTGGTCAACGCGGGCAGCGGGCAGTGCCTGGACGTCGCCGCCGACTCCCGCGCGGCCGGCGGCAACGTCCAGCAGTGGACGTGCAACGGCCTGGGCCCGCAGGACTGGACCGTCAAGGCGCGCACCGGCGGGTACTTCACGCTCACCGGCCGCAACAGCGGCCACTGCCTGGACGTGGAGAACGGCTCCGCCACCGCCGGCGCCAACGTCCGCCAGTGGTACTGCAACGCGGCCGCCGCCCAGGACTGGAAGCTGGAGAACGTCGGCCGGGGTTACTACCGCGCGGTCGTCCGCTCCAGCGGGCAGTGCCTGGACGTGGCCCAGGGCTCGCGGACGGCTGGTGCCAACGTCCAGCAGTACACCTGCAACGGGCTCCAGCCGCAGATCTGGCGGCTGGTGCGGGCGTGAGAAAGGGGGGGGCGGGGCCGCGCGGCCCCGCCCCCCCTTTCTCACGCTCTTACGCCTGCTCCTCGATGGCCGCCGGCCGCAGCTGCGCGGCGCGCACCCGCGCGATGTCCAGCTTGGTGGAGCGGTCGAAGCGGTAGACGCCGTTCTGCTCCTGGAAGACGTCCGTCAACTGGGTGTAGCAGTAGCCGAACATGTTCGGGTCGCTCAGCAGCACCTCGGTCAGGCCGCTGAACCGGGCGTGGAACTCGTCCTCGTCCCGGACCCGTTCGCCGTAACCCCAGGACTGGGTGCGGTCCTCGCCGGACAGCTCGGCCGCCGCCTCGGGGTCCCACCAGATGCCGCCGAACTCGCTGACGAAGTACGGCTGTCCCCGGTACGGCTGCGAGTAGGCGGCGCCGTTCTCGTAGGCGTTGACGAACGGCTCGTCCTTCGCCAGCCCCGACATCTGCTGCCGGAAGGCGGCCGGGTCCTGCTCGTAGCTGTGCGAGTCGTAGACGTCCGTCTCGGCCACCCGGTGCGCGTAGCCGGAGGCGTCGATCACCGGCCGGGTGGTGTCCATCGCCTTGGTGGCCAGGAACATCGCGCGGGTGACGTCGTCGAGCTGGGTGATGCGGTCGTGCAGCTTCTGGTACGTCTCGTTGAGCGGGCACCAGCCGATGATCGAGGGGTGGGAGTAGTCCCGTTCCAGGGCCTCCAGCCACTGGGCGACGTAGGAGGCGTCGGGTTTCTGGTTGTCGCCCGAGGAGCCGCCGGTCTCGCAGCCCCAGTCGCCGAACTCGCCCCAGACCAGGTAGCCGAGGCGGTCGGCGTGGTAGAGGAAGCGCTCCTCGAAGACCTTCTGGTGCAGCCGGGCGCCGTTGAAGCCGGCCTGAAGGGCCAGTTCGATGTCGCGGACCAGTGCCTCGTCGGTCGGCGCGGTCATCAGCCCGTCCGGGTACCAGCCCTGGTCGAGGACGAGGCGCTGGAAGACCGGGCGGCCGTTGAGGAGGACGGCCTTGCCGCGCAGGCCGACGGCGCGCAGACCGGCGTAGCTCTCGGCGGTGTCGACGGTCTCCCCCCGCGCGTCGAGGAGTTCGAGCCGCAGCCCGTACAGGTGCGGGTCGCCCGGGCCCCACTCGCGGCGCCGGTCCTCGGGCACCGGCAGGCGCAGGCGCGGAGCGAGGTCGAGGTCGGCGCGGGCCTCGGCGCGGCTCACCTCGCCGTCGCCGTCGGTCAGCACGGCCCGTACGCGGTGGCCGGGACGGTTGGCGGACAGCGGCAGTTCGAGGTGGAAGGCGCTGCCGGCCAGGTCCGGGGTGATCCGGGGACGGCGCAGATGAACGTCGGGTACCGGCTCCAGCCACACGGTCTGCCAGATGCCGGTCACCCGGGTGTAGTTGCAGTCGTGGTTGGCGTACTGGACGGCCTGCTTGCCGCGGGCCTGCGGCCCGGACTTGGGGTCGCGGGCCCGGACGGTGATGACGACCTCCTCGCCCGCACCGGCGATGTCGCCGAGGTCGGCGGTGAACGGCGTGAAGCCGCCGCGGTGCCGGGCGACCTCCTCGCCGTTCACCCACACGGTGGTGTCGTGGTCGACCGCGCCGAAGTGCAGCAGCACCCGGCGTCCCGCCCACTGCGCGGGCAGGGTCAGGGCCCGCCGGTACCAGACGGCGTGCAGGAAGTCGGTGTCACCGATGCCCGACAGCTCGGACTCGGGCGGGAAGGGCACGAGGATCTCGCCGCGCAGTTCCCGGCCGAGCAGACCGCGTTCCAGGCCGCTGTCCCCCCGGTCGGTCTCGAACTGCCAGGCGCCGTTCAGATTGAGCCAGTCGCGGCGCGTGAACTGCGGTCGCGGGTACTCCGGGCGCGGTACGGAGTGAGTGGGCACACATGCTCCAGTGGATCGATCGGGCAGAGCGGAGGGAAAGGGTTCAGGAACCGCCGAGGCCGGTGGTGGCCACGGAGTCGACGATGCGGCGCTGGAAGAACAGGAACACCACGATCAGCGGCAGCGCGGCCAGCAGGGCGGACGCCATCCCCGGCACGTACTGGACGCCGTGGGAGTCGCGCACCGTGGCCAGTCCGACCGGCAGGGTCATCAGGTCCGAGTCGTTGGTCACGATGAACGGCCACAGGAAGTTGTTCCACGCCCCGATGAAGACGAAGATCGACACCGCGGCCACGATCGGCCGCGACAGCGGCAGGACGACCGACCGGAACACCCGGAACTCGGAGGCGCCGTCGATCCGGGCCGCCTCCTCCAGCTCCCGGGGGATGCCGTCGAAGAAGCGCTTGAGGATGAACACCATCATGGGCGCGACCACCTGCGGCAGGATGACCGCCGCGTAGGTGTCGACCAGGCCGAACAGCAGCATCTGCTGGAACAGCGGCACGATGAGCAACTGCGGCGGGACCATGATGGCGGCCACGGTCACGGCGAGCAGCGCCCGGCGCCCGCGGAACGTGCCCCGCGAGAAGCCGTACGCCGCGAGGGTGGAGACGGCCACGGTGATGAGGGTGACCAGGCCGGCGATCAGGAAGCTGTTGAACGCCCAGACCGGCACGTCCCCGCGTTCCAGGATCTGCCGGTACGCGTCGAGCGTGAAGGCGCCCTTGAACGGGGAGAGTCCCGGCTCGGAGACGTCCTGTTCGCTCTGCACGGACGTGGCGATCGCCCACACGAACGGCAGCAGCCAGACCGCCGCCAGGACGACGAGCGCGGTCCCGGCCAGCACGCGCGGCAGCCGGCCGTGGCCGAGGAGCAGCGGAGAGCCGGCCGCCTCCCGGGGGCGCCGGGGGCTCAGGGGCGTTGCGGTAGCGGACACGGTCAGTCCTCCTGGCGGAAGAGGCGGAGCTGCACGAGCGAGACGACGACGATCAGCGCGAAGAAGAGGTACGAGACCGCCGAGGCGTAACCGAGCCGGTAACCGGTGAAGCCGACGTCGTACACGTACTCCAGGACGGGACGGGTCGAGCCGCCCGGCCCGCCCTTGGTCATGATGTAGATCTGGTCGAACACCTTGAGCGAGGCGAGGACCTGGAGCATGGCCACCAGCGCGGTGGTCCGGCGCAGTTGCGGCAGGGTGATGGACCACAGCCGGCGCCACGCGCCCGCGCCGTCCAGCGCCGCGGCCTCGTCGAAGGTCGTCGGCAGGGACTGGAGGGCGGACAGGTAGAGCAGGAAGTTGAAGCCGACCGTCCACCACACGGTCAGGGCGGCGATCGACCACATGGCGACCGACTCGTCGGACAGCCAGCCGACGGGCTCCATGCCGAGCGTGTCCAGGAGCTGGTTGGCGAAGCCCAGGTCCGGCTGGTACAGCCAGGTCCAGATCAGGGTCACCACGGTCACGGGCAGCAGATAGGGGGCGAAGAACGCCAGCCGCCAGGCCCACTGCCCGGCGATCCCGCTGTGCACCAGCAGGGCCATCGCCAGCGCGATCACCGCCAGCGGGACGCTGGAGATCACGGTGAAGAAGGCGGTGTTGCCGAGGCTGCTCCACACGTCCGGGTCGCCGAACGCCTCGGCGTAGTTGTCGAAGCCGACGAAGGACGTCTCGCGCAGCGTCAGCGAGGAGTCGGTGAAGCTCATCCACAGGCCCTGTACCAGGGGCCAGACCAGGAAGAGCGCGAACAGCAGCAGGAACGGCAGGACGAAGACCAGGCCGGAGCCGGGAGAGCCGACGCCGCGGCGCCGGCCGGTGCGGCGGGGGCCGTCCGTGCGGCTCGGGCCCGAGCCGGTGCGCAGGTCGCCGCCGGGGGGTGCGGTGGTGGTCACGTGGGTCACTCCTTCTGCCGGTCAGGCCACCGGGTCGGGCTGCTTCAGCAGCGTGTCGGCCTCGCGGACCATCTGCCGCACCGCCTTCTCGGCGGTGGTGTCGCCCAGCAGCGCCGACTGGAGCGGCTGGCACATCCGGATCTGGAAGTTGGAGGCGGCCCCGGCGAACCAGTTCGGCGGATCGAGCACCGCCACCTTCCCGGCGTCCGCGTACGAGGACTGCGGCTTCAGGGCGGCGTACTCCGGCTCGGCGAGGACGGGCTGGTACGCGGGGATGTGACCGGCGCTCGCCCAGGTCAGGCTCTGCTTGATGACCGACGCGACGTACCGGTGGGCCTCGCGCCGCCGGGCCGGGTCGGGGTCGTCCTGGTGCGGAAGGACGAAGCTGTGGCTGTCGGTGTACACGGCGGGCTGGTCGAAGACCTGCGGGAAGGGCGCGGCACCGAGCGGGAAGCCGGACTTCTTCAGCGTCGGCAGCTCCCACTCGCCGAGCATGGCCATGCCGCCGCGGCGGCCGGTGAACATGGTGAGGCCCGCGTAGTAGTCCAGGTCGTTGGGACTGGTCCTGCCGTCGAACAGCTGCTGCAGGAACGACACGACCCGGATCGCGGCGTCGACGTCGATCTGCGGCGGGCCGCCGTCCGGGAGGGAGAACTCGGCTCCGGTCTGGGCGTAGAGGCCCGCGAACAGCCGCCAGTTCTGCGCGGTGTCGTTGACATGGCCGAACACGATGCCGGCCTGGCCGGTCGCCTCGGCGAGCGCCTTGCCCGCGTCCAGCATCGCCTCCGGGGACCCCATCGGCGCCAGTTCGCCCGAGGAGTCGAGCAGTCCCGCCTTGTCGGCGGCGTCCTTGTCGTAGAAGACGATGAACGGGTGGATGTCCAGCGGGATCGCGTAGACGGTGCCGTCGTGCCGGGTCCGGCTCCACACCGCCTGGGTGAAGTCCCGCTCGGTGACCCCGAACTCGGCGAGCACGTCCAGGTCGAAGGGGTCGAGCAGGCCGCCGGGCGCGTAGCCGGCCAGCCGGGACAGATGCAGGACGGCCACGTCACTGGCCCGTCCGCCGGCCGCCGACATGGCCAGTTTGGTGTAGTACGACGGACCCCAGTCGAGGATCGTCCGGTCGACGTCGAAACCCCGGGGACCGCCCGACACGGCCTTGATCATGTCGTCCATCAGCAGACCGTCGCCGCCCTGGAACAGGTCCCAGACGCTCAGCGCGGAGGCGCCGGAGGCCGAGGCGGGGGAGGCGCAGCCGGACAGCGCGCCCGCGGCGAGCAGCGCGCCCGCCCCGGCCAGGCCGGTGCCCAGCAGACGGCGGCGGGTCAGGCCGCGGGCCGGATCGGACGCCGCCGCGGGCGGTGCGGGGACAGGGGATCGCGCAGTCATCATTGACCTTTCGACGGCCGGACACGCGTGCCGGAGCGGTGGGGGACCACGGGCCGCGTGGCCCCCGCCGGGTCCGGCAGGCGGGGCGCGCACCGGCTGACGCGGTGCGGTGGCACGTTTTTACATCGATGTACATTGGCTGTAAAGAGTCTGCGACCGATGGCCGGAGGCGGGGGCCCGCCCGGCGGGCGAGAGGGGACGGGCGACCGCCCCGCCGGTCCTCGGCCTGCCGCGATCTACACTCGGGGCCGACGAGGGACGGGGAGGTTGCGGTGGTACGGCCCAGGATCAAGGACGTCGCCCGGCACGCCGGGGTGTCCGAGAAGACGGTGTCCAACGTGATCAACGACTACGTCCATGTCTCGGAGCGCACCCGGCGCGTGGTCCAGGAGGCCATCGACCAGCTCGGCTACAAGGTCAACCTGGCCGGCCGTCATCTGCGCAAGGGCCGCACCGGCATCATCGCCCTGGTCGTCCCCGAACTCGACGTCCCCTACTTCGCCGAACTCGCCCGGCACGTCATCCGCGAGGCCGAGCAGCGCTCCCTGACGGTCCTGATCCACCAGACCGGCGCCGACCGCGACCACGAACTGGCGGCGCTGGCCGGATTCGGCTCCACCTTCGTCGACGGGGTCATCCTCAGCCCGCTCGCGCTGACCGCCGACGATCTGCGCGACCGGGCCGGCGCCCCGCCGACCGTGCTGCTCGGCGAGCTGCTGGAGGAGGGCGCGGACCACGTGGCCATCGACAACGAGCGGGCCGCGCGGGAGGCGACCGAGCACCTCATCGGCCTGGGGCGCCGGGTGATCTGGGCCGTCGGCGGCCGGGACGACGCGGGCCTGGGCACCGCGGAGGCCCGCACCCGCGGCTACCGCGCCGCCCTCGCCGCGGCCGGCCTCGCCTTCGACCCGGCCGCGCTGCTGCCCGTGCCCTCCTTCCGGATGCCCGACGGAGCCGATGCCGTGGCCCGGGCGCTCGGCGCGGGCAGCCGTCCCGACGCGCTGCTCTGCCTCAACGACCAGCTGGCGCTGGGCGCGTTGCGCACCCTGTACGAGTACGGGCTGCGGGTCCCCGAGGACATCGCCGTCATCGGCTTCGACGACGTGGAGGGCGGACGGTTCAGCACGCCGACGCTGAGCACCGTGGCGCCCGACAAGGCGGCGGTGGCCCGGATCGCCGTCGACCTGCTGCTGCGCCGGATGGACGAGGCCGCGGACCCGGCCCCGGCGGACGCCGCCGAAGCCGGCGTCCGGTCGCCCCAGGACCTGGTCGTGGCCCACCGGCTCGTGCTCCGGGAGAGCACCGAGGGAGCCGCGCGGCGCACGCCGCGCGATCAACAGAACATCGGGAACGGAAAGTTGGGTAAATGAGATCAACATCTGATTGGATTGGGCAGGTGAACTCGCGTTCCTGTCCGTGAAAGGCGCTCGCTGATGTCTTCCGTCCTCGCCCAGGCCCCGACCGTCGTTCCGCCCGCCCCGCGCGCGTCGACGGACCATACCGGTGCGCCCGTGCGCGGCGGCAGGACCGCGGACCGTTTCCCGGCCAGGCACCAGGGCACCCTGCGGGTCGCCACGCCCAGCTACCGGCCCGACGCCCCGTACCCCGCCGTGCCGTTCGAGGCGGACGGCGCCGGCGTGCTCCGCGTCATCGCCGACCCCCGCACCCCGGTCTTCGTCACCGTGCACACCAGCGGGCGCCGCCGCTACGGCTACTGGCAGCCGTACGACTCCCGGACCAAGCGGGGCGGCTGCTACGTCGCTCTGCCGACCGCGGTCTGCGAGGAGCTGTACGCCCAGGGCCGCATCGCGCTCGACGGGCCGCTGGTGGACCCCGGCAAGACGACGTTCCGTGTCCGCCCCGCCGGCGCCCCGGCGCCGCCCTCCCGTCTCCCGGCCGCGCCGGTGCGGACGCCGGTGCCGCCCCGCTCCCCGGCGCGCGCGGTACCCCGGCCGCTGGCCGCCTGAGGCCCACGGGGTACGTACGGCGTGACCGGCTGCTTTACAGTGTCTCCGTCAGTTCTCGGAGCAGTGACCTGTGAGGTGCCCAGCAACCATGCCGGCCGCAACGTTTGAGTTCCAGGTAGAAGCCCGTCAGCTGTTGCAGCTGATGATCCACTCGGTCTACTCGAACAAAGACGTCTTCCTGCGTGAGATCGTCTCCAACGCGTCCGACGCGCTGGACAAACTGCGCCTCGAGGCGCTGCGGGACGACACCCTCGACGCCGATGTGTCGGACCTGCACATCGAGATCGAAACCGACAAGGACGCCCGTACCCTCACGGTGCGGGACAACGGCATCGGGATGTCGTACGACGAGGTCGGGCAGCTCATCGGCACGATCGCCAACTCGGGTACGGCCAAGTTCCTCCAGGAGCTGCGGGAGGCCAAGGACGAGAGCAACGCCGAGGGTCTGATCGGCCAGTTCGGCGTGGGCTTCTACTCCGGGTTCATGGTCGCCGACGAGATGACCCTGGTGACCCGGCGGGCCGGCGAGACCCAGGGCACCCGCTGGTCGTCGCGCGGTGAGGGCACGTACACCCTGGACACGGTCGAGGACGCGCCGCAGGGCACCTCGGTCACCCTGCACCTGAAGCCGGCCGACTCCGAGGACGCGCTGCACGACTACACCTCCCCCTGGAAGATCCGCGAGATCGTCAAGCGGTACTCGGACTTCATCACCTGGCCGATCCGGATGGTGCCGGAGGCCGGTGAGGACGGCGCGACGCCGGAGCCCGAGACGCTGAACTCCATGAAGGCCCTGTGGGCCCGCTCGCGGGACGAGGTGTCCGACGAGGAGTACCAGGAGCTCTACAAGCACCTTAGCCACGACTGGCGCGAACCGCTGGAGACGATCCGCCTCCAGGCCGAGGGCACCTTCGAGTACCAGGCCCTGCTGTTCCTCCCCTCCCACGCCCCGCACGACCTGTTCACCCAGAACTACCGGCGCGGGGTCCAGCTCTACGTCAAGCGCGTCTTCATCATGGACGACTGCGAGGCGCTGCTGCCGCCCTACCTCCGCTTCGTCAAGGGCGTCGTCGACGCGGCCGACCTGTCGCTCAACGTCTCCCGCGAGATCCTCCAGCAGGACCGGCACATCCAGCTGATGCAGCGCCGGCTGACCAAGAAGGTCCTGTCCTCGGTCAAGGAGCTGATGACCGGCTCCCCGGACAAGTACGCCACGTTCTGGCGGGAGTTCGGGGCGGTCCTGAAGGAGGGGCTGGTCACCGACTCCGACAACCGGGACGCCCTCCTCGCCGTCGCCTCCTTCGCCACCACCGGCTCCGAGGACGAGCCGACCACGCTGAAGAACTACGTGGAGCGGATGAAGGACGGCCAGGACGCCATCTACTACATGACCGGCGAGTCCCGGCAGGCCATCGAGAACTCCCCGCACATGGAGGCGTTCCGGGACCGCGGCATCGAGGTGCTGCTGCTCACCGACCCCGTCGACGAGGTGTGGGCCGACGCGGTGGGGGAGTACGAGGGCAAGCAGCTGAAGTCCGTCGCCAAGGGCGACATCGACCTCGGCGCGGACGGCGACGGCAAGTCCGAGGAGGAGCGCGAGAAGCAGACCGCCGACTACGCGGACCTGCTCGGCTGGCTGAAGGAGCAGCTCGGCGCGGAGGTCAAGGACGTACGGCTGTCGTCCCGGCTCACCGTCTCCCCGGCCTGCGTCGTCTCCGACGCGCACGAGATGACCCCGGCGCTCGAGCAGATGTACCGGGCGATGGGCCAGGAGGTGCCGGAGACCAAGCGCATCCTGGAGCTCAACCCCGACCACCCGGTCGTCAAGGGCCTGAACGAGGCGTACACCGAGCGCGAGGACCGGACGTCCCTCGTGGAGACCGCGGAACTGCTGCACGGCCTGGCGGTGCTCGCCGAGGGCGGCCAGCCGAAGGAGCCCGCGCGCTTCGTCAAGCTGATGACGGACCGCCTGGAACGCACGCTGTAGCACGGACGTTGTCGTACGCGCGTTGCGGTGCGCGGATCGGGGGTACCGGGAGGGCGACGGTGACGGGACGGCCGGAAGGGTGACGATGGGTTCGGTGGCTCAGTTGCGGCAGCTCAGGGCTGTGTACACGGGCGGGGTGGCCGCTTGGTCCTTCTGCCTGCTGTTCGGCGTGGTCACGGGGGACGGGTCGGCGCGGCAGACGGTCCTGCTGCTGGCCCTGCTGGCCGCCTTCCTGGTCCTGTTGCTGTGGTCCACCTGGTGCTTGTGGGAGGCCGGGGCGCACCGCCCGGCGCACCGGGCACGGGGCGCCGCGGGCGGGTACGCCGACCGGTCCTAGGGTTCCGCGAAGTCGCGCCTGTCCCGCGACGCCCGGCACGCTCCCCCGGAGGGAGTACCCCCCACTCGCCGCACCGGGCGCACACCCGAGTGCGACCAGTACGCGGGCGTCCGCCCTGGCGCACGGCCGGCCGGGTCAGCGGACCCTGTCGCGCAGATACTCGCTGAGGGCGGTGCCCGGCCGGAAGGCCGCGGTGCCGTCCTCGCTGTGGAAGCCGCCGAAACTGCCCAGGGACACCGTCTCGCCGCGGCGCAGGGCCTGGGCGATGGCGCCGGGCCGCTCCACGGTGCCGAAGACGGCGTCCAGGACCCTGCCGACCTCCTCCGGTGCCAGCGGCCGTTCGCCGCCGTGCCCGGCGGTCGCCTCGGAGGCCGCTGCGACCAGACGCGCCTTGTCCATGAGCCGTACCCGTCCGTTCCCGTAGCCGTTTCCTGGCGTTTCCTGGCGTTTCCTGAGCGGTGGAGAACCACGGCGGGCGACCGTGGCCGACACTCCCCCCAGCATCCGGGCAGTCCGCCCCGGGCGCACGTCGGGCCCGGCTCACTCGCCGAGTGCCGCCGCCATGGTGTCGAGGTCGGCCAGGAGGGCCGCGAGGCGTTGCCCGGGGATGGCTTCGATCATGCGTTCCTCGATGGCGTAGACGGCGCCGCGCGCCGCGTGCAGGCGCTGCCGCCCGGCCGGGGTGAGGTGGACGGGCAGGGCCCGGCCGTGCCCGGCGCCGGCCGCCCGGGTGATGAGACCCGCGTCCATGAGGCCGCGCAGGACCACGTTGGCCGACTGCCGGGTGACGAAGGTGCCGCGGGCCAGGTCGGCGTTGGACAGGCCCGGCTGTTCGTCGAGGAGTTCCAGGCAGGAGTACTGCGGCACGGTGAGGTCGTGTTCGCGCAGGGCCCGGTCCAGGGCACCGCGCAGGGCCGCGGCGGCCCGCTTGAGGCGGTAACCCACGTGTTCGGTGATGTCCTCGGCCGGATGGGGCGAGGGTACGGGTGCGTGGTCTTCCATGTCAGCATTTTGACATGAGGGGGGGGTGCCTACAGTCGGGCATGTCAAAGTCCTGACATTGCCGTTTCGGTATTCCCTCGGAGGAACCATGCCCACCACCGCCGTCGAAGGTCCCGATTTCGTCGCCCTCCAGGTGAGGGACGTGCCCGCCGCGGCCGCGTTCTTCGAGGAGCGCCTCGGACTGCGCCGGGCCCCCGCCTCGCCGCCCGGCGCGGTCGTCTTCGCCACCAGCCCGATCGCGTTCGCCGTCCGCGAGCCGCTGCCGGGCGTCGACCTCACCGGCGACGCGCGCCCCGGCCTGGGCGTCGCGCTGTGGCTGCGCACCCCGGACGCCGGCGCGGTGCGCGAGCGGCTCCTGGCGGCGGACACGCCGGACGTCGGCCCCCTGCAGGACAGCCCGTTCGGTCCGATGTTCTCCTTCACCGGCCCCGAGGGCTACCGGCTCACCGTGCACGGCGGCTGACCGCGGGCGCCACCGCGCGGCAGGGGCGGACGGGCGAGGGGAGTGGCGTCCGCCGCGCCCTCTCCCGGACGCCGACGACGGCGGGTCGCCGGTCCGGTCCTGGCCGCACGCGCGCGGTCTCCGTCGGGCTGCGACTCCCCGTACAGGGCGGCGGCGTGGACGGTCGCCGGCCGCCGCGGCCGGAACGCCACCAGTGCCGCGACGGCCCGGCGGGGGTGAGGGTCCGGTCTGTCGGGTGCCGGCGGGTGGTCGGCTCCGCCGGTGGACTCGACGACGATCGCCGCCGCCCCGAGGAACCGCGCCGCGATGGCGGCTTTCCCCGTGTTCGGGCGGTTTTCCTGCCTGTGGTGTCACGCCAGGTCCGGACCCGGCCCGGTATGTCACCCCGAGGGCGACTTGCGCCCCGCTTCCCGCGCGGTAGGGCCAGTCGCAGTGACCGAGACGGGCCCGGGCTCGTTGACCGCCGGTAAAGCGTGACGACCAGGTGCGGGAGCAGACGTGGAGTTCATCCATCACAGTGTCTTCGAAGGGTTCCGTTTCGGCTGCCGGGTGGTGGAGCAGTCGGCCGCCGAGACGGAACCGGTCGTGGTCCTGGGCGGGGCCTATCAGACCATGCATTCCAACCGGCGCTCCGAGCGGCCGTGGGCGCGGGCGGCGACCCTGGTCAACGTGGAACTGCCGGGACTGGGCACCGCGGACGACCTGCCGGCCGAGTACGGCTTCGACTTCATGGGCGACGCGCTGGGACACCTCCTGGACGAACTCGGCCTGGAACGCGTCAACATCATCGCCGTGTCCTACGGCACCGCCATCGCCTACCGCTACGCCCACCGCAACGCCGAGCGGGTGGCCCGGCTGGCCCTGGTGGGGGCCACGCCCTCGTTGCCGGGGGACGCGCGGGCCACGGTGGAGGCCATGAGCCGGCTGCTGCGGGCCGGCGACATGGCCGAGTTCGCGCGGCGCGCGGTCGACCTGCTGGTGTGCCGGCGCCCGGAGTGCCTCGCCGCGCATCCGCACAGCGCGGCCGAGGTGCTGCGCCGGGTCCTGGAGGCCGCCGACCCGCACGACGTGGAGCGCTACGCCGCCGCCAACGACCGCCTGCTGCGGCACCCCTTCGACCACCCGGAAGGCATCCGGGGGGTGCGGGCGCTGTGTGTGAGCGGCGAGCACGACCGGCTGTGTCCGCCGCAGCGCGCCCGCGCGGTGGCTCGGAGCATCCCCGGCGCGGTGTTCACCACGATGAAGGGCAGCGGACACGTCGTCCACCTGGAGCGGCCCAAGGACTTCAGCGATGTGCTGGCGCGCTTCCTGACCGACCGGGAACTGGCGGGACATCCCAGTCTGACCACGCTGGAGCACGTACCGGCGGCGGACGAGGGGAAGACGCCCGTGCGGGTGTGACGGGGCGGGCCGGCCCTCGACGCTGCCCTGCGGCGCGGCGCGCGCCCGCTTCACCGGCCCGGGAGGGCGGAGACCCGAGCGGAGACCTGAGGAGCCGGAGCGCCGCACAGCAGCCGAGGAACGCGGCGCAGCAGGACCACAGCCTGAGAGAAGTGAGAGGGACGAGGCTCGCCGTGCCGTCGGCGAAGACGCGGTCGACGTGCGGAGGCAGCACACCGCGGTCGGTCGCCGCGATGTCACCGGACGGTGCCGCGTGCGGATGGCCCACCTGCCACCGGAAGCACGCCTCGTGCAGACCGGTGGCCGGCATCCCCATGAGCGGCGCCACTTGAGTGACCCACAGGACGGCGGCCACCGCGGGCGCCGTCACCAGTCCCGCTCTGGCCCAGCGCGGCGCGCGGGACGGCAGGGCGGTCGCCCAGGCGACCGTCCCCGCCACCAGGAGCGCCGCGCCCCACCACACCAGCCAGGTGCCGGCGGCCGTCGGATGGCTAGGTCCGTACGCCGATGAGTCCGACCAGTAGCAGGACAGGCCAGGGGGGAACACCTCGGCACGGGCCTGCCGCAGCGGGTAGTCGTCGTCGAGGGTCCGCTGCCCGCAGATCTCCGCGGGCCGGGCCGGCGCCAACCCGTAGGCGAGCGTAGGGGCGTACCCGAGGGCGACCAGGCACGCGCCCGGCACCCACCGGCTCAGGTGCCGTGGGGGACGCCTGCGGCGCTTCCACCGCGCGTGACCGGCAACCCCGGCGGTCAGCAACACCACCAGCACCAGCCAGAGCAGGAGCCACGTGAACACCTGCCGCCTCCTTGGTCTCACCGTCAGACGGACAAGGCCACGTCCCTGGTTCCGGCAACGCCCCCCGTCGGCCACACCCCCTCGAAGGGGACATGCGCACGCCTGTCCCTGTACGTCTGCCGGCGGAACACCGAGGCACGCGCGTTCCAGGAGCGTCATGGCTCCCGTGTCCTCGACACGAGCGACGGCAGCCGGACCACGGGGAATCCGCCCGGCACGACGCCGCGCTGGACCGCGTCACCCGGCCCGGCGTCCTGAGGCGGTCACCGGCCGGCCGGGGCAGGGCACTGCCCTCATCCGCCGCGCAGGTGGTCGTGGAGGGTGCGCGCCACCCGGGCCATCAGCGCCTCGGCGGCCGGCTGGAGCACGGCCGGGACCGTGGACTCGGTCAGCGCGACCACGGCGAGCGTGTCGCCGTCGTCGTGCTCGACCACGCCCGCCTCGTGCCGGAGGTTCAGCAGGGTGCCGGTCTTGGACGACCACGTCGAGGCGTCGGAGGAGAAGTCGGGTGCCAGCCGGTGCCGGATGACGTTCTGGCCCATCAGGGCGCGCACCCGGCCGGCCACCTCGGCCGGGATGCGCGAAGGCGTCCACAGCGCCTGGAGCAGGTCGGCGAAGGCCCGCGCGGAACCGGAGTTGGCCCGGCTCACGTCGAGCTGCGGGACCGGATGCCCGCCGCCCGCCGTCCGGGACCCGATCGCCAGGGAGTGGGCGAGGTGCGCGTAACCGGGCCCGAGCCGCTCGGCGGGGGTCTCCATCAGGTCGCGCATGCGGCGCCGGACCGCGAGACCGGTGACGCCCGCCTCCCGTACGGTCCGGTGGACCTCGGCGGGCGGTACCAGGTCGAACAGGGCGTCCGCGGCGGCGTTGTCGCTGACGGACGTGGACAGGTAGAGCAGGTCGTCCACGGCGACCCGGGCGGGGTGCCGGAACCGGCTGAGCCCGGTCGGCCCCGGAGAGGTGACCTGTCCGGGGGCCACCTCCACCGTCGTGGCGCCGTCGAGCGCGCCGCGGTGGACCCGTTCCAGCACGGCGACGGCGAGGGCCACCTTCACCAGGGACGCGATGGGGAACTCCCGGTCCGCGTCGACGCCGATCTCCTCGCCCGTCGACAGGTCCCGGACCAGGAAGGAGCCCGACAGACCGGCGTCGGCGAGCATCGCCCGCGCCTGCCTGACCACGCGTTCGGTACTCAACCGCCGCCCTCCTGTGCGCCGTTCCGCTCCGCGCGGACCTCTTCCGCGCCGTTCCGCTCCGCGCCGTCCGCCGCCGAGCCGTCCTCTGCCGAGCCGTCCTCTGCCGCGCCGAGGGCCCGCGCCACCTGTGCCCCCAGACCCTGGCGCACCCGTTCCGCGTCGTCGCCCGTCAGCGCCGCGACCCCGTACCCGCGCACGACGGCCTCGCCCGCGAGCGGACGCCACCGCAGCCCCAGTTCCGCCGCCTGCGACCGGGGGCAGAGCAGGAGGTCGTCCGTACGCAGCGTCTCCGACACCGCCTCGACCAGGGACGCGGCGACGGTGATCTGGGCCGGGACGAGCGCGGCCCGGTGGCCGAGCTGCTCCAGCCGGTCCCGGATGTGCGGCACGTCGTCCTCCGGCTGGATCCGCAGCCGCCGGAACCCGTGCTGCGCCCGCCCGGGGCGCAGGGTCTCCAGCCGCAGCGGCTTTCCCGGCGCGTCTCCACAGGCCCGGGACGCGACGCCGAGCGGCACGGTCCAGTCGGCCTCGTCCCGGGGCAGCGCGAGGAGCGCGGCGCGCACGTCGTGGGAGCGGAGCAGCTCCGCGCGTTCCGCCGGCCCCGCGGGGCGCAGGTCCAGGACGGTGCCCTGGTCCCGGGCGGCCGCGTCGAGCAGCGCGAGCCGCCGCACCGGGCAGGTCCGGGGCACCGCGAGACCGAACGGCCGCAGCCTGGCCCGCTCGGCGTCGTACTCCATCGCCTCCGCGAGCCGCACCAGCCGCTTCGCGGACGGCAGCATGTCCCGCCCGAACACGGTCAGCGTGGCGCGCCGCGTCGTGCGGTCGAAGAGCCGCTCCCCGAAGTGCCGTTCCAGCGCCGCGATCCGCCGGCTCGCCACGGACTGCGGCACCCGGGCCGCCGCCGCACCCAGCGTGAAGCTGCCGCGCTCACTGACATGCACGAACACCCGGCAGGCACTGACAAGATCCACGGCACCCGAGCCTATGCCACAAACGCATGGGAACCCTCATTTCTGTCTTTGCCCGCATGAGCGGGCCGCTGACAGGCTCCTCACATGCCTACTCCGAAGAACCGGGCGGCGCTGCTCGCGGCGCCCTTCCTGCTCGTACCGGGCCTGCTGACCGGCTGCGCCGACGCCACCGGCGACCAGGCCGCCCCGGCCCCCGACGCTTCCGCCCCCTCCGCTTCCGCCTCCGCCCCGTCGTCCGCCCGCCCGGCGGCGACCCGTGCTCTCGCCGAGGTCGAGAAGCGGTACGACGACGCCCGGCTGGGTGTGTACGCGCTGGACACCGGCACGGGCGGCACCGTGACGTACCGGGCGGACGAGCGGTTCGCGCACTGCTCGACGTTCAAGGCCCTGGCCGCCGGCGTCCTGCTGAAGCGCGCCACCGACGACCAGCTCGACCGGATGGTCTCCTACGAATCCTCCGACCTGCTGGAGTACGCGCCGGTCACCTCCGAGCACGTGGACACCGGGATGAAGCTGAGCGCCCTCGTCGACGCCGCGCTGCGCTACAGCGACAACACGGCCGCCAACCTGATCCTGGAGGAACTCGGCGGCCCCGGGAAGCTGGAGGCGGCGCTGCGTGACCTGGGCGACACCACGACCAGGATCGACCGCGTCGAACCGTTGCTGAACAAGGCGACGCCCGGCGACGACCGGGACACCAGCACCCCGCGCGCCCTCGCCACCGACCTGCGCCGGCTGCTGCTGGAGGACCATCTCCCCGAGGCCCGGCGGAAGATGCTCGGGGACTGGATGGCGCGGAACACGACCGGCGACCCCTACATCCGGGCCGGTGTCCCCTCCGGCTGGAAGGTCCAGGACAAGACCGGCGGCTGCGGCTACGGCACCCGTAACGACATCGCCGTCGTCCGCCCGCCGGACGGCGCCCCGATCGTCGTCGCCGTCCTGTCCGACCGTCGCACGAAGGACGCCGCGTCCGACGACGCGCTGATCGCGGACGCGACGAAGACGGTCGTCGCCGCGCTGCGCTGAGCGTCGTCGTCCGGTCCGGTCCGGTCCGGTTCAGCGTCGCGCGAGGATCGCGGTGAGACCGAACTCGAAGCGCTCCTCGAAGGAGCCCGGGCTGAGGTGATCGCCCACCCGGTGCAGGGCCGGGTGGGTGGCCTCGGTGACCGCGTCCCGCAGCCGGTCGCCCAGGGACTGGCGCTGGGCTGCCTGTTCCTCCTGGGTGAGACCGAGGGTGAAGTACAGGACCGTCCAGGTGGTCCAGGCGGCCCGGCGCTCGTCCAGGCCGCAGTCCAGGAGCGCGGCGACGAACGTCTCCGCGAACCGCAGGGTGTGCGGTTCGGCGGCGTAGGTGCCGACGACGAGCGCCGCGCCGTCGCGGTGGCCGAGCAGGGCGCGGCGGTAGCGGCGGGCCAGCTCACGGACGCGCGGGTCCGGGGCGCTGGGCAGGCCGTCCAGCGGGATCTCCCCGACGACCGCGTCCGCCATCAGCTCCAGCATCCGGGTCTTGGTCTTCACGTGCCACAGCACGGTGTTCATCCGGACGCCGAGCCGGTGGGCGACCGCGCGGGTGGAGAGCGCGTCCAGGCCGTTCTCGTCCAGCAGTTCCAGCGCGGCGCGGATCACGGTGGCGGGTTCGAGCCGCTCGGCCGTTTGCTTATTGGTCATTGACCTAGTTTACTGCGGGCAAGGCGCATTGGTCAGTGACCAAGAAGTGTTCGCCGGAACACGACCCGGAAGGCCCAGTCATGCAGGCACACCATGTCGTCATCGCCGGCGGCGGCCCCGTCGGACTCTGGCTCGCCGCCGAACTGCGGCTGGGCGGGATCCCCGTCACCGTCGTCGAGCGGCGCACGGAGGTCGACGAGCGCTCCAAGGCGCTCACCATCCACCCGCGCACCATCGAGGTCCTGGCCGCACGCGGGGTCCACCGGCCGTTCCTCGCCGAGGGACTGCCGATCCCCACGGGCCATTTCGCGATGCTCGACGACCGGCTCGACTTCCGGGACCTGGACACCCCGTTCCCGTACACCCTCGCCCTGCCGCAGGCCCGCACCGAGGAACTGCTCCAGAAGCACGCGCTCGGGCTGGGGGCGACGATCCGCCGCGGGCACCGCGTCACCGCCTTCACCGAGCGCGCGGAGTCGGTGACCGTCCAGGTGACCGGGGTGCAGGGCGCGTACGAGATCGAGGCGGCGTACGTCGTCGGCTGCGACGGCACCCGCAGCACCGTGCGCAGCGCCGCCGGCATCGGCTTCCCCGGCACGCCCTCCACCGTCCTCGGCTGGCTCGGCGACGTCACCCTCGACAACCCGCCCCGGCCCGGCTTCAGTTCACTGAACACCCGCGGCGGGGTGATGGTCGCGCCGCTGCCCGGCGGACGGTTCCGCGTCGTCGGGGTCAGCCCCGACAGCCTCACCACCGAGTGGCCCGGCGACCTCACCTTCGAGGAACTGCGGCAGAAGGTCAGCGCCGTCACCGGGAACGACTTCGGCATGCGCGCCCCGTCCTGGCTCTCCCGCTTCGGCAACGCCACCCGGCTGGCCGCCGAGTACCGGCGGGGCCGTGTCCTGCTGGCCGGCGACGCCGCCCACCAGCACTTCCCCGCCGGGGGAGTCGGCATGAACGTCGGCATCCAGGACGCCCACAACCTCGGCTGGAAGCTGGCCGCGACGCTGAACGGCTGGGCCCCGGACGGCCTGCTGGACACCTACCACGCGGAACGGTGGCCGGTGGGCGCCCAGTTGGCGGAGCACAGCCGCGCCCAGACCTCCCTCATGGCCACCTTCACCCCCGAGGCCCTCGACCTGCGCTCCCTGCTCAGCGGCATGATCGCCGACCAGCCGGCGTTCGCCCGCGCACTCGCCGAACGGCTCACCGCGCTCGCCGTGCGCTACCCCGCCGCCGACCCCGCGGCCCACCCGCTCACCGGCACCCGCGCCCCCGACCTGTCCCTCACCGGCACGGACACCGGCCTGTTCGGCCTGCTGCGGCCCGACGCGTACCTGCTGCTCGACCTCACGGCCGGCGGCGCGCTCGGCGGTCTCGCCCGGCCGGGGCTCGCCGTCCGCACCGGGACGCTCGACCGGCCCCCCGCCCCCTGGGCCGAGGTGCGCGCCGCCCTCGTCCGCCCCGACGGACATGTCGCCTGGGCCGGCACCGGCCAGGACGACGCGGCCCTGACCGTGGACAGGTTCGTCACCGGCCGCCGGTGACGGGGCGCCCCTGCCGCGCAGCGCGCGCAACCCCTGCCGGTTAGGATCCGGGGCATGCCGCTCACCGTGCAGGACGTGGACCGGTTCGAGGCCGCCAGGCCCCGTATGGAGGCCATCGCCTACCGCCTCCTCGGCTCAGCGAGCGATGCCGAGGACGCTGTCCAGGAGACCTTCCTGCGCTGGCAGAACGCCGACGTCGAGCGCATCGAGGTCCCCGAGGCCTGGCTGACCAAGGTGCTCACCAACCTGTGCCTCAACCAGCTCACGTCGGCCCGCGCGCGGCGCGAAACCTACGTGGGCCAGTGGCTGCCGGAGCCGCTGCTCGCCCGGGACCCGATGCTCGGCCCGGCCGACACCGCCGAGCGGCGCGAGTCGGTCTCGTACGCGGTCCTCACTCTCATGGAGCGGCTGTCCCCGAGGGAGCGGGCCGTGTACGTGCTGCGGGAGGCCTTCGACTACTCCCACCGGGAGATCGCCGCGCTCCTCGACGTCACCGAGGCGGCCGGCCAGCAGCTCTTCCACCGGGCCAAGAAGCACCTCGCCGAGGGCAGGGCCCGCGGCGAGGTCGACGAGGCCGCCGCGCGGCGGGTGGCCGAGGAGTTCCTGGCGGCCGCCACCAGCGGGCGGACCGAGGCGCTCGTGGAACTGCTCACCGCCGACGCCGTCGCGGTCGGTGACGGCGGCGGCAAGGTGCCGGCCCGGACCAAGCCGTTCGAAGGCGCGCTCGCGGTCGCGAAGTTCCTGCGGGGCCTGTTCAAACCCGCCCGCTCCAAGCGCGCTCTGGTCGGCGGCTCGCCGGAGATCCACCTCACGAGCGCCAACGGCGGCCCCGCGGTCGTGGCGGTCCTCGACGGCCGGGTCGTCGGCATCATGTGCCTGGAGGTCACCGCCGACGGCATCGCCGCGTTCCGCAGCCAGGCCAATCCCGACAAGCTCCGGCGCGCGACCGAGGTGTGGGCGGCCACCGAGCACGGGGAGCCCCTCTTCCACGCCTTCTGAAACACTTCAGAACACCGCAGAACACCGCACAACAACACCTCAGAACACCTCAGAACACTCAGGATCCGGAACACTTCAGGCCGGTCACTCGTGATGTGAGGTGCTTCACATCGCGTTCCTGTCAGGAAAGGGCCGGCCGCCCGGTTCAAGGGGCGGAAGCACGCACGACATGTGCGGGACCCGCGCAGACAGGAGCAGGACCATGCAGCACCGCATCATCGTCCTCGGCGCCGGCTACGCCGGAACCGTCGCGGCCGGCCGCCTCGCCAAGCGGCTGCACCGCGACGACGTGACCATCACCCTCGTCAACGCCGAGCCCGACTTCGTCGAACGCGTGCGGCTGCACCAGCTCGCGGCCGGCCAGGACCTCAGGCCCCGGCCGTTGCGCGAGATGTTCGCCGGCACCGGCGTGCGGCTGCGGATCGCCCGGGTCACCGGCGTCGACGTCGACCGCCGGACCGTCACCGTCGCGGACCCGGACGGCGTCACCGGGTCACTGGCCTACGACACCCTCGTCCACGCCCTCGGCAGCGGCCGGCACGACCAGGGCGTCCCCGGCGCCGCCGAGCACGCCTTCGAGGTCGCGAGCCGGCCCGGCGCCCTCCGGCTGCGCGAGCGGCTGGCCGGCCTGGCCGCCGGGCAGCCCGTGGTCGTCGTCGGCGGCGGCCTCACCGGCCTGGAGGCCGCGACCGAGATCGCCGAGGCCCGCCCGGACCTCGCCGTCGGCCTGGTGACCCGCGGCGCCCTCGGCGACTGGCTCTCCGACAAGGGCCGCCGGCACCTGCGGAAGGTCGTCGACCGGCTCGGCGTCACCGTGCACGAGCACACCGCCGTCACCGCCGTCGAGGCCGGCCGCGTCGTCACCGCCGACGGCACGGCCGTACCGGCCGCGGCCACCGTGTGGACCACCGGCTTCGCGACCCACCCGATCGCGCGGGCCACCGCCCTGGAGGTCTCCGGCACGGGCCAGATCGTGGTCGACCGGACCATGCGCTCGGTCTCCCACCCCGACGTGTACGCCGTCGGCGACGCGGCCTGGGCGATGGGCCCCGGCGACAAGCCGCTGCGCATGTCGTGCGCCTCGGGCGGCCCCACCGCGTGGCAGGCCGCCGACGCCATCGCGGCCCGCCTGACCGGCGGGAAGCTCCCGGACCTGACGATCCGCTACTTCAACCAGTGCGTCTCCCTGGGCCGCGGTGACGGCCTGATCCAGTACGTCACCGCCGACGACCGGTCCGTCGGCGCGGCCCTGACCGGCCGGCTCGCCGCCCGCTACAAGGAACTGGTCTGCAAGGGCGCGGCCTGGGGCGTCGCCCACCCGACGCTCGGCCTGCCGGTGCGCCGCCGCCGCGTCGTGCGGGACGTCGACCGGGCGGAGGCGGCCGTCGAGGCGGCGGCCTGACGCGCGGCGTCCTGTCGGGTGCGGACAGGACGCACGCACAGCTCGCGGCGGGCGCGGCGCGGGGCGGGCCGGGGCCTGGTGGGCAGGAGCGGTCGGCGCGTGCCGCCGCCGACGCACCCCCACCGGCCGTTTCCGCGGGAGTCGCCCGTGCCCCGCTCACAGGCCCGTGTCGTCACCGACCGCCCGCACCGCTGTGCCCGGCAGCTCGCCGCCCACCTCGGCGGGCTGGCCCGTACCGGCTGGGACGAGGAGGCCGCCGAGGGCCGCCTCGTCTTCCAGGACGGGACCGGGCCCCTCGCCGCCACCGACGGGGCGCTGCTGCTGACCGTGGAGGCGCCGGACGACCGGCCGGCCAGGCTGGAGGACGTCGCCGGTGGTCACCTGGTGCGCTTCGGCGCCAGGGACGAACCGGTGGTGGCCTGGCACCGGGACACGGGCGAACCCGGCACCGACCGGCGCGGCGCCGGTGACCCCGGCACCCCCGGCGCCTGACCGGACCCCCTGGCTACCATGCCGTCATGGAAGCAGAGCACGAGCCGCCGCGACTGCCCGGCGCCACCCGGTACGCCGGGACACGGTACGGACGGATCGCCTACACGGACACCGGCCCGTCAGGTTCCCCCGCCGCGCCGCCGCTGCTGTTCGTGCACGGCAACTCGTCCTCCCGCAAGGTCTTCCACGCCCAGCTCGCCGACGACTTCGGCGGGCGGCGGCTGCTGGCCCTCGACCTGCCGGGCCACGGGGAGTCGGACGACGCGACGGACCCCGGGGCGGCGTACACGCAGCGCGGCTACGCCGCCGCGATCGTCGAGTTCCTCGGCGCCCTGGGCATCGACCGGGCCGTGGTCGTCGGCTGGTCGCTCGGCGGGCACATCGGCCTGGAACTCATCCCCCGCTTCCCCGGCCTCGCGGGGCTCGTCGTCACCGGCACCCCGCCCGTCAACCGGGACACCCTCATGGAGGGTTTCCGTCCGGGCCTGGCGTACGCCGGCACCGAGGACATCACGCTCGCCCAGGCGGCCGAGTTCGCCGGACAGATCACGCTCTCCCCGCCCCCCGCCTGGGTCGTGGACGACGTGGTACGGACGGACGGGCGGTCCCGGCGCCTCATGTTCGAGTCGTTCGGCGCCGGGCGGGACTCGGACCAGAAGGCGCTCGTCGCGCAGTCCCCGGTACCGCTCGCGATCATCGACGGACGCGACGACCCGTTCGTCGACCACGCCTACGTGGCGTCCCTCCCGTACGCCGCCCTGTGGCGCGGAACGCCGACGGTACTGGAGGGCCGGCGCCACGCGGCGTTCCTGGAGGACCCCGTGCGGTACGACGACCTGCTCCGCGCCTTCCTGCGCGACCACGGCCTCTGACTCGGCGTCAACTCCGTTGTCAGACCTCTGTGGAAGAGTGCTTCACGCCAACTCGTCCAGCGACTGAAGCGGAGCATCTCCATGCGGGACCGGACCGACGCGCGACCGACCGGACGCACCGGGGAGTCCCCCGGCGCCCCCGTCCTCGTCTACGACACCGAGGTGCGGGCCGGTGACCGGTGGTGGCACCGGGGCCCCCGGCTGACGGTCCGGCTGGACCGGGGCGAGCCCGGTGGTGAGCTGACGGAGCTGGCCTGGCGGTCCGCGAACGGGGCCGAGGCCGTGATCGTGTTCGACGACGCGATGACGGCCTTCCGCGGACAGCGGCGCACCGCCGACGGCGTGACGAGGGAGTACCGCGGAACCGGGCGCGGACGCCGAGCGGTCGAGGGGAAGACATCCGCCGTCCCGGCGCACGTCTTCGACACCGAGGAGGACGGGGCCGGGGACAGGGACGGGGACGACGCCCGGCCGTCGGCCGGGCGGCTGCACCTGGTGCTGGACGACGGCCAGGGCCCCGTGGAACGGGTCACCTGGCGTACGGGGAACGGCACCTTCGGGACCGTGACCCTGCGCCCCGCGCCCGCCCGGAACACCGTACCGGTGGCGGTGAAGGAGGTCGTGGCCAGCGACGAACACCGGGCGGCCGGCGAAGTCGCCGCGAACCTGCTCGTCCCCGGGCCCGGCAAGTGGCTGACGCCCGAGGACGCCGCGACCCTCGACTTCGCCCTGCCCGCCCCGGCCGCCGTCACCGCCTACCGGCTCACCTCGGCCAACGACTACCGGGACCGCGACCCCCGCGACTGGCGGCTGCGGGGATCGGAGGACGGCACCACCTGGTACACCCTCGACTCACGCGTGGACCAGGCGTTCCCCCGGCGCGACCAGAGCCGTCAGTACGCCGTGGCCAACTCCACGGCCTACCCCCTGTACCGGCTCGACATCGACCGCAACTGGGGGCGGGTGCCCGAGACACAGCTGAACCGGGTGGAGCTCCTCACCGACGCCGACCCCGGTCTGGTCGGCACCCCCGTCCCCGTCTCCCGGATCGAGGCCAGCGGCGAGCACAGGGGCGCCGGTGAGGTCGCGGCCAACCTGCTCGGCGCCGGCGCCGGCAAATGGCTCGTCTTCTCCGGGACCGCCCGGCTGGATTTCGTGCTGCCCGCCCCGGCCACCGTCACGGACTACGCGCTGACCTCGGCCGACGACCACTGCTCACGGGACCCCAGGGACTGGCGGCTGGAGGGCTCCGACGACGGCCGCACCTGGGTGACCCTGGACCGCCGCACCGGCGAGATGTTCCCCGGACGCTTCCTGGTACGGGAGTTCACCGTGGCCGACGCGGCGCCCTACGCCCGCTACCGGCTGCGCATCACCGCCAACGCGGAGGGTGTGGGCGAGATCCAGCTCAACAGGGTGCAGTTGCTGAGGAAGGACAGCCACCCGGCCCCCGCCTACGGGCAGTTCTCCGGTGTCCTCCGGCACGGCCACGGTCCCGCCGTCGGCTACCGGGGGAGCGCCGTCCTGTCCCTGGGCTGACCCCTCGCCGGGCAGCGGACGCGCCGTGCCGGCGTCGTGCCCCGGCCGCTACGGCGTCGTGGCGGCCGGGGCGTCGCGGCCTCGGCTCCGAAGCCCGCCGACCCAGAAGTCTTGCGCACCCCACGTCGCATGCTTACTTTCGAGTAACTCCGCGCTGCCGTCGTTGCGTCGCAGTCGCGCATCGTTGACGTGGCCGCATCAAATTACAGGCGGCCTCTCGCCTACCGAAGGGGTACGACCGTGGAAGAGATCCAGCACCGCACCCCGCTCACCCGTCGCCACGCGCTGCAGGTGGCGGGCGGTGTGGTGGCCGCCGGTACGGTCACGGGAGCGTCCCGTGCCGCCGCCGCGCCACTGTCCGCGTCCGCCGCCGCCGCGGACGCGGACGTCATCGTCGTAGGAGGCGGCCTGGCCGGTCTCGTCGCCACCTCCGAACTGGCCGCGGCGGGCCGCAAGGTGCTCCTGCTCGACCAGGAACCGGAGGCGAGCCTGGGTGGTCAGGCGTACTGGTCGTTCGGCGGTCTGTTCCTGATCGACTCCGTCGAGCAGCGGCTGTGCGGCATCAAGGACTCCCTCGAACTGGCCCGGCAGGACTGGCTCGGCACGGCGGGCTTCGACCGAGGGGTGGACGACAGGCTCGGCGAGGACTACTGGGCCCGCAGATGGGCCGACGCGTACCTGGAGTTCGCCGCGGGCGAGAAGCGCTCCTGGCTGGCGGGGATGGGCATGACCTGGGTCCCGGTCGTGGGCTGGGCGGAGCGCGGCGGCCAGCTCGCCACCGGGCCCGGCAACTCCGTGCCCCGCTTCCACGTGACCCTGGGCACCGGACCGGCCGTGATGGAACCGTTCGAGAAGCGGGTGCGCGCGGCCGCGCGGAAGGGCCTGGTCACCTTCAAGTTCCGCCACCAGGTGGACGAACTGCTCACCACCGGCGGTGTGGTGAACGGGGTGCGCGGGTCCGTGCTGGAGGCCAGCGACGCGCCACGGGGCACCGCAAGTTCGCGCACCGTGGTCGGTTCCTTCGAACTGCGCGCGCCCCTCGTGATCGTCGCCTCGGGTGGTATCGGCGGCAATCTGGACCTGGTCCGGCAGAACTGGCCCAGCCGCCTGGGGCCCGCCCCGCGCACCATGGTCACCGGTGTCCCCGCGCACGTGGACGGCCGGATGCTGGCCATCGCCGAACGGGCCGGGGGCCGGCTGGTGAACCGGGACCGGATGTGGCACTACACCGAGGGACTGAAGAACCACACGCCCATCTGGCCGGGCCACGGCATCCGCATCCTGCCCGCCCCCTCCTCCCTGTGGTTCGACGCCAAGGGCCGGCGCTTCCCGACGCCCGCCATCCCCGGTTACGACACCCTCGGCACCCTGAAGATGATCAAAGACACGGGGTACGACTACTCGTGGTTCGTGCTCAACCTGCGCATCATCAAGAAGGAGTTCACCCTCTCGGGATCGGAGCAGAACCCCGAGCTCACCGACAAGAACCTGGTCGCCTACCTCGCCAACCGGCTCCTCAACCAGACCCCG
This sequence comes from Streptomyces sp. NPDC016677, assembly GCF_055562815.1. Classification (NCBI taxonomy): domain Bacteria; kingdom Bacillati; phylum Actinomycetota; class Actinomycetes; order Kitasatosporales; family Streptomycetaceae; genus Streptomyces; species Streptomyces sp. NPDC016677. The sequence goes on along the minus strand of NZ_JBVHEO010000002.1, from coordinate 64,715 downwards.
GCACCGGTCCAGAAGTTCCTCGACAAGGGCGAGGACTTCGTCGTCGCGGACACCCTGGAGAAGCTGGTCGCGGGGATGAACAAGCTGACCGGTGAGAACCTCGTCGACGCCGCGGAACTCGGCCGGCAGATCACCGCGCGCGACCGCGAGGTGGACAACCGGTTCGGCAAGGACGTCCAGATCATGGGCATCCGCAACTCCTTGGCGTACGTGGGCGACGACCTCTCCCGTACGGTCGACCTGCACAAGATCCTCGACCCCGCCGCCGGACCCCTGATCGCGGTCCGGCTGAACCTGCTCAGCCGCAAGACCCTCGGCGGGCTCCAGACCGACCTCTCCGGCCGCGTCCTCGACGCCGACGGCGCCCCGGTCCCCGGCCTCTACGCCGCCGGTGAGGCCGCCGGTTTCGGCGGCGGCGGCGTGCACGGATACCGGTCGCTGGAGGGCACCTTCCTCGGCGGCTGTCTCTTCTCCGGACGTCAGGCCGGCCGCGCCGCCGCCGCGGAAACCGCCTGAGAACAGCCGCTCCCCGGCCGCCGGTCAGCCCTTGCCGAACAGCTCCGGGGGAAAGGCGCCCGCCGCCCGCACCATCCGGGTGAAGCCGCCGGCCAGCTCGGTCAGCCGCGCGGTGGCGGCCGGGCCCAGGTGGTCGTACGGGGCGGCGTCGAGGCGGTCGGTGAGTGTCTCGGCGTCGCCGCGCAGGGCGGCGCCCGCCTCGGTGAGGTCTCCCGCGTCGTCCAGCAGGCCACGCTCCCGCAACCGGTCCTCGGCGGCGGCCCACTGCGCCGCGGACCAGCCGCGGGTCTGCTTGAGCACGGCCGATGTCACCGTCTCACCGGTGGCGTTGTGCAGGACCAGCGCCTCGATCCCGGAGAGCCCGGCGACCGCCAGCGCGGCGAGGTGACCGTCGCCCCGGTGTTCGCGCAGCAGCGTCGCGGCGTGCCACAGCGCCAGATGCGGTTCCGCGGGCACGGGCAGGGCGGCGTTGGCGGCGTACAGCGGCCGTCCCTCGCGGCGGCCCGCCCCGGCGGCGCGCAACGTCAGGCGGGCCGCCTCCGCCATCTCCTCGGACACGAGCACCTTCTCTCCGAGCAGCCTGCGCAGCGTCCTGTCCGCGCCGCGCAGCCGCGCGGCGAGCACCGCGTCCGGTGTCGTGACCGTCCAGGCCGCGGGCATGTACCGGGCCACGTGCGCGTGGTCGAAGTTGTAGAAGGTCGCCGTGACCGCACCCGCCCCGACCGCCCCGAGCGGGGCCGCGCGCCCGGCGAGGTAGGACATGGTCCCGGGCTCCAGGCCGAGGGCGGCGAGTTCGTCCCGGTACTCCGGTGCGAAGTAGACGACCGAGTGCAGGGGGCCGACGGCGTTGTGACAGCGACGGCCGGTGGTCGCATCCATGCCCATCTCTCTTCTCCAGATAATCGATTATTGCTTACTTGATCGATCATAAGCACCCATAGGAGGGGAACACAAGAGCGCGGCCGTGTGCTGCGCGGAAGCGGGATCGCCGCTCATTAGGCTGGTGCGCCCGACAAAGGAGCGCTGCGCATGAGCTACCGCCTGAAGGTGATCACCCGTCAGGAACACCTGGCCTTCGCCGCGGCCCGGCCCTCGGTGAGCCACATGCAGGTCCCCTCGTGGGGGGACGTGAAGCCGGACTGGCGGGCGGAGAGCCTGGGGTGGTTCGACGGGGACGGCCGGCTCGTCGGGGCCGGGCTGGTGCTCCTGCGGCCGCTGCCGAGGGTGCGGCGGTACTTCGCGTACCTGCCCGAGGGGCCGGTCGTCGACTGGGCCGCGCCGGATCTGGAGCAGTGGCTCACACCGATGCTCGCCCACCTGAAGGAGCGCGGTGCCTTCTCCGTGCGGATGGGGCCGCCCGTCGTCGCCCGCCGCTGGAGCGCCGACGTGGTCAAGGCGGCGATCGCCGACCCGGCGGCCGAGCGGCTCGGGGACGTGGAGGCCACCACGCGGGAGCAGCCGGCCGACGAGATCGCCGGCCGGCTGCGCCGGGCGGGCTGGCGGCGGACCGAGCCGGGCACGGAGGACGGCTTCGCCGCCGGACAGCCGAAGTACGTGTTCCAGGTCCCCCTCGCCGGCCGGTCACTGGACGAGATCGAGCGGGGCCTGAACCAGCAGTGGCGCCGCAACATCAAGAAGGCGGAGAAGGCCGGGGTCAAGGTGGTCGAGGGCGGGTACGACGACCTGCCGGTCTTCCACACCCTCTACACCGAGACGGCCGAACGGGACCGCTTCGCCCCCCGCCCGCTGCCCTACTTCCAGCGGATGTGGACCGCCCTGACGGCGGAGGACCCCCGCCGCATGCGCCTCTACCTCGCCCACCACGACGGCGACACACTCGCCGCCGCCACGATGCTGACCGTCGGCGAGCACGTCTGGTACTCCTACGGCGCCTCCACCGGCCGCAAGCGCGAGGTGCAGCCGAACAACGCCCTCCAGTGGCGCATGATGTCCGACGCCCATGAACAGGGGGCGGCCGTCTACGACTTCCGCGGCATCACCGACACCCTGGAGGAGAGCAACCATCTCCTCGGGCTGCTCCGCTTCAAGGCCGGCGCCGGCGGCGAGGCCGTCGAGTACCTCGGCGAGTGGGAGTACCCGCTCAACAAGGTCCTGCACAGGGCCGTCGGCCTCTATCTGTCCCGGCGCTGACACCCCCGCGAACTCCGCCCGTACGTTGCTCGCCATCCGTACCGCAGTACCCGTACGGTGGCCGACGGCTCCCTCAGCCGGGCGCGGAACCGTCCTTCAGGTCGGCCGCGGTCCGGGTGAGGTGCTGGACCAGCACCTCGGCCGCCGCGTCGGGGTCGCGGGCGAGCGCCGCCTCCTCCAGCCGGCGGTGCTCCTCGACGCCGTCCCGGCCCGGATTGCGGTACGCCGACCAGCGGCGTGCCAGCTCGCTCGCGGTCCACATCCGGTCGAAGGTCTCCAGGAGGACGGGGTTGCCGCACCCCTCCAGCAGCGTCCGGTGGAAGACCCGGTGGGCCTCGGCCCAGGCGGCGCTGTAGTACTCGCCCTCCTGCGGCACATACGCCGGGGTGCGGGCCAGCCGGTGGTGGGCGGCGCGTACCCGGGCCTCCCAGTCGACGTCGCCGCGCTCGACGGACATCCGCAGCATCACCGGTTCGATGGTCCGGCGGGCCTCGGCGATCTCCTGCCAGCGACGGTCGGAGAAGGCCGGGACGGCGAAGCCGCGATTGGGCAGCCGGTCCGCGAAGCCCTCGCCGACCAGCCGCACCAGCGCCTCGCGCACCACGGCCAGACTGACCCCCTGCTCCTTGGCGAGGTCCTGCGGCTTGAGGGCGTCGCCCGGCGCGTGGTGACCGCGCATGATCGCGTCCCGCAGATGCGCGTGGACCTGCTCGGAGAGCATCCGCTTTCCCGGCGGGGAAGGGGTGGGGGCCGTCTGCGTCATGGGGGCAGCATAGACGGCCGACGACAAAATCGATTATCTGCCCGTTGTGTCGATGCGTCGATGCGTCGACGTGCTGATGTGCCGGTACGTCGATACGTCGACGCGCCGGCGCGTGTCAGCGCCGTGGCGCTGCCGGGGCCGCCAGTCCGTCGCTGAGCAGGCGGCTGTCGACCTCGTCCAGGGCCAGCCGTACCGCCCCCAGGGCCACGCTCTCGTCGCCGAGGGTGGAGGCACGCAGTTCCGGCATGCGCAGGCAGTGCTTGGTGAGTTCACGGCGCAGCGGGTCGAGGACCACGTCGGCGGAGCGGGAGAAGCCGCCGCCGTAGACGACGACCTGCGGGTCCAGGGCGAGGACCAGCGCGGCGACCCCGACGGCCAGGTCGCGGGTGTAGCGGCGGACGGCCGCCCTCGCGTCCCGGTCGCCCTCGCGGGCAGCCTGGAACACCCAGGCCGCCGCCTCGCCCGGCGCGGCCGTCGCCGGTACGCCGGGGCAGTTCTGGAGATGCTCGGGAGCCGAGAGCCAGCGCACCGCCTTGAGGGCGCCGATCTCTCCGGCGGCACCGCCGTGGCCCCGGCGCAGAGTGCCGTCGAGGATGAGGCCGGCGCCGGTGCGCAGGCCGGCCAGGAGGTAGACGATGTCGTCGGCGTCCTGGGCGACGCCGTTCCAGCGTTCGGCCACGGCGGCGAGCTTGCAGTCGTTCTCCACCTGGATCGGGCAGGAGAAGCGGGCCGCGAGGTGGGCGGCCGGATCGGTGGTGTGCCAGCCGGGCAGCGGGGTGAACAGGGTGGTGCGGCCGGAGGCGTCGACCGGGCCGGTCACCCCGACCGTCACCGCCCAGATGTCGGCCGGGGTCATGTCCGCGCCCCGCAGCGCCTCGTCGATGACACCGTCGACCGCCGCCAGGCGTGCCTCGGGCGGCGCCTCGGGATCGGCCGGGCGGCGTACCGTCCGCACGAGCCGGCCTTCCAGGTCGCTCAGCATGACGAGGATCTTGTGCACGCCGACGTCGATGCCCAGCACATGGCCGGCGGTGGCCCGGAACCGGTAGCGGCGCGCCGGACGCCCCACCACACTGCTGGCCCCCGGCTCCTCGACCTCCGCCCATCCGTCGGCGACCAGACCCCGCACCAGCACGTCGACCGCGGGCCGGGACAGCCCGGCCCGGCCCGCCAGCTCGGTGACCGTCGACGGCGGGTTGCCGCGCAGCGCGCTCACGATGGACAGCTGGTTCATCTCGCGCATCCGGGACATGTCTGTTCCGGTCGTCGGCATGCTGGTGCTCCCTGGAGGCGTCGCGGTCGGTGGCCACCGCCGGATAATGCTGAGCAGTTTACTAATTACCGGCGGTGGCCATGCCGTCCGTCGAAGGCGTCACGCGATCGGATACCGCTGTTCCGACTCGGGGGTCACCGCCGGGCCGAAGTCCACCTCCCGTCCGTCCAGCGCGAACCGGTACCGGCCGAGCCTGCGTACGTCCGGCCGGGCGGTCAAGTACGCCGTCATCGACTCCAGTTCGTCGGGGCGCAGCCAGCCCGGCGGATCGGACACCGCCCGGAAGCCGCAGACGTCGGCCAGGTCGCGCAGCAGGCCCTGCTGCGGCTCGGTGAGCAGGTTGAGGCGGCTGCGGAAGTACACGACGTCCGGGTCGACCTCCAGGAGCGGCGCCTGCCACAGCCGGTGCACGGTGTTGACGACGGCGTTGCGGGCCAGCGCGTCCGAGGGGTCCTGGGTGGCGTAGTGCTCCCACAGCGGCGCGACGTCGGGGCCGCTGCGGATGCCGTCGACCAGTCCGAGGGAGGGCAGCAGCGGGGCGCCGCTGCCGAGCAGGTAGGCGTCCGGTCCCGCGGCCTCCCGGATGACGCTCAGGCCGGCCCGGTAGGCCTCCTCGCGGCCGGTGTCCACCGACCGGACGCCGGTCACCGCGCCGGCCCCGATGAAGTCGAGCTTGAGGTAGGTGTACCCCCACTCCCGGCTGACCCGGTGGATCATCTCCCGCAGGTGCTCCCGCGCCGCGGGCAGGGTGAGGTCCAGCGCCCAGTAGCCGGTGCCCCAGTTGTGTCCGGCCACCACCGGCTCGCCGGCGGCGTCCCGCAGCAGCAGTTCGGGCCGTTCCCGGGCGGTGCGGGAGTCGGGCAGGACGATGAACGGGGCGATCCACAGGCCCGGCCGCAGCCCCGCGTCCGTGATCCGGTCGGCAAGTGCCCGCATGCCGGAGGGGAACTTGTCGTTGGCCTCCCAGTCGCCCACCGCCCGCTCCCAGCCGTCGTCGACCTGGACGACGTCGAAGGGCAGGCCGCGCAGGGCGGTGATGTCCTTGGTGAGCTGTTCCTCGGTGATGTTCTCGTAGTACGCGTACCAGCTGCACCACACGTTCCCCGCCCGCTCGCGGCTGAGCCCCAGCCGCTCACCGAGGTGCCGGGTGTAGGCGGCGAACACCTCCTCCTCGTCGCCGTAGGCGAGGAACCAGGGGGCCCCGTCGCGTTCGTACCAGCCGGCGAGGGTGTCCCGGTCCGCGGTGAGGCGGGGGATGTCGAGGCCGAGCGCGCCGAGCAGCAGCACCCGTCCGTCGGGGCCCTCCAGCGCGGCGACGGCGGAGGAGTGGTGGCGGGCGGGGTCGTCCCACACGGTGTCGTCGGCGGTGAGGCGGCGTTCGGCGCTCTCGATGCGCAGCGGGGCGTCGGAGAGCCGGCGCCAGCCGCACGGGCTCCACGAGTTGTGTCCGTGCCGGTAGAAGAGGGCGTCACCGAGCCCGTGCAGCACGGCCGTCCGGCCGGGTGGCAGCAGCAGACCACCGTCGACGGCCTGGGGCGGGGCGTCGCCTTCGAGCTCGACGGCGAACGCGCGCCCGCCGAGTTCCGCGAGCTGGGCCATGGATCTCCTTGCGTATGAGGGTTTCCGGGTACCGGAGGGTGTGCCCGGGTGGTCAGTCGAGGAGGCCGTTGACCTTGTCGTTGGCCGACTTCAGGGCGGCCTTCGGCGTGGTCTGGCCGAGGATCGCCGACTGGATGGCGTCCTGGACGATGGGGCCGATCTCGGTGCCGCGTTCGGTGACGGGAAGCAGGAAGGTGCCGTCCTCGTCCGCGGCGGCGTCGGTGAAGACGTGTACGTCCTCGCCCTTGGCCTGGTGCCCGGCGAGCGCCTTGTCGGTGGAGGTCCTCAGGGCGGGGAAGACGACGCCGTGCTCGGCGACGATGTCCTGGCAGCCGGCGGAGGCGAGGAACTTGACCCACTTCCACGCCTCCTCCTTGTGGTCGGTGCCGGCCCAGATGGCGTCCGACAGACCGTTGATGGAGGTCTTGCGGCCGGCCGGGCCGGTGGGCAGCGGGGCGTAGGCGAACTTCCCCTTCAGCTCCGGGTCGAGGTAGGTGGAGACGGTGAAGGAGCCCGCGAGGGTCATGGCGCCCTTGCCCGCCATGAGCAGCTCGGCGTTGTAGAGGCTCGACTTCTGGTCCAGGCGGGGCGCGTACCCCTTGTCGGTCAGGCGCTTGAACCAGGCGATGGTCTCGGCCAGCTTGGGGTCGTCGTACTGGTAGTGGGTGCCCCACGGGTTCTTGTCGAGGTAGGAGAAGCCGTTGGCGGCGGCGAGCGGGCCCCAGCCGTTCTGGCCCGTGCTGCCGTCCTTCCACTCGGGCAGGAACCCGTAGGTCTTCACATGGTCCTTGTCGAAGGCGGGGTCGAGGCCGTTGCGGCCCGCGGTGTCGACGGTGGCCTTGGCGATCGTCTGCTCCAGGGTGCCGCCGTCGGACGGGTTCCAGGTGAGGCCGGCGAGGTCGGCGGCGTCCACGCCCTGCTTCTTCAGCAGGTCGGTGTTGTAGACGATCGCGATGGTGTCCCAGTCCTTCGGCAGGCCGTACCGCTTGCCGTCCTTCACCCAGACGTCGGTCAGCCCGGACTGGTAGCCGGACAGGTCGACCCCGTCCCGCTCGACGTAGGGCTGGAGGTCCAGGAGCTGCTGTCCGTCGGCGTACGTCGGGTAGTAGGTGCTCTGGTCGGTCCAGACGTCCGGGGCCTCACCGGAGACGATCTCGGTGGTGAGGTTCTGCCAGTACTGGGCCCAGGCGGTCTGGGTGATCTTGATGGTGATGTCGGGGTTGGCCTTCTGGAAGACGTCGGCGCACTCCTGGTAGGCGGGCAGTTGCAGGTCGTCCCACAGCCAGTAGTCCAGGGTCGTCCGCCCCCCGGCCTCGGTGTCCGAGCCCGCGCAGGAGACGAGGGTGGCGGTGGCGGTCAGGCACAGCAGGGCCGCGCCGACGCGCGAGGGTCTGGGGCTCATCGCAAGGGGCCTCTTTCGGGACGTGCGGGCGGTCACTTCACGCCGGTGAAGTCGAGGGACTCGACCAGCCGGCGGCCGAGCAGGGCCAGCAGCACCAGCACGGGCAGCACCGACAGGGCGGACCCGGCCATCAGCCCGGTCCAGTCGGGCTGGGCGTTCGGCGACTGCTGCTGGAAGATGCCGAGGGCGACGGTGAGTACCCGGGTCTGCTCCTCACGGCCGGACAGCAGCGGCCACAGGTAGTCCTTCCAGGCCCACACCGTGGTGGTGAGGCCGATGGTGAGCAGCGGTCCGCGGGTCATGGGCATCACCACCCGCCAGAACAGACCCCAGGGGCCCACCCCGTCCAGGACGGCCGCCTCCTCCACCTCGCGGGGGATCGACAGGAAGAACTGCCGCAGGAAGAAGACCGCGAACGGGGTCATCAGCACACTCGGCGCGACCATGCCGGCGAAGGTGTTCAGCCAGCCCAGATCCTTCACCAGGACGAAGTTGGGCAGCACGGTGAAGATCGGCGGCACCATCAGCGCGGCGATCAGCACCCCGAACACCACGTCCCGCCCGGGGAAGCGCAGCCGGGCGAAGGCGTACCCGGCCATCGCGCAGAACAGCGTCTGCAGCACGGCGATCAGCCCGCTGTAGACGACGGAGTTGAGCAGGTACCGCAGAAAGTCCACCTGCGCGCCCGAACCCCCGGCGGCCACCGCCTCCTCCTGGCTGGTCAGCCCCAGCACCCGCAGAAAGTTGATCATCGTGGGGTGGTCCGGGACGAGCCCGGTGGAGTCGGTGTACAGGTCGGCCGCCGGGGTCAGGGCGGTGCGGACCATCCAGTAGAACGGGAAGACGGTCAGGAACAGCGCGCCGACGAGCACCGCCCACGCGGCGATCCGGCCGGGCGAGACCGTCACACGGGCCTTCACACGGGCCTGCGGACGGGCCTGCGTACGGACCTTCGTGCCGATACGGGTCATGATGTGCTCCTCAGGCCAGGTCCGAACGGGAGGCACGCAGCAGGCGCATCTGTACGGCGGTCAGCACGCCGAGGATCAGCGCGAGCACCACGGCGACGGCGGAGGCGTAGCCCATGTGGAAGTAGGTGAAGGCCTGTTCGTAGATGTAGAAGTAGATGACGCGCGTGGCGCTGACCGGACCGCCCTGGGTGGTCACCGCGATCGTGTCGAAGATCTGGAACGAGCCGATCAGCGACACCACCAGGACGAGGGAGAGCACCGGCCGCAGCAGCGGCAGCGTGACCTTCGTGAACATCCGCCACTCGCCGGCGCCGTCCAGTGAGGCGCTCTCGTACAGGTACCGCGGGACCTGGAGCATCCCCGCGTACAGCAGCAGCGCCGTGTAGCCCGTGTACGCCCAGGTGTTGGCCGCGGCGACGGACGGCATCGCCCAGTCCGGCGAGGTGAAGAAGCCGTTGGGTTCCCTGCCGAAGGCGCCGAGGACGTGGTTGACCAGGCCCAGGTTGGCGTCCAGCAGCCACATCCACAGCAGGCCGACGGTGACGTTCGGCACCAGCCAGGGCACCAGCAGCATCGCGCGCAGCGCCACCGACCGGGTCAGACGGTGCATGAGCGTCGCCAGGAGCAGCGCCAGCACGGTCTGCGAGACGATGTTGAGGACCACGTAGGAGCCGGTGACCTCCAGCGCGTTCCAGAACTGTTCGTCACCGATCAGCTCACGGTAGTTGTCCGTGCCGACGAAGTCCGGTGCGGCCAGCAGGCTGTAGTCGGTGAGTGAGTAGTAGACGCCGCGCAGGGTCGGATACGCGTAGAACAGCGCGAACCCCAGCAGCGCGGGGGCCAGGAACAGCCACGCCGCCTTCCGGTCGTCGCGGGGCCGGCGTGCCCCGCCCGGCGCCGGGGCCCCGTCCGAGGGCGGGCCGACGCTCTTGTGCGGTGGCGCAACTGCGGTCTCCGCGCCCATGGTTCCCCTCCGAAGGGATTCGCGCCGCACCTCTTGCCAGTGGGGCACCGTGGACAACATATTGATGAGCAACAGCGAAACTTTGTCAATGCTGTCGCATAACGTCGCTTCCCTCTCGATCCCCGGAGGCCATCACCATGCGCACCTTCGCACCACGACGCGGCAGAGAACTGCTGGCCGCGCTCTGTTCCTCCGCGCTGGCCCTGTCACTGGCCGTGCTGCCGCTCACCGCCCAGGCCGCACCGGCCGCCGGCACCGCGACCGCTTCGGCCACCGCCCAGGGCGTGCCCGAGCGCCCGGCACCCGGCCCCGGCCCGGACCCCTCGCTCCCGGTCCACACCCTCACCCGCGCCGACGCGCCGCTGGACAACCCGCTCAAGGGCTTCGCCCGCTTCTACCAGCCCGGCGCCGACCAGAACACCGGCTACCCGCACGCGCTGACCTGGAGCTACTTCGGTCTCTCCGAGGTCATGACCAACGCCTCGGACTGCGGCAGTTACGACTGGAGCGTGCTGGACGAGGCGCTGGACGAGTCCGCCTCCCACGGCAACCAGATGGCGCTGCGCTTCTACCTGGAGTACCCCGGCAACCCCGGCGGCAGCCACCCCTCCAACGCCATCCCGCACTGCTTCGACGGCCACGTCGACTACCGCACCGACGCCGTGAACGGCACCACCCGCCCCGACTACGACAACGCCTACCTGCTGGACGGGCTGAAGGACTTCATCGCCGCGTTCGGCGCACGCTACGACGGCGACCCGCGCATCGGCTTCATCCACATGGGCCTGATCGGTCTCTGGGGCGAGTGGCACACCTACCCCTACGACACCGACACCGGCGACGGCTACCCGGACCACATGCCCACCGACGCCCACGGCGCCGAGATCATGCGCGCCTACACCAGCGCCTTCACCCACACCAAGGTCGAGGTGCGCTACCCGGACTCGGCGGGCGGCGCCGCCGCCGGCCTGCCGTCGGTCGGCTTCCACGACGACTCCTTCTGCTTCCGCGAGGGCAGCCCGCTCGCCGGTGTCACCCTGCCCGCGTCGATGGGCGGAGCCTCGTACTCCCAGCTGCAGCGGGCCGTCGAACGCGGGGTGGAGAACCGCTAGACCACCGCCTCCATGGGCGGTGAGATCCGCCCCGAGATCCAGTCCAGGGCCTTCGCCCACTGGCCCGCCGGCTCCGGCGACGTGGACGACATGCGGGCGTGCCTCGAACTGGAGCACACCACCTGGAAGATGAACGAGGGCAGCGCCGGCTACTCCTCCTCCGACCCCAACGTGGCGGCGGCGGTCCGGCTCATGGGCTACGACCTCACCGTCGACGACGCCTACTTCCACGACACCGCCGCGGGCAGCACCACCGTCGGGGTGCGCGTCAGCAACAACGGGGTCGCCCCGTTCTACTACCCCTGGACCGTCAGCCTGGGCCTCAAGGACTCCGCCGGCAACGTCGTCAAGAGCTGGGACACGCCCTGGGACCTGCGCGAGGTCATGCCCGAGAAGATCCGGGCCTTCCCCGACTGGGGCGTGGGCTCCGACCCCACCTACCTCGCCTACGGCCACGCCCGGTACTTCGACGCGGACATCGACCTGACCGGCGTCACCGCCGGCGGCTACCGGCTCGTCATGAAGGCCAAGAACCCGTTGGAGGACATCAGCTCCGACGCCAAGAAGCTGCGGTTCGCCAACACCGGCCAGAACGCGGACGGCTGGCTCGACCTGGGCGCCATGACCGTCGGCTCCGGCGGCGGCGCCGACCCGGCCGGCTACGAGGCGGAGGCCGGCGGCAACACCCTCACCGGCACCGCCGTGGTCGCCGGCTGCGCCGGCTGCTCCGGCGGCGCCAAGGTCGGCTACCTCGGCAACGGCGCGACCCTCACCTTCCCCCGGGTCGACGGCGGCGACGGCGGTACCCGGCAGGTGACGGTCCACTACGCCACCGCGGTCGCCCGCTCGGCCACCGTCCAGGTCAACGGCGGCACCCCGCGCACCGTCGACTTCGCCCCCACCGCCGACTGGACGACCCCGGGCTCGGTCACGCTGAGCCTCGCCCTGGACAGCGGCACGGGCAACAGCGTCACCCTCGGCAACGACTCCGGATGGGCACCCGACATCGACCGGATCACGGTGACCTGACCCCGCTCCGTGCCGTAATCCGCTACCGCGGTGGCGGCGGACGACGCAGACTTGCCCCATGACCGACGACATGGGGACCTTCCGGCAGGCGGTCGCCGTGTGGGCGGCCGGCGGGTCCGGCGACCCCGCGCGGGAGCTGGCCGCGCGGCTGCCCGTCCGGGCGGCCGTCCTGCTGGAAGGCCCGAGCGACGTCGCCGCGGTCCGCGCGCTGGCCGCGCGGCGCCGGCGGAACCTGGACGCCGAAGGAGTCTGCGTCCTGTCCATGGGCGGCGCGATGAACATCGGCCGCTTCGCCCGCCTCCTCGGCCCGCCCGGCCTGGGCCTGCGCCTCGCGGGCCTGTGCGACGAGCGGGAACACCCCTATTACGCCCGCGGCCTGGAACGGGCCGGTGCGGCCCGGCGGGGCTTCTTCGTCTGCGCGGCGGACCTGGAGGACGAGCTGATCCGCGCGCTCGGCGTGAGCCGGGTGGCCGAACTCGTCCGGGCGGAGGGCGACCAGCGCGCCCTGGAGTCCTTCCTGCGCCAGCCCGCCCAGCGGGACCGCACCCCGCGACAGCAACTGCGCCGCTTCCTCGGCACGAAGAAGGGCCGCAAGATCCACTACGGCCGTGTCCTGGTCGAGGCATGCGACGCCGACCGCGTACCCGCCCCGCTCGACGGCCTGCTCGCCTGCCTCTGACCGGCGGGTGACGCCGCGTCAGCGCGCCGCCGCCCGCCCGGCGGGAGCGGTGCCCGGGCCGTCGGCGGAAGGGTCCCGTCCGTGCCGGGCCGCGAGGCGGCCGACGGCCTTCTGCACGGGCCGGGACTGCAACTGCCGGATGATCCAGGCGTTGACCCGGATACCGCGCTCCGTGACCGGCGCCGCCTGCCGCACCCGGCCCGGGAACAGCCGCTGCGCGGCGCGGGTACGGGGCCGCATCGACCGTTCGAACGCCGCGAGGGCGCCGGTCAGCCGGTCCGGGTGCCCGGTCACCGCCGCCGAGCCGAGGGCGTCGGCCAGTTCGGCGGCGCCGCGCAGGGCGAGGGCCGTACCGAGCCCGCTCAACGGGCTGGCGCACCAGGCGCTGTCGCCGAGCAGGACCACCCGGCCGTCGTGCCACCTCGGCACCTGGACCTGGTCGAAGGTGTCGAGGGCGAAGTCGGGCGCGACGCGCGCGGCGGCGAGGAACTCCGCCGCACGCCAGCCCACGTCCGCGAAGACCTCGTCGAGCAGGGCGAACCGAGCGGCCCGGTCGTGCCGCGGCGGCAGCTCGGCGGCGGCGAAGGTCAGCCCCACCTCCTGCGTGCCCGGATGACCGGGCCGCGCCTCCACGGACCGTCGACCGGGCGCGTTGTGGGTCAGGAACCAGCCGTCGAGACCGGGCGTCGACGGGGTCTCGGTGAGGGTGAACCAGGCGTGGGCGAGGCCCAGCGGGCGGCGGAAGGACGCCTCGGGGCCGAAGCGCAGCCGTCTGACCCGTGAATGCGCGCCGTCCGCTCCGACGACGAGGTCGAACTTCTCGGGCGGTGCGCCGCGGAAGTGTGCGAGCACCCCGTGCGGGGTGTCCGTGAGCTTCTCGACGGTCTCGCCGAAGCGGTGCGTGACGGTGGGGCCGGCCGCGTCGTGCAGCACCCGGGCGAGGTCCTCGCGCAGCAGTTCCTCCTTCGACACGTACCCGTTCCCGTCGAACGCCTCGACCGGCATCGTGGCCAGGGGGCGGCCGGTGCGGTCGATCCAGGCGGCGCCGCGCTGCGGGACGAGCCGGCCGAGCACCTCGTCCAGCAGGCCGAGCCGCTCCAGGACGTCACGGCTGTCCCCGCGCAGGTCGACGGTCTGCCCGCCGGTGCGCAGGTCCGGCGCGATCTCCACCACCGTGACCTCCCAGCCGGCCCTGCCCAGCAGAAGCGCGACGGTGTCACCGGCGATACCGGCCCCGACCACCAGAACACGTGCCATGTCCGTTCCTTCCCCACCATTGACCCACCGACCCACCGACCCACCGACCTGCTGACGCGCTGACGCGCTGACGCGCTGACGCGAAAGTCTCGCGTTAGACGCTACACCCGCCCGCCCCACTAACGCGACTTACTCGCGATAGACTGATGCCATGACACAGGCGGTGGGAGTGACCCGTCCCGGCGGCAGATCGGCCAGGACCCGCGCGGCGGTGCACGCCGCCGTGCGGTCGCTGCTGGACGAGTCGGCGGACGGCACGGTGACGGTCGCGGAGGTCGCCCAGCGGTCCGGCGTGCACACCGCCACGATCTACCGGCGCTGGCGCGGACCCGAGGGTCTGGTCCTGGACACCCTCTTCGAGGAGCTGAGCCGCAGCTCGCCCCTGCCGGTCACCGGGGACCTGCGCGGCGACCTGCTCACGTACACACGCGGGATGCTGGCGGACCTTCAGGCCCCCGCCAACCGGGTCTTCGTCAGGGCGATCGCCGCCGCGGCCCGCACCGACGGCCTCAGCGGCCTGGCCGACTTCGCCGAGCCCCGCGTACGCCAGGTCGAGGCGGTCCTCGCCGCGAGTGGTACCACCGAGATCGGCTTCCCCGACATCGGGGAACTGGTCCTGGCCCCGGCCTACGCGCACGCCCTGCTGGGCGAGCCGCTCACTCCCGACACGGACGCCGAACGCCTGGTGGACAACGTCCTCGCCGTAGTGGCCCACCGCCGGTCGCGCGCCTCGTCCGCGCCGGACTGACCGCGTCCGGCGCAGGCCGTCCTGGCGCCGTGGGCCCGGCTATTGCTTCCGGGTCACCCCGGTGCGGATCCCGCTGGTGAACCCCGCCGCCTGGCGGCAGCGGGTGAACGCGGCGCGGCCGCGCGGCGCCAGGGTGAGCCCGCCGGCCCTGTACCCGCTGTCGGCCTCCCGGGCGGCCTGCGCCGGGCAGGTCAGGGCCGCGGGCCGCCGCCGGCCCGGCTCGCGGTGAACCGGGAGGGCGGCGTGCCGAAGGTGCGCGTGAACGCGGCTGTGAACGCGGCGGGGGAGGAGTAGCCCAGGCGGCCCGCGACCTCGCTGACCGACGCCGTGCGCAGCAGCGGAACGGCGGCGAGCAGCCGGGCGCGGGACCGCCACACGGCGGGACTGACGCCGGTCTCGGCGCGGAAGCGCCGGGTGAAGGCCCGCTCGCTCATGGCCACCCGCGCCGCCCACACGGCGTTGCCGATCCCCGCGTCCGGCGTGTCCAGATACGCACGGCACAGCGCGGCCAGGTCCGGGGAGGCGGGGACCGGGACGTGGAACGGGAGCGGAGCGAGGGCGGCGATCTCGTGCAGGAGGAGCGCGGCGATGGTTCCCGCCCGCCCCGCCATGCTGTAGTCGGGCTCGAACTCGGCACTGGCCAGCAGCAGTTCGCGCAGCAGGGGCGGTACGTCCACGACCGTGCAGGCCGTCGGCCACCAGGGGACGGCGCCCGGTTCGACGTACAGGCTCCGGGTGCTCACGCCCAGCATGCGTACCCGGTGCCGGGTGGCGGGCGGGATCAGGACCGCGCGGTCGGGCGGCACCGTCCAGGTGCCCTCGGAGGTGTCGACGACCATGACGCCGGTGGCGCCGTGCAGGAACTGCGCCCGCCGGTGCTCGTGCCAGTCCAGCAGGTGGCCGGGCGGGTAGTCGGTGGCGATCGGCAGGACGGCCCGGCCGATGTGGTCGACGCCGGCCAGGGGGACGTTTCTCACCTCCGCCACGGTACAGGCCGAGTCGCGAAGGAAACGTGCCGACTTTCGCATGCGGGACGGCCGGGGCACCTGGTGGGGTGGTCCCATGAGTCTTGTGGTGTTGGCCGGGATCGGGGTCCTCACCGGGCTGACCACGGTGCTGTTCGGGTTCGGCGGCGGGTTCGTCGCGGTGCCGGTCGTGGTGTGGGCCGACGCCGCGCTGGGCGCGGACGCGATGCGGGTGGCGACGGCCACCTCCGCCCTGGTGATGGTGGTGAACGCGGGGTTCGCGACGGCCGTCACCCCGCGGCGGGTGCTCGCGGCCCTGCGCGGCAGCGGAGCCCTGCTGTTCCTGCTCGCCGCCGGTGCGGTGGCCGGCGCGCTCGCCGGCCGGGTCGCCCCGCCGGGCCCGGTCAGGTGGGCGTTCGTCGGTTACGTCGCCCTGACCGTCGTGGACCTGCTCCTGCGCCCCGGCTTCCTGCGCCCGCGCGCGGAGCACGGGGGCGCGTGCGGCGGACCGCGTCCGCTGCCGCCCGTGCTGGGCGCCCCGGCCGGAGCGGTCGCCGCCTTCCTCGGGGTGGGCGGCAGTGTGATGACCGTCCCCGCGATGCGCCGGGCCGGGCACCCCATGCGGGTGGCGACCGCGCTGGCCAATCCGCTCACCTTCGCCATCGCGCTCCCGGCGACCGCGGTCTCCCTGTCAGCACCCGCGCTCACGGCGGTCCCGGAGACGCACCAGCGCCTGGTCGGCCTGGTCGACCCCGTGGCCGCTGCGGCGCTGCTGCTGGGCGCGCTGCCGGTGATCGCCGTCCTGCGGCGGCGCCCGCCGCGGATCCCGGACCGGGTCCACTCCTGGGCGTACATCGGCCTGCTCGCCCTGGTGGCGGTCGCGATGCCGGCCCTGGGCTGAGGGCGGCCCCCACGCCGCCCGCATCCCTCCGGCGGCGCCTCCCGGGCCGGTGGCGCGGCACCGCGTCCGCCGCGCCACCGAGACCGAGAACCCGGCCTGCCCGCCCGGGGCATCACCGGGTTCTTCTTCAGCCGGCCGCGCCGGCCACTGCCGCGGGCGAGGGTCAGCCGCGGGCGAGCAGCTCCAGCGTGTCGATCACACGGTTGGAGAAGCCCCACTCGTTGTCGTACCAGGCGACCACCTTGATGTGCCGGCCGTCGACCCGGGTGAGCGCCGAGTCGAAGATCGACGAGGCCGGGTTGCCGGTGATGTCGGAGGAGACCAGCGCCTCCTCCGAGTACTCCAGGACACCGGCGAGCGGGCCCTCGGCCGCCGCGCGGTACGCCGCCAGCACCTCGTCGCGGGACACGTCGCGGGCGACAGTGGTGTTCAGCTCGACGATCGAGCCCACCGGCACCGGCACCCGGATCGAGTCGCCGGACAGCTTGCCGTCCAGGCCCGGCAGGACCAGGCCGATCGCCTTCGCGGCACCCGTGGTGGTCGGCACGATGTTGACGGCGGCGGCGCGGGCCCGGCGGGCGTCGCGGTGCGGGCCGTCCTGGAGGTTCTGCTCCTGGGTGTAGGCGTGCACCGTCGTCATGAACCCGTGCTCGATGCCGGCCAGGTCGTCCAGGACCTTGGCGAGCGGCGCCAGCGCGTTGGTGGTGCAGGAGGCGTTGGAGACGATCGTGTGCAGTTCCGCGTCGTAGGCGTCGGTGTTGACGCCGTAGGCCAGGGTGACGTCGGCGCCGTCCGACGGGGCGCTGACGAGCACCTTCCGCGCGCCCGCGTCGAGGTGGGCGCGGGCGGCCTTGGCGGAGGTGAAGCGGCCGGTCGCCTCCAGGACGACGTCGACGCCGAGTTCGGCCCAGGGCAGCCGGGCCGGCTCCCGCTCGGCGAGCACCTTGATCCGCCGGCCGTCGACCACCAGGGTGTCCCCGTCGACGGTCACCGGACGGCCGAGGCGGCCGGCCGTCGAGTCGTAGGCGAGCAGACGGGCCAGACCGGCGGGCTCCGTGAGGTCGTTGACGGCGACCACCTCCAGCGAGCTGTCGCGCTCCAGCAGCGCGCGCAGCACGTTGCGTCCGATGCGGCCGAATCCGTTGATGGCGATGCGGGTCATGAAGGGTGTCCCTTTCCGTCGGTTCGCCACCAGGTTCGCGCGGGGCGCCGGTTGTCGACAGCGGCGCGAGAGCCAGGGTTCGAAAGTATCGCGCCACCCCTCGCGCCACCCCCCCCCCCCGCCACCCGCGGCCGACCGGGTCACTCGCCCCTGGTGAAGGTGCGCCGGTACTCGCTGGGCGTGGTGCCCAGAACCCGCTGGAAGTGCAGCCGCAGGTTGGTGCCGGTGCCCAGTCCGACGTCGGCCGCGATCTGCTCGACGCTGCGCTGGGAGCGCTCCAGCAGCTCACGGGCCAGGTCGAGGCGGGCCCGCATCACCCACTGCATCGGCGTGTACCCGGTGTCCTCGGCGAACCGCCGGGAGAACGTGCGCGGCGACACCGCCGCGTGACGGGCGAGTATCTCCAGGGTGAGGGGCTCGCCGAGCCGGTGCAGCGCCCACTCCCGGGTGGCGGCGAACCGCTCGCCGAGCGGCTCGGGCACACTGCGCGGCACGTACTGCGCCTGCCCGCCGCTGCGGTAGGGCGCCGCCACCAGCCGCCGGGCCGCGTGGTTGGACGCGGCGACCCCGAGGTCGCCGCGGAGCATGTGCAGGCACAGGTCGATGCCGGAAGCGGCGCCCGCCGACGTCAGCACGCTGCCCTCGTCGACGAAGAGGACGTTCTCGTCGACCCGCACCCGCGGGTACCGGGCCGCCAGCGCCCGCGAGTAGTGCCAGTGGGTGGTGGCCCGCCTGCCGTCCAGCAGCCCGGTGGCGGCGAGGGCGAAGGCGCCCGTGGAGATGGCCGCCAGCCGCGCGCCCCGCTCGTGCGCCGCCACCAGCGCCTCGACGACCGCCTCCGGCGGGTCCTCCCGGTCCGGGAACCGGTACCCGGGGACGAAGACGGTCTCCGCCCAGGCGAGCGCGTCGAGGCCGTCGGCGACGTGGTACGACAGTCCCTCGCCGCCGGAGACGAGACCGGGCCGCGCACCGCACACCCGTACCTCGTACGGCATGCTCGCGCGGGTCGCGAACACCTGGGCGGGGATGCCGACGTCGAGCGGCTTCGCGCCCTCCAGGACCAGGACGGCCACGCGGCGCAGACGGGAAGCTGACACGGGGACAGATTATGCGGACCCGAGCAGCGGCGGGACGGCCGGCACCTCCGACGCCGAGGCGATGTCCTCGGCGGTCAGCCGGAACCGCTCGGGGTAGGCGTCGCGGCTGGTACGGCGGGCGGGTTCGGTGGTGCGCCACATGTACAGGCAGCGGGCGCACTGGAGCACCTGCCAGACACCGGGCACGGGGGAGTGGGCGACGGTACGCACGGCCGGGTCGGCGCAGCGGGGGCAGAGGTCGGACATCGGAGGGTGTTCCTTTCCGGGGAGTCGCTCAACGGGTGGCGAGCAGGGTGCGCAGCCGCGCGGTCCACTCGGCGGTCTCGGGCAGGTCCTTGACGGGCGTGCTGAAGTTGCCGCGTACGTCGGGGGCGACCGGGGTCGTCGCGTCGATGATCATCTTGCTGGTGACACCGGCCGGCTGGGAGGCGGGAGCCAGCTCCACCACCGACAGGTTCGGCAGGACGAGGACGTCCTCCCTCGGGTTCACCTTGGCCGACTGGGCCCACATCACCTGCGGCAGGTCGAACGGGTCGACGTCCTCGTCGACGAGGATGACCTGGGAGACGTAACCGAGGCCGTGCGGTGTGGTCATGGCGCGCATGCCGACCGCCTTGGCGAAACCGCCGTACCGCTTGGCCGTGGAGATGATCACCAGCAGGCCGTGGGTGTACATGGCGTTGACCGCGCGCACCTCCGGGAACTCGGCGCGCAGCTGCTTCAGCAGCGGAACACTGGTGTTGGGGCCGACGAGGTAGTCGCACTCGGTCCAGGGCATGCCGAGATAGAGGGATTCGAAGACGGGCCGGGTGCGGTACGAGATCCGCTCGATCCGGATGACGGGCATGCGCCGGCCGCCCGAGTAGTGTCCGGTGAACTCGCCGAAGGGGCCCTCGATCTGCCGTACCCGGGACTCGACGACGCCCTCGATCACGACCTCGGCGCCCCAGGGGACGTCCAGGCCGGTGTGCGGGGCGGTGGCGATGGGCATCGGAGCGCCGCGCAGGGCGCCGGCCATCTCGTACTCGGACTGGTCGTAGCGCAGCGGCATGCCGGCGACGATCGGGATCACCGGGTCGTTGCCGAGGGTGATCGCGACCGGCAGGTCCTCGCCGCGCTCCTCGGCGGTGCGCAGGTGCTGGGCGATGTCGTGCACGGGCACCGGCTGGAGCGCGAGCCGGTCGCGGCCGATGACCTCCATGCGGTACGTGCCCAGGTTCTGCTTGCCGAAGTGGTCCGGGTCGGCGGGGTCCCGGGAGACCACGGCGGCCTTGTCGAGGTAGAACCCGCCGTCGCCGTCGTTGAGGCGGAACAGCGGCAGTACGTCGAACAGGTCGACGTCGTCACCGGTGACGGTGTTCTCCGTCCAGGGCGCGTCCGCGCGCCGCTCCGGGGCGATCGGGAACGCGTCCCAGCGGCGGGCGAACTCCTCGACCTGCTCGCGCGGGGAGGTCTCCTTCGGCAGGCCGAGGGCGAGGGCGTGGTTGCGCCAGGAGCCGTGCACGTTCATGGCGATCCGGGCGTCGGTGAAGCCCTTGACCCGGTCGAACCACAGGGCCGGCGCCCCCTCGCCGATACGGCCCGCGGCATTGGCCGCCGCCGCGATGTCGGGCTCCGGCAGGACCTCGTCCGTGATCCGCAGCAGCTGTCCCTCCTTCTCCAGCGTGTCGAGGAACGCGCGCAGGTCGTCGTAGGGCATGGGAGTCTTCTCCTCGGGTGGGGCGGTGGGGGTCAGGAAGCGCGGCGGGCGTCGCGCAGGCCGGTCCAGCGGCGGGCGCCGGCGGCGGGCAGGTCCAGCTGGTCCAGGACGCGGGAGACGATGTGCTCCACGATGTCGTCGACCGTCTCCGGCTGGTTGTAGAAGGCGGGCACGGGCGGGACGACGCGGACCCCCATGCGGGCCAGCGCCAGCATGTTCTCCAGGTGGATCTCGCTCAGCGGCGTCTCGCGGGGGACCAGCACCAGCGGCCGGCGCTCCTTCAGCGTCACGTCCGCCGCCCGGCCCACCAGGCCGTCCGCGTAACCGGCGCGGATGCCGGCCAGCGTCTTCATCGAGCACGGGATCACGACCATGCCGTCCGTCCGGAACGAACCGGAGGAGATGGTGGCGCCCTGGTCCTCGGGCGGGTGCGCCACATCGGCCAGCGCGGCCACCTCCCGCATGGTGCGGCCGGTCTCCAGCTCGACGGTGGCCCGCGCCCAGCGGCTCGCGACGAAGTGGGTCTCCACGTCCGGCAGTTCGGCGAGGCGTTCCAGCAGCCGCACCCCGAAGGGCGCGCCGGTGGCCCCTGTCATCGCCACGATCACCCGCACGGCACACCTGTTCCTTTTCGGTCAGCTTCCGGTCTGTTCTCCGTCCACGCTAGAAGCCGCTCCTGGCGTGGGCCGGTATGCTGAGGACAGCTGATGGGGAAAAACGGACAGGTGCGCGATATGGCTTCCGCGATCACCGACGTGGCGTACCGGCCCGCGCTGAGCGCGCCGATCGGCATGGACGTCGTCGACTTCGCCGAGCTGCGGGCCCGCGGCCGGCGCCGCGGCATCGACCTGTCCAGCCCGCAGCGCCCGGACTTCCACCACCTCATCCACGTCCACCCGGACTCCGCGCCGCTGCCGCACACGGTGGACTTCACCCGGTACGTCGTCCCGGCCGGCGGCTGGCTGTGGGTGCGGCCCGGCCAGGTCCACCAGTACGGCGCCGGACCCGAGGGGCCCTGGGCCGTCGCGACCGGGGACATCGTGATCTGGCGCCCCGGTTTCGTCCCGGACGACCCCCCGGACACAGCGGGCCCCGTCGTTCCGGCGGCCCCGCACGCCCGGTCGGTGGAACTCGCCCGCCGGCACCTGGCCGCCGAGTACGCGGACCTGGGCACGATGCCCCTGGAGGCGCACAACAAGGCGCTGCGGATGCTGCTGACGGTCCTGCTGCTGCGGCTGGCCCACGCCGCGCCGCCGCAGACCACCGGCGCCGAGACGGCCGGGGACGGGCCCTTCCCCCGCTTCCGGGCCGCCGTGGAACGGGACTTCACCCGCACCCACCGCGTCGCCGACTACGCCAGCGCCCTCGGCTACAGCGTGCGCACCCTCACCCGCGCCGTCCACGCCGCGACCGGGACGACCGCCAAGGCGTACCTCGACGCCCGCATCGTGCTGGAGGCCAAACGCCTGCTGGTGCACACCGACCGGACCGCCGCCGACGTGGCCCGCCACCTCGGCTTCGCCGACCCGAGCGACTTCGGCGCGTTCTTCCGCCGGCACGACGGGCGCACCCCGCTGGAGTTCCGGGCGGCGGCCCGGGGGACGGTCTGACGCCGCGCGGTTCAGCGCGGCGGCAGGGCCGCCCAGGCGTCGTCGTCCAGCGCGAGGAACTCCTCCGCCCGGGCGCGTGACGGCATCACCGGCACGTCGTCCCGGGTACGCAGGGCCGCCGCGGCGGCGAGATGCCCCAGCCGCAGCCGGGAGCGCTCGTCACGGCCGTCCAGGACGCCGGAGAGGTAACCGGCCGCGAACGCGTCGCCCGCGCCGACCGGTTCGACCACCTTGACCGGCAGCGACGGCACGAACGTCCGGACACCCCCGACGTAGGAGGTGGCCCCGTGCTCCGCGTCCTTGACCACCACGGCCGGCGCCGGCCCGAGCAGCGCGGCCACGTCCCGCGCGCGGGGCGTGGCCCACAGCCCCTCGGCCTCGTCCCGGCCGACGAACACCAGGTCGGCGGCGCGGGCGAGGGCCAGCAGCCGGGGCGCCGCCTCGTCCCGGCCGCCGCGCCACAGGGCCGGACGGTGGTTGACGTCGAAGGAGACGACCGGGCCCGTCCCGGTGACCCGGTCCACCAGCAGCGCGTCGAGCAGCCGGGCGCAGCCGTCCGAGAGCGCCGCGGTGATGCCCGTCAGGTGCGTCAGCCGGGCCCGGCGCAGCAGCGGCAGCCGGGCCAGCTCCGGGCCCATGCCGGCGGCGGCCGACTCCCGGCGGTAGTAGTGCGTGCGGGTGCCGTCCGGCCCCGGGTCCTTGAAGTAGACGCCGGTCGGCCGGTCCGGGTCGGTCTCGACCGCGCCCACGTCGACGCCGCGCGCGGTGAGTTCGGCGCGGACGCGGCGCCCGAACGGGTCGTCTCCCAGCCGGCTGAGCCAGGCGGCCCGGTGGCCGAGCCCGGCCAGCGCGCAGGCCACGTTGGACTCGGCGCCGCCGATGCCCAGCCTGAGCCGCGCCTGCTCGGCGAGCGGCCGGTCGTCCGACGGGCCGAGGACGGCCATCGTCTCGCCGACGCACACGGCGTCGGGGGCGGGCGGCGGGGTGGGCAGGGCCACGGGAACCTCCTGGGGGTCGGTGTCGCGCGGGCTCACGCGCCGGACAGGCGCAGCATGACCTTGCTGCTGCCGCTGTCCGGGTCCGCGGCGGCCGACAGCGCCTCCTCGGCCCGGTCCAGCGGGAACCGGTGGGTGATCAGCGGGCGTACGTCCAGGCCGTCCCGCAGGGCGAGCAGCGCGTCGTCGATCTCCTCGACGAAACGGTACGAGCCCGTCCAGGTGATCTCCCGGGTCACCAGGTCACCGAGGACGGCGCTGACGGCCGTACCGGGCAGGTTGCCGACCTGGACCAGGGTGCCGCCCCGGGCGGTGGCCCGCAGCACCGCGCCGAGCGCCGCGGGGGCGCCGGACGCCTCGAAGACGACCTCCACGTCCTCGGGCAGGGCCTCGCCGCGGGAGAGGTCACGGGTCTCGGCGGCGCCCATCGCGCGGGCGACGGCGAGGGCGTGCGCCGACAGGTCGGCGGCGATCACGGTGTCAGCGCCGCGGTGGCGGGCGGCGGCCACCACCAGGGAGCCGATCGGCCCGGCGCCGTTCACCAGGACGGTCCGGCCGCGCAGGTCCGGTACCCGGCCGACCGCGTGCAGGGCCACCGCCAGCGGTTCGGCGAGCGCGCCCTGTTCGGTGTCCACACCGTCCGGCAGCGGCCTGACCTGGTCGGCGTCGACCACCCGGTACTCGCTGAACCCGCCGTCGGTGTGCGGGGTGAACGCCGCCGAACCGAAGTAGCGGACGTGCGGGTAGAGGTTGGTGCGGCCGGCGATCCGGTCCGGCAGGACGCCGTCGCCGACCAGCCGGGCCGGGTGCACGGTCACCGGCAGCCCCTGGGCCAGGCCGGTGACGCCCGGACCGAGCGCGGCGACCCGGCCCGCGACCTCGTGCCCGAGCACCAGCGGATGGGCGAGCGCGGCCGTGCCGGACGCGCCGTTCTTCCAGTACGCGATGTCGGAGCCGCAGATCCCGCCCCACTCCAGGGCCAGCAGCACCTCCCCGGCACCCGGCACCGGGCGGGGCCGCGCGTCGATCCGTACGTCACCGGGGCCGTGCACCACGACCGCCCGCATGGTGCGCCCCTCGGTGGCGGCGCGTTCTTCGGTCACGGCGGTCATACGGCATCCTCCAGGCGGACCAGGTCGCGTCCGCGGGTCTCGGGCGCGAGGTACGCGCTGACGAAGGTGATGAGCGAGTAGACGACGAGCATCGCGGCGATGGGCGTCCAACTGCCGGTGACGGCGGTGAGGGTGGCGGCGAGGACGGGGCCGATCGCGGTGGCGAGGATGCCGCCGATCTCCTTGGCCAGGGCCAGCTGCGTGAACCGGGTGCGGGCGCCGAAGAGTTCGGCCATCGTCACGCTCTCCAGCGAGAACAGCCCCAGCACACCGACGTTGAGGCCGAGCACCATCCCGATCATCACTCCGGGCGTCGAGCCGGACGTGATCAGCAGCATCACCGGGAAGGCGATGACCGCGGTCAGCAGCGTCAGCGCCAGGTAGACCACCCGGCGTCCGAGCCGGTCGCCGAGCAGCCCGACCAGCGGCACGGTGGCGAAGCCGAGCAGCGAGCCGTACACGATGGCGTCGGTGGGCACGGACCGGCCGACGGCGAGGTTGGTGGCGATGTACCCGACCAGGAACGTCTGGATCACCCCGGAGTTGCCCGCCTGGCCGAAGCGCAGCCCGAGGGCGAGGAAGAACGCCTTGCCCTTGCGCTGCCGGATGCCGGCCGCGAGCACGTTCTCCGTTCCCCCGCCGGGGCCGGCGATCGCGGCCTCCACCTCGTCGCGGGCCAGCGCCACGCCGTCCACCACGTCGGGGCGTTCCTCGAAGACGGGGCTCTCCTTCAGGCCCCGGCGCAGCCAGACGGCGAAGATCATCAGGCCGAAGCTGAGCAGGAACGGCAACCGCCAGCCCCAGGACAGCAACTGCTCCTCGCTGAGTACGGCGAGCAGCACGGCCCACAGCCCGGAGGCGGCGAGCGTCCCGGAGTTGGTGCCGAGCGACACCAGCGAGGAGATCAGACCGCGCCGCTTCACCGGGGCGTACTCGGCGAGCAGCACCGTCGCGCCGGCGATCTCGGCGCCCGCGCCGAACCCCTGGACCAGCCGCAGCACGACCAGCAGGACCGGCGCCATGATGCCGATCGTGGCGTAGGTGGGCAGCACGCCGATCAGGGTGGTGGAGGCGCCCATCAGCAGGATGGTCAGGTACAGGACCTTCTTGCGGCCGATCCGGTCGCCCATCCGCCCGAAGTAGACGGCGCCGGCGAGCCGGGCGACGTAGCCCACGCCGTAGGTGGCCATCGCGGCGATAAGGCCGATGGCGGGGCTGACGTCCGGGAAGAAGAGCTTGTTGAAGACGATCGCGGCGGCCAGCGAGTACAGCTGGAAGTCCATGAACTCCATGGCCGTGCCCAGCCAGCCGGAGACGGCGGCTCTGGCCAGGTCGCCCGTGGTGCGCTCCGCGGGGCGGGTCTGCTCCGCGGCGGTGGCACTGTCCTTCATCGTGAACTCCGTTGTTCGGGGGACGGGAGCGGTGGAACGGGAGGGGAGGGGGCGTCAGATCTCGACGCGGCCCGCGCGCAGCGCCGGCAGCCGGTCCGCGACGGCCGCGACGAGGGCGGTGTCGTCGGCCAGGTCGGCCGCGCCGACGGCCCGCAGCAGCGCGGCCACCGTCCCGGCGGGCCGGGCTCCGGCCTCCCAGCAGGCGGCGAGCGTCTCGGCCGCGGGGTCGGACCGGCCGGGCGCGCCGGGCCGGGTGCCGTACGCCCAGGCGGCGACGGCGAGGGCGAGGACCGGGGTGTCCGCGCCGGCCGCGCGCAGTTCGCGCAGGGCGGGCAGCCAGCGTTCGGTGATCTTCAGCGAGGCGTCGGAGCCGATCTGCTCCAGCCGGTGGCGCATCGCCGGGTTGCGGAAGCGCACGACGAGGTCGTCGGCGTACCCGCCCGCGTCGGGGCCGCCCGCCGGCAGGGTCGGGGCGACCTCCGCGCACAGGGCCCGGACGAGCCGCTCGCCCCAGTCCGTCGCCATCGCGTCGGCGACGGTCTCGCGGCCCGTGGCCAGGCCCAGGTGGGCCAGGGCCGAGTGGGAGCCGTTCAGCAGCCGCAATTTGGTGAGCTGGTACGGGCTCGCGTCCGGTACGAACAGCGCGCCGTCCCGCTCCCAGGGCGGCCGGGGCGCGGCGAAGGAGTCCTCCAGCACCCACTGGCGGTAGGGCTCGCCGGCCACCGTCAGGGCGTCCGCCAGGCCGAGCGCGGCGCGTGCGGTGGCCCGGTCGTCCTCGCCCGCCGCGGGCACGATCCGGTCGACGACCGTCGACGGGAAGGCCACGGCCCCGCTCATCCGGTCCAGCACCAGGTCGCGGTCCGGCCAGGGGCAGGTCCGCACGAAGTCGGCCACGACCCGGCCCAGCACGGCGCCGTTGTCCGCCATGTTGTCGCAGGACACGACGGTGACCGGGGGCGCCCCGGCCCGCATCCGGGCGGCCAGGCCGGCGGCCAGCCGGCCCACCACCGTGGTCAGCGGGCCGTCCGGGCCCGCCGCGAGGTCGGCGGCGACCGGCGCCGCGGCCGTGTCCAGCCCGCCCGTCACGGCCGACCGGTGGTACCCCTTCTCGGTCACCGTCAAGGTCACCACCGTCACCTCGGGATCGGCGAGCAGCGCGTCCACGGCCCCGGCGTCCGGGCCCATCGCCAGGGCGCCGACGACCGAACCCACGACCCGGCAGGCGTTCCCGTCGGGACGGCGCTCGACGAGCGCGTACAGACAGTCCTGCTCCCGCAGGGCGCGCACCGTGCCGGCCGAGCGGGGAGCCACCGCGGTGATGCCCCACGGCTCACCGGACAGGGCGGCGGCGTTCTCGGTGTACAGCGCCTGGTGCGCCCGGTGGAAGGCGCCGAGCCCGAAGTGCAGGACGCGCGGGCGCAGCCCGGCCGGGTCCACGGCGGGCCGCAGCCCCGGCGCCAGCCGGGACAGCGCCGTACGGTCCAGACGGGGAGGTGCCACGGCGCTCACCAGTCGTGCACCGAGCCGTCGAGGCGGCGCGCCACGGGCAGATAACGCCGCTGGTACGGGAAGCGCTCGGCCGCCTTCTCGTCGTACTCGACGCCGAGTCCGGGAGCGTCCGACGGGTTGAGGTACCCGTCGGCGAAGGTGACACCGCTGCGGAACACCTCGAAGGTCTCCTCCGCGTGTCCCATGTACTCCTGGATGCCGAAGTTCGGCACCGTCACGTCCAGGTGCACGGCGGCGGCCATGGAGACGGGGGAGAGGTCCGTCGCGCCGTGCGAGCCGGTCCGTACGTGGTACAGGGCCGCCAGGTCGAAGATCCGCCGCAGATGGGTGATGCCGCCCGCGTGCACGACCGTGGTGCGTACGTAGTCGACGAGCTGCTCGGTGATGAGGTGCTGGACGTCCCAGACGGAGTTCATCACCTCGCCGACCGCGATCGGCGTGGTGGTGTGCTGCCGGATGAGCCGGAACGCCTCCTGGTTCTCCGCCGGGGTCGGGTCCTCCATCCAGAACAGCCGGCACGCCTCGACGCTCTTGCCGAAGCGGGCCGCCTCGATGGGGGTCAGGCGGTGGTGCACGTCGTGCAGCAGGTGGAAGCCGAAGCCGAACCGCTCGCGGACCGCTTCCAGATAGGCGGGCGCGAAACCGAGGTACGCCTCCGTGTCCCAGGGCTGCTCCTGCGGCAGGTCGGTCGCGGCCGGCTCGTAGATCTTGCCCTCGCGCACCCCGTACGTGCCGCCGACGTCCGGCACGGCGGCCTGTGCCCGCACCGCCTTGTAGCCCAGCTCCAGGTGGCGCTGGACGTCGTCCAGGAGGGAGGGGACGTCGGTGCCGCTGGCGTGCGAGTAGACCAGGACCCCGTCGCGGGACCGGCCGCCGAGGAGCTGGTACACGGGCAGGCCCGCGACCTTGCCCTTGATGTCCCACAGCGCCGTGTCGACGGCCGACACCGCCGTCATCGTCACCGGGCCGCGACGCCAGTACGCGCCCTTGTAGAGGTACTGCCACATGTCCTCGACGCGGGCCGGGTCCCGGCCGATGAGCAGCGGCACCACGTGGTCGCGCAGATAGGCGGCGACGGCCAGTTCCCGGCCGTTGAGCGTGGCGTCGCCCAGCCCGGTCACCCCGTCGCTGGTGGTGACGCGCAGCGTGACGAACGTGCGCCCCGGAGAGGAGACGAACACCTCGGCCCGCTCGATTGTGCTCACTTGCGGCTCCATCCTGTCGTGCAGTGCTTGTATACAAGCATCTGTCGCGCAGTGGTGCAATACCCTTTCCGCAGGTACGTAGGATGGGCCCATGCCTCAATCGAACGGGCGGCGGACCAGTCGGCGCGACATCTACCTGAAGCTGCGTCAGATGGTCCTGACCCTGGAACTCGCCCCGGGCGCCGCCCTGTCGGAGAACGAGCTGGCCGCGTCGCTGGGGGTGAGCAGGACCCCGGTGCGGGAGAGCCTGATCCTGCTCGGCCAGGAAGGGCTGGTGCAGGTGTTCCCGAAGATCGGGTCCTTCGTGTCCCGGGTGGACCCGGCACAGGTCGCCGACGCCCAGTTCCTGCGCGAGGCCGTGGAACTCGCCTCTCTGGAGGACCTGCCCGAGCGGCTCGACGCGGGGATCGTCGCGGAACTGCGGGACAACCTGGGGCGTCAGCGTGCCGCCGGGCTCGGCCTGGAGGAGTTCTTCGCCCTGGACGAGGCCTTCCACCAGGGCCTGCTGCGGCTGAGCGGCCACGGCAACGCGTGGACCACCGTCGCCGCCGCCAAGGGCCACCTGGACCGGGCGCGCCGGCTCGGGCTGCACGGGCACGAGTCCCCGGCCGTCTTCGCCGACCAGCACCAGGAGATCTTCGCGGCGGTCGAGAGCGGTGACGTGCCGCTGGCCCGCGCGCGCATGCGCGACCACCTGCGGGCCGTCTTCAACGACATCGAGCGCATCCGCGACCACGCGCCCGAGCTGTTCGCCTCGGACTCCTCGACGGTGCCGGTGCGGCGCAGTGTGGTGGTCTGGGAGTAGCCCCGGGCCGCCGGCCGGCTCCGGGGGCGCCGGTCACGGCCGGCGGCTCTCGCTCACGGTCGGCGGGGCACTGGCGGTGGGCGAGGCCGACGGCGCCTCGGAGGGGGCGGACACGGTCTGCCCCGGATCGGAGGGCACCGGCGTGGGCGGCTTGCCGGTGGCCGGGGGAGAGGGCCACGAGGCCGTCGCGGAGGGCGGCGCCATCGGCACCGTCGGGGACGCGGGCCGCTCGGGCGCCGCCCGCAGGAACGGCAGCGCGACCAGGCCGGCCACGGCGACGGTCAGACCGGCGCCCGCGGCGGTGCGCAGCAGGCGGCGGCGGGACGCGGCGCGGCGGATCTGCTCGTAGCGGCCGGGGGGCGCGGAGAGGTGCCCGGGGGCGGGGCGCAGGACCACCAGGAACGGGTCGTCGGGGCCGGACTCCGGGCCCTCGCCCTCGCCTTCGTCAACGCGTGTGGTCAAGGCTTCTCCTCAGATGGACACGGAGCAGTTCCCGGGCCGCGTGCAGATCGGCCTTGACGGTCCCTTCCTTCCGTCCGGTCAGCGCGGACACCTCCCGGATCGGCATGTCAGCGTAGTAGTGCAGCAGGATCGGCACCCGCAGCCGTTCGGGCAGCGACTGCACCAGCAGGCGTACGGAAGGGTCGTCCTGTTCGGCGTGCGGGCGCACGGCGGCCTCCGTGCCGGCCCGGCGCACGGCCCGGCGCTCGCGCTCCAGTTTCCGCCAGTGGTCCCGGACCAGGTTGGCGGCGGTGACGTAGAGGAAGCCGCGCGGCTCCTCCACCGATGTCCACCGGGCCCAGAGCCGGGTGAACGCCTCGGAGGCGATCTCGTGGGCCGTCTCGTCGTCGTCGACGAGCCGGCGGCACCAGCCGGCCAGGCGCGGGTAGAGGGCGGCGAACAGTTCGGACGCCGCCCTGTCACGGGAGCGTTTCAACGTACTCCAGGGTCGTGGGGGCAGGGGGCAGGGGGCTGGGGGCTGGGGGTCAGCGGCCGGCGGGGACCCGGGCCGCGAAGACGATGACGTTGTCGGCGTAGCCGTCGCCGGTGCGGGCGCCGCCGCACGTGATCAGCCGCAGCTCCGGGCGGTCCACGTCCCCGTAGACCTCCTCGGTCGGGAAGTCGGACTTCGCCACCGTGCGCACGGCGGTGACCTCGAACGTGACGGCCGTGCCGTTCTCCAGGAGGGCCACCGCCCGGTCGCCCCGGCGCAGTTCGGCCAGGCGCCGGAAGACCCCGTCACCGTACTCGCCCACGGTGACGTGACCGAGGACGACGCAGGGGCCGACCTGGCCCGGGGTGGGCGAGTGCTCGTACCAGCCCGCCGGGTCGTGCGCCCTGACCGGCGGGACCCGCACGCTGCCGTCCGGGGCCAGCCCCAGCCGGACGATCGGCGTGTCCACGCCGATCGCCGGGATTCGCAGCCGCACCGGGGCCGAACGGGCCACCGCCCGCCCCGGGTTGCCGGGTGGAGCCGACGCGCCGGGGGAGGCGGGCGAGGGCGGCCGCGGCGTGCGGCCGGCCGTACTGGCGCGAAGGCCGGTACCGCCGTCGCCGCAGCCCGCGAGCAGCGTGGCCGCCGCCGCGGTCACGAACGCCCGCCTGGAGAACGTACTCACGCCCCGTTCGCCCGACGGCGGCGGACGACGAGGACCGTCGCGCCGCCCGCGAGGGCCACCGCGGCGGCACCCCCGCCGATCAGCGCCCCGCCCGGTCCGGACGACGTGGAGTCGGCCGTGCTCACTCCGGTGTCGGCGGCGCCGGACGGGACGACGGAGACCTGCCCCGGGGAGGGGACCCGCTCCTCGGCGGGCACCTCGCGCGCGGACGGCGCCTCGGTCGGCTCCTGGGCGGGGGCGGGCGTGTCGGGGGAGGACGGCACCGGGGTCGGCGGCTTGCTCTCGGCGGGGACGGGGCTCGGCGAGGAGGCGAACGCGGGCACGGCGGTCGCCAGTACGGCGGTGCCCGCGAGGGCCAGGGAACTGAGGGTGGTCCGGCGCATCGATCGCTCTCTTTCGTCGGTCCGCCCCGTCGGCGTGACGGGGCGGGGCGGGAATCGACCGGAGAGACGAGACAGCGGCAGGGCCGGTTGTAAAGAACTGGCAAAGTCGCGCGGGCGGTGCCGTCAGTCGTGGCGGCGGGCGTCCTCCAGGTAGCGCAGGACCGCGGCGACCCGCCGGTCGACCTGGTCGGCGGGCGAGAGGTCGAGCTTGGCGAAGATGGAGCGGATGTGCTTGTGCACCGCGCCGTCGGTGACGACCAGCCGGCGCGCGATCGCGGTGTTGCCGAGCCCTTCCGCCATCAGCGCCAGCACCTCCCGTTCCCGCGGGCTGAGCCGTTCCAGCCGGGTGTCCTGACGGGAGCGGGTGAACAGCTGGGCGACCACCTCGGGGTCGATGGCGGTGCCGCCGGACGCCACCCGGCGCAGCGCGTCCAGGAACTCCTCGACCCGGCCCACCCGTTCCTTGAGCAGATACCCCAGGCCGGTCACCCCGCCGGTGAGCAGGTCGGTGGCGAAGGACTGCTCGACGTACGCGGACAGCACCAGCACCGCGAGTCCGGGGTGGCGTCGCCGGGCCTCGACGGCGGCGCGGATGCCCTCGTCGGTGTGGCTGGGCGGCATCCGCACGTCGAGGATGGCGACGTCCGGCCGGTGTTCGTCGATGGCGTCGAGGACGCCGTCGGGGGTGCCGCTGGTGGCGACCACGTCGAGGGACTCGGCGCGCAGCAGGAGGGCGAGTCCCTCGCGCAGCAACGGGTCGTCCTCGGCTATCACGATGCGCATGTCACGTTCCGCAGTTCGAGTTCACGTTCCGCACGGCAGGTCCACGTCCAGGGCCGTGGGGCCGCCCGGCGGGCTGGCCAGGGTGAGCGTACCGTCGTGGGCCGCGACGCGGTCCCGGATGCCGGCGAGCCCGGAACCGCCCCGCTCGTCGGCCCCGCCCCGCCCGTCGTCCTCGATCCGCAGGCGCAGCCGGCCGCCCCGGGCGCGCGCGGTGACGGTGGCCGCCCCCGCGCCGCTGTGCTTGGCGATGTTGGTCAGTGCCTCGGCGACCACGAAGTAGGCGGTCGCCTCGACGGAGGCGGCGCACCGCTCGGGCACGTCGACGTCGGTCCGGCAGGGCACCGCGCAGTGCGCGGCCAGACCGGCCAGCGCCCCCGCCAGCCCCCGGTCGGCCAGCACCGGGGGCAGGATGCCGCGGGCCACGGTGCGCAGTTCCGCCAGGGCCTGTTCGGCGGCCGACTGGGCGCGCTCCAGCAACTCCCCGGCGCCCTCCGGGTCGCGGGCCACCATACGGCGGGCGGCACCCAGCAGCACCGTGACGGTGACGATGCGGTTCTGCGTGCCGTCGTGCAACGAACGCTCGATGCGCCGCAGTTCGGTGGCGTGGGCGTCCAGGGCGGCGGCGCGGGTGGCGGTCAGCTCGGCGACCCGCAGCGACAGGTCGGTCTCGGGACCGGCCGCCAGCAGCAGCCGTCCGGGCGCGGACTGGACGCGGGCCAGGGCGGGGAACAGGCCCAGGATGATGGCGGTCCAGCCCAGTCCGAGCAGGGTCACGGCCGCGGCCTCCGGCCAGGTGTGCGCGGTGCCGATCCCGATGGAGGTGCTGGTGGCGTCCGGGGGCGCCAGCGGCCACAGCAGCGGGAAGACACAGTCCCGGACGGCGGCGATCGGCAACAGCACACCGAGCAGCCCGAGGACGAACCCCAGGGTGGCGTGCCGGGCCAGCCAGCGCAGCTCCCGGCGGGTGACGGGATCGGCGAGCGCCGCCCGCAGCCGGACGGGCGGCGGCTCGGGGGCGATCACCTCGGGCCCACAGCGGCCGAGCCGCGCGCGTTCCCGGCGGGCCAGGGCGTGCAGGGCGCGCGGCACCGGCTGTCCGATCAGCAGGCCCACGCCGAGCGGCGCCGTCACCGCCGCCACCGTCGTCAGCAGCAGCAGCCCGAGGGCGGGGACGGCGGTGCCGAGCCCGCCGGCGAGCTGCGCGATCGCGGCGCGGGCGTCCCTGAGGGCCCGTACCGCGATGTCCTTGAAGCCGGCGGTCCCGGCCGCCGTGTCGCGGATCGTCATCCGCCCTCCTCCACTGTGTCGCGCACCGACCCTAGGCCGCCCGCGGTGCGACCGTCAGCCGGGGGCCGGAAAGGTACAGCCTGCTGTACCTCCGACCGGGCGGACCGCTGGATCGGCCGCGAGGGGTGCCGGTCCCTAGCGTCGGTGGCATCACAGACGGCCGTGGAGACCGGCCGCCACGAACCCCTGGAGGCAGCCGCCATGACGCACACCGACCCCTACCGGCTGAGCGAGACCGGCGACGGCGACCGTACGGACG
Source organism: Streptomyces sp. NPDC016677 (assembly GCF_055562815.1). NCBI lineage: Bacteria > Bacillati > Actinomycetota > Actinomycetes > Kitasatosporales > Streptomycetaceae > Streptomyces > Streptomyces sp. NPDC016677. The sequence continues at coordinate 31,469 of NZ_JBVHEO010000002.1, read as the reverse complement.
GCGTCAGCCGCTCGGACATCGTACGGACCCTGCTGTGGGCCGTGGTGGTGCTCAGCGCCGTCGCCAACATGGCGGTCTCCTACGGCGACACCCCCGTCCTGGTCAATCTGGCCTGCGGCTTCGTCACCCTGCTCGCCGCCGGCGCCCTGGCCGTACGCGCCCTGCGCGGGCGCCGATGAGCACCGCCGTCGCGCCGGACACCGCGCGCACCGCACCCGCCATCGCGCTGACCGGCGTCGGCAAGACGTACCCCGGCGGCGTACGCGCCCTGGACGACGTGTCGCTGACCGTGGAACACGGCACGTTCCTCGCCGTGATGGGTCCCTCGGGCTCCGGCAAGAGCACCCTGATGCACTGCGCCGCCGGACTGGACCGCGCCACCTCGGGCAGCGTCCGCGTCGGCGGCCGGGAGATCACCGGGCTGAGCGAGGCCCGCCGCACCGAACTGCGCCGCGAACACGTCGGCTTCGTCTTCCAGGCGTACAACCTGATCCCGTCGCTCAGCGTCGAGGACAACATCACGCTGCCGCTGCGGCTGGCGGGCCGCGCACCGGACCGCCCGTGGCTGCGCACCCTCGTCGAGCGGGTCGGCCTCACCGACCGGCTCGCGCACCGCCCCGCCGAACTCTCCGGCGGCCAGCAGCAGCGCGCCGCGCTGGTACGGGCACTGGTGGCCCGGCCCGCCGTCGTCTTCGCGGACGAACCCACCGGGGCACTGGACCTGCGCAGCGCCCACCAGGTGCTGGACCTGCTGCGCGACCTCGTCGACGACCTCGGCCAGACGGTGGTGATGGTCACCCACGACCCGGCCGCCGCGGCCCGCGCGCACCGGGTCCTGGTGATGGCCGACGGCCGGGTGGTGGAGTCCCTCGACTCACCGGCCGCGCCCGAACTCGCCGAGCGGCTGGTCACGTTGGGGGAGAGGTAGCCGATGCTGTACCTCGCCCTGCGCACGGCCCGGCACCGGATCACCGCCTTGCTCGCGGTGGCCTGCGCCGTCCTCGGCGGCGCCGTGCTGATCACCGGCGCCGGCGTCCTGGCCGACACCGGCCTGCGCTCCCAGCCGCCGCCCGGCCGGCTCGGCGGCGCGGACGTCGTGGTCGCCGCCGGCCAGGAGCACCGTCCGGCCGCTGACCTGCCGGTCGCGCTGCCCGAGCGGGCCGCTGTCCCGGCCCGGCTCACCGACCGCCTGGCCGGACTGCCGGGCGTCATCGCGGTGGTCGGTGACATCACCTTCCCGGCCGCCCTGCTCGACGACGCGGGCCGCCCCCTCGCGTCCGCCGCCGACCCCGCCGCCGCGGGCCACGGCTGGTCCTCCACCGCACTGCTGGCCGCACCACGCGTCGAGGGCCGCGCACCGGCCGGCGCGGACGAGATCGCCGTACCGGCGGGGACCGGTCTGCAGACCGGCGACCGGGTCCGGGCCGTCGTGAACGGCCGGACCGCCGCCCCCTACCGGGTCACGGCCGTGGTCGACGCCCCGGAGGCGGGCGTCTACCTCGCCGACCCCACGGCCGCGCGGCTGGCGGGCCGGGCGGACGGCGGCGACGGACCGCGGGCTGGCACCGTCGACCTGATCGGCCTGCGGGCCGAACCAGGCGCCGGGGCCTGGCTCGCCTCGGCGGTCCGCAACCGCCTGGCCGGCACCGGGCTGGAGGTCCTCACGGGCGCCGGCCGGGGCGAGGCCGTGGAGCCGGGCATCGGCTCGGCGCGCTCCCTGCTCGTCCTGCTCGCCGGTTCGCTCGGCGGCGTCGTCCTGCTGATCACCGGGTTCGTCACGGCGGGCGCGCTCGGCATCGCCGTCGCCGGACAGCGCCGCGACCTGGCGCTGATGCGGGCCGTGGGAGCGACACCGAAGCAGATCCGCCGCCTGGCCGCCGCTCAGTCGACCCTCGTCGCGGCGGTGGCCCTGGTCCCGGGCGTGGCCCTCGGCTACCTGCTGGCGGACGCGTTCCGTGACATCCTCGTCGACCGTGACGTCCTGCCCGCAGGCCTGCCGTTGACGCTGAGCCCCCTCCCGGCCCTCGCCACGCTCCTCCTCACCGCCGGCGCGGTCCAGCTCGCGGCGCGCTGCGCGGCCTGGCGCACCTCCCGGATGCCGGCCACCGAGGCGGTCGCCGAGTCCCGCACCGAACCCCGGACACCGTCCCGCGTACGCACCCGGGCCGGCCTGCTGCTGATCCTCGGCGCGAGCGCGCTCTCCACCGCCCCCCTGTTCTCCCGTACCGCGCTCGGCGCCTCGGCCACCTCGATGGCGGGCATCGTCGCCGCGATCGGCCTGGCCCTGGCCGGCCCGGCCCTCGTCCGGGCGGCGGGGCGGACGGCGCTGCGGCGGCTGCGGCCCGGGGCGTCGGCCCCGACCTGGCTCGCGCTGTCCCACGTACGCGCCTACGCGCAGCGGCTCTCCGGAGTCATCAGCCCGCTGGCGATGGGCGTCGTGTTCGTCCTGACGTACACCCTCGCCCAGACCACCGTGCTCGCCGCCACCGCCGCCGACACCCGCGCGGGCACCCTCGCCCAGTACCGGCTGACCGCGCCCGCCCTGGGCGGCCTCCCGGCCGACACCCCGGCCCGGGTGCGTGCCCTGCCGGGCGTCCGGGCGGCCGAGCCGGTCGCCGCGACGACGGTGGTGTGGCCGTACCGGCTGTTCGGCGAGACGGAGACCGAGGCGTCCTCGGCCATGATCCTCGGCGGGCGGGCGGCGGACGTCCTCGACCTCGGGGTGGAGCAGGGTTCCCTGGACCGGCTCACCGGGGCCACGGTCGCCGTCAGCGGCGAGGTCGCGGGGCAGCGCGACGCGCGGCCGGGCCGGCGGGTGCGGCTGGTGCTGGGCGACGGGGCGCGGGTCACCGCCGAGGTCGTCGCCGTGTACGCGCGCGGGCTCGGCTTCGGCCCCGTGGTCCTCTCCCGGGACCTGGCCGCCGGCCACACCACGGCCGGCCCGGCGGCGGGCGGCGTCCTCGTACGCACCGACGGCACGGCCGCCGCCGGCCAGCGGCTGGCCGCGTTCGCCGCCGCCCGCCCCGGCCTCACCCTGACCGGCACCGGCGCGGACCGTACGGCCGGGCGGGACACACCGCCCGAGGTGTGGATCAACCTCGTCGTCATCGTCGTCCTCCTCGGCTACCTGCTGCTCAGCATCGCCAACAAGCTGGTCGCCGCCACGGCCCAGCGCCGCACCGAGATCGCCGCGCTCCGCCTGGTCGGCACGACCCCGCGGCAGATCCTGGCGATGACGCGCCGCGAGTCGGCGGTGACGACCGTCGCCGCCCTCGCCGCGGGCCTGGCCCTCTCCGCGCTCCCCCTCGCCCTCCTCGGCCAGGGGTTCCTCGGCCGCCCCTGGCCGGCCGGCCCGGCCTGGCTGCTGCCGGCGGCCGCGGCGACGGTGGCGCTGACGTCCTTCCTGACGGTGGAACTGCCCACCCGACGGGCCCTGCGGACGGCACCGGCGGAGGTGGTACGGGCGGTGTGAGGACCGTTCCCCGCGCACCGGCCGGACAGGACGCCCGCGACGAACAGCCCTCACCACAGGCTGACCGGCCACGGCCGCGTCGGGGCAGCCGCTGTCGTACGGCGGCACCGCGGCCGCGCTCCGCACGCCGACGCGGTACGGCATCCGCGGGTTCGCCACCGGAACGAGCCGGCCGGCGACGGCCCGGCCGGCACCGTCGCGGAACCGGCCGGGCGCGAGCGGCCCGGTGGCGCGGCGCGTCCGGAAGAACCGGACGGCGAAGGCGACCGCACCGGGCAGCGGCACGGTCGTCCGGCGGCGCGCGGCCGTGCCGCGCGGCGAGGCGGCGGCGTCCAGCTCCTCCTCGGAAGCGATGAGGAACCCGGCGTCCCCGCCGACGACCGCCCCGCGCGAGATCGCCCGGCCGGAGCACGCCACGCCGTATCGCGCCCCGCGCCACGAGCCGGACCCGCCGCCGTCAGCCGCGCACGCACTCCTCGATGACCGAGGCGACCTGCTGCGTCGCCGGCGAGTTGCGGTGCGCGCGGCGGGCCAGTACCAGGTCGATGGTCTCCGTCTCGGCGAGCGGCACGTACGTCACGCCGTCCAGCCGAAGGCTCTGCACCGACCGCGGCACGAGCGCGACACCGTGCCCGGCGGCCACGAGGACGACGAGCGTCGCGGTCTCGCCGACCTCGACGAGGGCCGAGGGCCGGAACCCGGCCCGGTCGCAGGCGGCCAGCACCCGGTCGTACATGGCGGACCGCGGCTGCGAGGGATGGATGACGAACGTCTCGTCCGCCAGCGCCGCCAGGGGGATCTCCCGGCCGGCCGCCAGCGGGTGGTGGGCCGGGACGACGGCGACCAGCGGCTCGGCCCGCAGCGCCGTGATGCTCACCCCCTCGGTGCCGGCCGCGCCGGCCCGTGACACGGCGAGGTCGTAGGCGCCGGTGAGCAGGCCCTCCACCAGCTGCGGGGTGAGCAGTTCGCCGCGCAGGTCCAGGGTGATGTGCGGCAGCCGCGACCGCACCGTGCGGGCGACCCGGGGCAGGACGTCGTACGTGGCGGTGCCGATGAAGCCGACGGAGACCCGGCCGGTGTGGCCGCTGGCGAGTTCCGCCATGTGCACGCGGGCGCGCTCGGCCTCGGCGACCAGTGTGCGCGCGTACCCGGTCAGGTGCCGGCCGGCCTCGGTGAGTTCGACGTGCCGGGTGGAGCGGTGGAACAGCGTCGTGCCCAGCTCGTGTTCCAGCTGCTTGATCTGCTGGGACAGGGCGGGCTGGGCGACGTGCAGCCGGGCCGCCGCCCGCCCGAAGTGGCACTCCTCCGCGAGCGCGAGGAAGTAGCGGACCTGACGAAGCTCCATACCCACAGTTTATAAGAGAGATTTATCAATTGATCCGGATTAGGTCTTGGACGCGATGAAGGCGGCGGGCCTAGCGTGAGGACGTGACCGACAGTTACGTGTACGCAGCGGCAAGAACACCCTTCGGACGGTTCTCCGGTGCCCTCGCCGGCGTCCGGCCCGACGACCTCGCGGCGCTCGCCGTGCGGGGCGTCCTGGCCAAGGCTCCGGAGCTGGACCCGGGCGGGATCGCTGACGTCGTCTGGGGCAACGCCAACGGCGCGGGCGAGGACAACCGCAACGTGGGCCGGATGGCCGTCCTGCTGGCCGGGCTGCCCACCTCGGTGCCCGCCACGACGGTCAACCGGCTGTGCGGATCCTCGCTGGACGCGGCGATCATCGCCTCCCGCGCCATCGAGACCGGCGACGCGGACATCGTGCTCACCGGCGGCGTGGAGTCGATGACCCGGGCCCCCTGGGTCCTGCCCAAGCCCTCCCGCGCGTTCCCCGCCGGAGACTTGACCGCCGTCTCCACCACCCTCGGCTGGCGCCTGGTCAACAAGAACATGCCGAAGGAGTGGACGGTCTCCCTGGGCGAGGCCAACGAGCAGCTCGCCGAGCGGTTCACCATCCCCCGCGAGCGGCAGGACGAGTTCGCCGCCCGGTCCCACCGGCTCGCCGACGCCGCCTGGACGGACGGCTTCTACGACGACCTGGTGGTGCCGGTGGAGACCGGCGCCGAGGGCACCACCCTCACCCGGGACGAGGGCATCCGGCCCGGCTCCACACCCGAGAAGCTCGCCGGGCTCAAGCCGGCCTTCCGGCCCGACGGCGTGATCACGGCGGGCAACGCCTCACCGCTGAGCGACGGCGCCTCGGCGGTCCTGCTCGGCTCGGGGGCCGCCGCGGCCCGTATCGGCACCGCCCCGCTGGCCCGCGTCGCCGGGCGCGGCGTCTTCGCCCTCGATCCGCAGGACTTCGGGTTCGCGCCGGTCGAGGCGGCCGGCCGGGCCCTGGAGCGCGCGGGCATCACCTGGTCCGACGTGGCGGCGGTCGAACTCAACGAGGCGTTCGCCGTGCAGTCGCTGGCCTGCGTGGACGCCTGGGGGATCGACCCGGACATCGTCAACACCAAGGGCGGCGCCATCGCGCTCGGCCACCCGCTGGGCGCCTCCGGCGGCCGCATCCTCGGCACCCTCGCCCACCGGCTCAAGACGTCCGGCGAGCGGTGGGGCGTCGCCGCGATCTGCATCGGGGTGGGCCAGGCGCTCGCCGTGGTCCTGGAGAACGTGACGGAGGCCAAGGGATGAGCACGCTGGTGTGCGCCGACGCCGACGAGGCGGTCGCCGGGATCGACGACGGCTCGACGGTACTGGTCGGCGGCTTCGGCATGGCCGGCATGCCGGTCGACCTGATCGACGCCCTCATCCGGCAGGGCGCCACCGACCTGACCGTCGTGTCCAACAACGCCGGCAACGGCGACACCGGCCTGGCCGCGCTGCTGGCGAAGGGACGGGTCCGCAAGGTCGTCTGCTCCTTCCCCCGGCAGGCCGACAGCCACGTCTTCGACGAGCTGTACCGGACCGGGAGGATCGAGCTGGAGGTCGTGCCGCAGGGCAACCTCGCCGAGCGGATGCGGGCGGCCGGGGCCGGCATCGGCGCCTTCTACTGCCCCACCGGCGCCGGCACCCTGCTGGCCGAGGGCAAGGAGACCCGCGTCATCGACGGGCGCACCTACGTCCTGGAGTACCCGATCAAGGGCGATGTGGCGCTGATCGGAGCCCACCGGGCCGACCGGATGGGCAACCTCGTCTACCGCAAGACCGCCCGCAACTTCGGACCGGTCATGGCCACCGCCGCGACCACCGTGATCGCCCAGGTCCGCGAGATCGTCGACACCGGCACCATCGACCCCGAGACCGTGATCACGCCGGGCATCTATGTCGACCGCGTCGTTCAGGAGGCGACCGCATGAGCACCGACTCCCTCGTCACGGACACCGGGCGCGGTCCGCTCGGCAAGCACGACATGGCCGCCCTCGTGGCCCGCGACATCCCCCACGGCGCCTTCGTCAACCTCGGCATCGGCCAGCCCACCCTGGTCGCCGACCATCTGCCGGCCGACTCCGGCGTGGTCCTCCACACCGAGAACGGCATGCTCCACATGGGGCCGGCCGCACGGGGCGACGAGATCGACCCCGACCTCACCAACGCCGGCAAGGTCCCCGTGACCGAGCTGCCCGGCGCGGCGTACTTCCACCACGCCGACTCCTTCGCCATGATGCGCGGCGGCCACCTGGACATCTGCGTCCTGGGCGCCTTCCAGGTCTCGGCCGCCGGTGACCTCGCCAACTGGCACACCGGCGCGCCGGACGCCATACCCGCCGTCGGCGGGGCCATGGACCTGGCGATCGGGGCGAAGAAGGTCTTCGTGATGATGACGCTGTTCACCAAGACCGGGGCGCCCAAGCTGGTTCCCGAGTGCACCTACCCGCTGACCGGGCCGGCCTGTGTCGACCGGGTCTACACCGACCTCGCCGTCTTCGACATCACCGAGCGGGGCGTCTCGGTGCGGGAGACCTTCGGCACCACCGTCGACGAACTCGCCGGCCGCCTGGACCTGCCGCTGCTGTCCGCGGGCGGCTGACGCGCCCGCCTCCCGCGGTCCCGGCACGGTGCCGGGACCGCGGGAGGCGGCCGCCCGGCAACCGGCCCGGCCGGTTCCGCTACCCGCGCGGAAGCGGCGGCCGCCCGGCCGGGTGCCGCGGCTGCCCGGCGTCCGGCGAGGACTCCGCCGCCAGGCTGCCGAGGAGGGCGAGGGCCTCGGCGGAAGGGCTGCCGGGTTCGGCGTGATAGACGACGAGCTGCTGGTCGGGGGTGCCGTTCACGGTCAGGGTCTCGTAGGACAGGGTGAGTTCGCCGACGAGCGGGTGCCGCAGGCGCTTGGTCTCGTGCGTCTTGTGCCCGATGTCGTGACGGGCCCACAGACGCCGGAAGGGCTCACTGCGCAGGCTCAGTTCGCCGACGAGCCGGGTCAGGGACGGATCGTCGGCGTCCCCGGCCGCCGCCCGCAGCGCGGCCACGGCGCTCAGTGCCGCCCGGTCCCAGTCGACGTAGAACTCGCGGGCGTCCGGGTCCAGGAAGACCAGCCGCATCAGGTCGTCGCTGTGCGTGTGACCGGCGAACAGGGCCCTGCCGAGGTCGTTGCGGGCCAGTACGTCGAGATACGGACCGAGGACCACCGCCGGGAGGTGCTGCCAGCCGGCCATGATCCGCAGCAGTCCCTCGCTCACCCGTTGATTCCGCCCCGCCCGGCGCCGGCGGCGCGGAGCCGGGCCGGCGAGCCGCCGCAGATACGCGGCCGCCTCCTCGTCGAGCACCAGCGCCCGGGCGATCGCGTCGACGACCTGCGCGGAGGGACGGCGTTCCCGGCCCTGCTCCAGGCGCACGTAGTAGTCGGTGCTCACCCCCGCCAGCATCGCCACCTCTTCGCGCCGCAGGCCCGGCACCCGGCGCCGGACACCCGGGGCGAGCCCGAGGTCCTCCGGGCGCACGAGCTGACGGCGGGCCCGCAGGTACTGCCCGATCGGGTTGTCACTGTCCACGCGGTCCATGCACACGAGCGTAGAACGGGCGGAGCCCGCGAGGGTGGCCGTGCCACTCCTACGATGCGCGGTCCCCGGTGAGCCCCTGCCTGGAGCGGCCGCCGGACCGGCGCGACGGTGGGGACATGACTTCTTCGATCACTTCCCCTTCCCAGGCCACCCCTGACGGTCCGCTCGCCGGGCGGGTGGCCGTCGTCACCGGCGCCACCAGCGGTATCGGTGCCGCCACCGCCCGCCGACTGGCCCGCGACGGTGCCTCCGTCGCCCTGCTCGGGCGCCGGGAGGACCGGCTCACCGGCCTCGCCGGGGAACTGAGCCCCACCACCGCGGGCAAGATCCTGCCGGTGGCCGTGGACATCACCGACTCCGCCGCCCTCGCCGAGGCCGCGGCCTCGGTACGCGACGTGCTCGGCCGGGCCGACCTGGTCGTGGCCAACGCCGGCGTGATGCTGGGCGCACCGTTCGAGAGCGCCGACACCGCCGAGTGGGACCGCATGCTCGACGTCAACCTGCGCGGACTGCTGCTCACCGGCCGCGCCTTCGTCGACGACCTGCTCGCCGCCGCCCGGACCGGTCCGGCCGACCTAACGTTCGTCGGGTCCGTCGGCGGCCACAGCCTGTACCCCGACTGGTCGGTCTACTGCGCGACCAAGGCCGCCGTGGCCCACCTGACCCGCAACCTGCGGGCCGAACTGGGCCCCCGCAACGTCCGGGTACGCAATATCGAGCCCGGCGTCACCGTCACCGAACTGGGCGCGGACATGCTCGACGACAACCTGCGCACCGCCCTGGCCCGGATGCGCACCGACCTGCGGCCGCTGGCCGCCGAGGACATCGCCGAGACGGTGGCCTTCACCGCGGCGGCACCGGCCAACGTGAACATCGCCGAGGTGGTGGTGGTCCCGGTGCAGCAGGGCTGACGGGGGCCGCGGCCGGCCGTCAGCGGGCCGTGCGCGAGGAACGGGGGCGGTCGGGGGCGGCCGGCTCGATGCAGCGGGACCGGACGTGCTCGTAGACCATCGTGGTCTGTACGTCGGCGACCTCACGGCGCTCGGTGAGACGGTCGATCACGAAGGCGTACACGCTGTCCACGTTCGGGACGGCCACGTGGATCAGGAAGTCGTGGCTGCCCGAGGTGACGAACAGGCCGATCACCTCGGGCAGCCGCGCCGCCCATTCCCGGAAGCCTTCGATGACGGGCCGGGCCGGCGGCCGGATGCGTACGGAGATCAGCGCCTGGACGGGGCGGCCGGCCGCGTCCAGATCCAGGGCCGCGTGGAAGCCGGTGAGCACGCCGCGCTCGCGCAGCAGCCTCACCCGTTCCAACGAGGTGGACGGCGAGACCCCGGTCTTGGCCGCCAGGTCGCGGTTGGTCTGCCGTGCATCGTTCTGCAACTCCCGCAGCAGAGCCCGGTCCAGCGCATCAAGTTCCATGAAACCCACTGTATGCCGCACGAAGTTCGGCCGAGCCGACTGGGCCGCGCATCTCTGCTTAGCCTCCCCGGTCATGAATGTACGAAAGAACGGTCCCCGTTCCGGTGTGTACCTGGTGCTGGCGGCGGCGGTGCTGTGGGGCACCGTCGGGCCCGCCCAGGTCCTGGTGGCCGGTCCCATGACACCGGCGGCCCTCGGCGGCTGGCGGCTGGTCGCCGGAGGGCTGGTCCTCGCGGCGTTCACCGTCCGCCCGCGGCAGCTCCGCGATGTCGTCTCGCGCGGGACCGTGGGACCGCTGCTGATCTGCGCGTTCTCGACCGGCCTCTACCAGGCGGCGTTCCTCTCCTCCGTGGCGCGGACCGGCGCGGCGCTGGCCACGGTGATCGCCCTGGGCTTCGCCCCCGCGGCGACCGGGGTGTGCGCCCGCTGGCTCACCGGCGAGCGGACGGGCCCGGTCTGGCTGGCCGGCACCGTCGCGGCCGTGGCCGGCTGCGCCCTGCTGCTGGCACCGGGCACCGCCCGCGTGGACCCGCTCGGCCTGCTCCTGGCGGTGGCCGCCGGCACCTGCTACGGCCTGTACACCGTCGTCGCCAAGCGCACGGCCGACGCGCATCCCGGCGCCCATCTGCCCACCCTCTCCGCGCTCACCCTGCTGGTGGGTTCCGTACCGCTGCTGCCCTGGATGCTCCAGGACACCGCCCCGCTGCGGGACGGCGGCACCCTGGCCCTGATCGCCTGGCTGGGCGTGGCCACCACCGCTGTCGCCTACTGGCTGTTCACCACCGGGCTCAGCCGCGTACGGGCGACCACGGCCGGGACGCTCAGTCTCGCCGAGCCCCTCGCCGCCGCCCTGATCGGCGTGCTCCTCCTGCACGAGCGTCTCACCCCCTCGGCATGGACGGGCTGCGCCCTGATCCTCACCGGGATGATCATCACCTGCCTGCCACCACGGCCGGGCCGTCGATCCACCGCACCGACGACGGAGGCTGCGGCGGCTCCGAGCGGGGACCGCGCCGAGCCCCGTGAGGTCAGGGTCTGAGCCGGTCCCGGCACCGTACGGGGCCCGGCTGGCGGGGGCCGGGCGCCGTACGGGGCCCGGCCCCCGCCGCACGGTTCCGGCCGGTGGTGCCGGCGCTGTTCCGCTGCCGCCGGCGGGTTCGTACGCCGGCCCTGGCCCGACGCACCCGGTCTCTCCGGCAGCTCGGCGAGCGTGGTCTCCCGGTGCGAGCGCCCCGGCCGCGCCGTCAGGCGTCAGGCCGGGTGGTGGTCGGCGACCACGCCGAGTTCGATGCCGTGTTCGAGGAGGGCTTTCAGCGCGCACAGCACGGTGGTGAATCCGCCGACGGTGTCGTTGAGCCAGGCGACGACGTCGTCCCCGGAACCCTGGAAACCGGTCTCGGTGACCCGCACGAGCGTGGCGTCCGCCGCGTGCGGTGCGAACGTCATCTCGACCAGCGTCGGCTGATCCTGGTCGCCCCACTCGAACCGGATCAGCCGGCCGGCCTCCACCGCCTCGACCCGCACCTGGACGGACACCCCGTAGACCGCCCACTCCCAGCGCAGCTCGGCCCCCGGGACCATCCTCCCGCTGCTCTCGCTGTACCAGAACCGCGTGGTGACGGACGGATCGGCGAAGGCTTCGAAGACCTCCGCCGGGGGCCTGCGGACGATCATGGAAGCGGAGGCGGCCGGGGGCCGGGTGAGTTCGAGTCTCTGCACAGGCACGATGATCAGGCACCGCCCGCCTCCCCGCACCCGTGAACGGCTCCGTGTCCCGCGTCCGTGTCCCGCGTCCGTGCCCCGGGTTCGTGCGCCGGGTCCGTGCGCCCCGGACGGGGCTCAGGACACCGGGCAGCTCAGCGGCCACACCCGCTCGGACAGCCGTCCGGTGAGGCGCTCGCCGGACAGCTCCGCGTCGGTGAGCCATCCCGCCGCCGTCAACTGGTCGACCAGCGGCCGCAGCGCGCCGGGATCACCGGCACACAGGGCGGCGAGCGCGCCGACCTCCACCCCCTCCCCGGCGCGGCCGAGCGTCTGCCCGTCCAGGCCGGTGCGCGTGGCGAGGGAGAGGGCCAGCAGCCGGGCTCCGGCACTCGTCCGCGACTTGCGCAGCTTCCGCTCGGTGACGACGCGCTGTGTCCAGCCGCTCAGCTTGGCCCGGGTGTTCTTCCCGAACGGGAGCGGACGGCTGCCGTCCGGACCGGGTACGAGGGAGGGCACGGTGACCGGAGTGGGGTTCTCGGGCCGGGAGGCGAGCACGTCGGCGGGGGAACCGGGGATCAGCAGCCATCCGCACTCCGTCAGCCGGCTGATGAGCTGTTCGGGTTCCTCCAGGGGCAGGGCGGTCAGATCCTGCCCGGTCAGATTGCCGGCACCGGTGCGGGCGGTCCGCAGGACGAGCAGCAAGGTGAGCAGGCGGGCCTCCGGGCCGGGCAGCGGGGCGTGGTCGCGCGCGTAGGCGAGGACGGTTCGGGCGTGCTCCCACAGCTGCGGTCCGGACAGCACGCGCGGAACGGCGGGTTCCTGGCCGTCGACGGTGTGTCCGGTGCGCTGCTGGTGCTGGCTGCGGGCGGTGGCCGCGGCCTGTTCCGCGCGCACCGCGTCCGCGCGCAACTGGACGTCGCCGATGACGTCGGCCCACTCGTGGAAGGCGCGGGCCTTGCGGGTGTGCAGGTCGGCGAGGAGCGACAGGTCGGGCTCGGCGCGCTTCTGGTAGGCGCGGAACTGGTTGCCCAGTTCGATGAGTTCGTCGCGCAGGCTGGTCGGCCGCAGATGGTGCGGCACGATGCGCTGCGCGATCTTCCCTTGCTTGCCGTGCGGCCGGTTCCCGGAAGGACGCGGGGCGGGCAGTCCGGCCCGCGAGGTACCGCCGGGCTCGGTCGGGGGCGCGGGAGCGTGGGAGAAGCTCGGTCCCGCCGCGGCGCGGGCGGGCCGGGCGCCGACCGGGGGCCGCACCGGGCCGGCCGGCGCCGGAGCGGTGGCCACGACCCGGGCGCCGGGACGAGCGGCCGCGCAGCGCGCACAGCACTCGAGCGCCTGCCACCAGCGCCCCGCCCGGTCCGCGACGACCGCGAACACGACCCCGCCGCCGCACCGCCACGCCGCGGTGCCGGTCTGCCGGCCACCGGCGGCGGTGTCGCCGTGTCCGGGGCACCCATCGGCCCGGCACGCGCAGTACGCCTCGCCCCGCGGGCCCGCGGCGGCCCGCAGATGCGCGGTGAGGTGCGCGACGGCGAAGGACCGGCCGGCGGCGGCGGAGGGCAGGCGCTGAGCCGGGCACGCCGGACGGGTGCAGGAGAACCGCACCGCCGTGCTGCCGCGACCGACGGGATCGAGACGCACCATCCAGGCCCGCCCCGGCACCCTCTCGACCGGCCGGCCCGCCGCCGTGTGGGCCTCCAACTCCATCCTCGTCCCCTTCCCTCGCGTCGCCGCACGCGGTGATCTCGTCGCTGCGCGGCAGAGCAGTGTGCCGCAGTCACGTTACGGTCTGGAACCGGCCGATCACCGCAGGGTGGCCGGCCGGCAGGCCCCTCGGTGTCCGCGCCACCGCGTCACCCCTGGGAGGCACCCCGGTGACGCGGCCGGTCCCGCCGTCCCGCACCGGATCTCGTACGGGTGACCAGCCCGGCGCGCTGTTGACGTGAGGCGAATGAAGTGGCCGGTGGGAGGAGGTGTCTCCCGATGCGAGAAAATAGTTGCCTGTAGAAACCAGGTCGCGTGAAAGGTCCTCCATGCCCCACCTCACCATCGACTACTCCGCACACCTGGCCGATGTGTTCGACCGCGCGGCCCTGGTCAGGGAACTGCACCCGCTCGTCCTCGAGGAGAGCGGGTCGGCGGGCGTGTGCAAGACGCTGGTGCGTCAGGCCGAGACGTACGTCGGTGACGGAGCGGGGGAGGGGCTCGCCTTCGTGCACGTGGAGGTCGGTCTCAAGCCGGGGCGGTCCGAGGCGCTGAAGGGGCACCTGGCCGAGAGCGTCCTGGCCCTGGTCGGCAAGCATCTGCGGGCGGACGGCGTGGTCCTGTCGGCGGAGGTGCGGGAACTGGCCGGCTCCTACCGCCTGTCGCCCGCCGCGCCCCGCGGGCGACGCCGGCGGACCCGTCCGGCGCCGTCGGCGTCGTCGCCCGCCGGCTCCGGACGGCCGTCGAACACGCCCGCCGTATCCGGCCATGTCCCACGGGGTGGCCTGTGCCGTGAAGTATCCCGTTCACGCGGGTGACGCGCCGCCGGTCGCGCGCGGCCGACCTCGGCCGATGCCCCTCGCGGTCACCGTGCCCCGGACCTCCCGGGCCCGGCGCGGCGGCCCGTGGCCCGTGTCCGGACGGCTTCCCGCCCGAGGGCGGCACCCCGGGGTGTTGTCAGTGCCCGCTGCCGGACCCGTTCCTCAGGACGGGCCGCGCCCGGCGGCCGCGACCGGGAGGGGAAGCACAGCGAAGGTACCGGACGGGTTCCACACCGTACGCGCGCCCATCCGCCGCGATCCGAGGCCTCGGAGCGCCAAGCGGTGGAGTGGATGGACGATCGCCGGTCTGCTGGCGGGGGTCTGGCTGTGGGGGCAGCTGTTCGGCTTCGGAGAGGCCGCGCCCGTGGCCCCGGCGAACCCGAACCCGGCCGCCGGCGCACCGGCCGAGGGCGGTGAGGCGGCGGTGACGGCGAGGCGGCCATCACGCCCGGGCCGTGCGGGCCGTGCGCGCCGCCTGGGCCTTCCGCGTCTTCCGCGCCTCCCGCACGGCCCGGTCGAGCTGGCCTCGGCCGCCGTGGTGGCACTGGCCGCCGTGGTGCTGGCGGTCCGGACGGCCGGCGCGGCCGCCGAGGCTCTGACCGAGGCGTGGCCGGCGACTGGACGCCTTCTTCCACGACGCCGACGGCGGCTGGGTCCTCAGCGGCGGCGGTGGTGACAAGTCCGGCATGGACAACGAGCCGTCGATCCATGTGCCCTACCTGTACGACTACGCGGGCGCCCCGTGCAAGGCGCAGGAGACCGTCCGCGCGGCGATGAGCGCGCTCCGGTCGACCGAGCCGGACGGCATCCCGGGCAACGACGACCTCGGCGCCATGTCGTCCTGGTACGTCTTCTCCGCGCTCGGCATGTACCCGCAGGTGCCCTCGCGCGCCGAACTCGCCCTCACCTCACGGCTGTTCCCCCGGGTGGAGACCGACCGGCCGGGCGGCAAGGACATCTCCATCCGCGCGGCCGGCGCGGCGGCCGACGCGCCGTACATCCACTCCCTCAAGGCCGACGGGCGCACCAGCGACCGCCCGTGGCTGGCCGCCTCCGTCGTCGAGCACGGCGGCCGGCTCGACCACACCCTCTCCGCCACCCCCGACACCACCTGGGGAGCGGACCAGGCCCCGCCGTCCTTCCGCGACGGCGAGCAGCAGCCCCACCAGATCGGCGTCGCACCGACCGCCGCGACCCTCGCCCCCGGCGACAGCACCGCGGTCGGCATCCGCGCCCTCGCGGTCAGCGGCGGCAAGGGCCCCGACGTGCGCTTCCGGGTCGCCACCCCCGACGGCATCACGGCGAGCCCCGCCGAGGGCACCGTCACGGACGGCGCCCAGCGGATCGGACTCACCGCCGCCGACGGCACCGCCCAGGGCTTCTACGACGTGCGGGTCACCGTCACCTCCGGCGACAGTGCCTACGCGCAGCCCGTCTCCCTCACCGTCGCCGCCCCCGGCACCCTCCTCGCCGCCTACGACAACACCGGCGTCTCCGACGACGAGGGCGAACACGACGAGGCCGACTACGACGGCGGCGGCTGGAGCTACTCGCGCCAGGCACTGGCGGCGGCGGGCCCGACGCCGGGGGAGCGGGGCACGGTTCGACGGCCTCACCTTCACCTGGCCGAACTCCCCGCCGGGCCGCCCGGACAACGCCTCCGCCACCGGCCAGACCATCCAACTCACCGACCCGGCGGCCCGGTTGTCGTTCATCGGCAGCGCCGTCAACGGCAACCAGGCGTCCGAGGCCACCGTCGCCTGCACCGACGGCACCACCGCCACCGTCGGCCTCGCCTTCACCGACTGGACCGTCGGCGGCGGGGCGGGGGCGTCCAGTACGGCAACCGGACCGTCGCCGAGGCCGCGTACCGCAACGTAACGGGCGCGGACAAGGACCCGGTGGCGACGTACGTGTTCGCCACCGAGCCGTTCACCGCGCCGGACGGCAAGCGGGTGAGCGGCGTACGGCCGCCCGGCAACGCGAACCTGCACGTCTTCACCCTGCGGTGAGCTGACGCCCCGGGCGGGGCAGGGGATCGACTGCCCCGCCACCGCGGAGCGGCTCTGCTCAGATGTGCTCATTGCGGCCATTGATCGAGCACTTTCAAGCATCTATCGTCAGACGTGATCGCCCTGTCCGCAGAAGGGATGACCATGCCGGAAGCCACAGCCGCGTCCGAACTGCGCGTCGGCGTCGTCGGCGTCGGCCAGCGCGCCCAGTTGGCCACCCTCGCCGACCGCCCGGGAACCGCCCGGGTGGTCTCCTGCGCCGACCCGGCCCGGCGCGGCCGGGACGACGCGCGGAAGCTCTTCGGGGACGACGTCCGCCTCCACGAGCGGTACGAGGACATGCTCACCGACGGCCTCGACGCGGTGTTCGTGCTCACCCCCGACGACGCGCACACCGCGCCGGCCCTCTTCTTCCTCGAAGCCGGCGTCGCCGTGTTCGTCGAGAAACCCCTGACGGTCGACCTCGCCGACTGCGACCGCGTCCTGACCACCGCCGCCCGCACCCGCACCCGCCTGTACGTCGGACACAACCTGCGCCACCTGCCGGTCCTGCGGCGCATGCGGCGCCTCATCGACGAGGGCGCCATCGGCGAGGTGCGCGCGGTGTGGTGCCGGCACTTCGTCGGCCACGGCGGCGACTACTACTTCAAGGACTGGCACGCCGAACGCGCCCGTACCCAAAGCCTGCTGCTGCAGAAGGGGGCGCACGACCTCGACGCCATCCACTGGCTGGCGGGCGGCTGGTCCCGCTCGGTGACCGCCCTGGGCGACCTCGCCGTCTACGGCGGCAACCCGCACCGGCGCACCCGGCCGCAGGGAGCGCAGCGCGTCCAGGACTGGTTCGACGCCGGCGCATGGCCGCCGTCCGCCCTGCGCGACCTCAACCCCGTCATCGACGTGGAGGACATCAGCATGATGCTCGCCCGCCTCGACAACGGGGTGCTCGCCAGCTACCAGCAGTGCCACTTCACCCCCGACTACTGGCGCAACTACACGGTCATCGGTGACGAGGGCCGCCTGGAGAACTTCGGCGACGGCATCGAGGGCGACGACCCGGTGATCAGGGTCTGGAACCGGCGGCGCTCCGGCTACCGGCCCGACGCCGACCTGAGCCTGACGGTCACCGAGGAGGGGAGCGGAGACCACGGCGGCGCGGACGGGGCGATCGTCGCGGAGTTCCTGCGTTTCGCCGCCCACGGCGGAGCCACCGACACCTCGCCGGTCGCCGCCCGCGAGGCGGTCGCCGCGGGACTGGCCGCCACCGCGTCACTGCGCTCCGGAGGCGTCCCCGTCGACGTCCCGCCCCTGGACCCGCACACCGCCGCCTGGTTCGCCGCCCACCAGTCGGCCGCCTCCGGCGGAGGATCCTGCCCGTAGTCCGGGGGAACCCCGGGACCGGTCACGGCAGCAGACGGTGGCGGGCCGCGGCGGCCACGGCCCCGGCCCGGGTGCGCACACCCAGCTTGGCGTAGACACGGCTCAGGTGGGTCTTGACGGTGGCCTCGCTCAGGAACAGGGTCCGGGCGATCTCCCGGTTGCCGAGCCCTTGGACGAGACGGCCGAGGACGTCGCGCTCGCGCGGGGTGAGAGCCGGGCCGGGGGCGCGCAGACGGGAGACCACCCGGTCGGCGACCGACCCCGACAGCACGGCGCGTCCGGCCGCGGCGTCCCGCACCGCCGCGAACAGCCGCTCCGGCGGCTCCGCCTTGAGGAGGTACCCGGTGGCGCCCGCGGCGACGGCCCGGGCGATGTCGGCGTCGGTGTCGAACATCGTCAAAACCAGCACGCGCGGGACATGACCGCCGCCCGGCCCGGTCAGCCGGCGGGTGGCGGTCACCCCGTCCAGGCCGGCGCCCAGGTGCAGGTCCATCAGCACCACGTCCGGCCGCAGCCCCGCCACCATGCCGAGGGCCTCCTCGCCGCTGCCGGCCTCCCCGACGACGTCGATCCCCTCGGTGCTGGAGAGCAGGGCGCGCAGCCCGGCACGGACGACGGCGTGGTCGTCGCAGAGCAGCACCCGCACGGTCATGGCGCCCCCGCCCCGGCACCGTCCGCCGCGAGCGGCACGGACATCGTCACCACCGTCCCCTCACCGGGCGCCGACTCGACGGTGAGCGTGCCGCCCGCCTGCCGGGCCCGCATCCGCATCAGCGCGAGACCGTGGCCACGGCCGGCGGCCCGGTCGCTGCGGGGCGGCCGGCCCCGCCCGAGGGCGCGCGGGTCGAAGCCACGTCCGTCGTCGGCGATGTCCACGGTGATCCGGTCCTCCAGACAGGTCAGGGTGACCACGGCCCGGCCGGCCGCGGCGTGCTCCCGCGCGTTGGCCAGCGCCTGCTGGGTCACCCGCAGCACCGCCGCCTCGGCCGGCCCGGGCAGCGGACCGACGGCCCCCGGGGCGCCGTTGTCCAGGCGGAACTCGACGGCCGGCCCCGGCGCCCCGCCGTCCCGTCCGACGGCATCGCGCAGCGCCTGCGCGAGCGAGTTCTCCGCCAGGTCGAGCGGCGCCAGATCGCGGACGAACCGGCGGACCTCCGCGAGCGCCCGGTCCGCGCTCGCGGCGGCGTCCCGGACGTGCCCGTACGCGGTGTCCGGGGCGGTGTGCCAGTGACGCCGCGCGGCCTGCAGCAGCATCTGCTGGCTGGACAGGCTCTGGGCCAGGATGTCGTGGATGTCCGCCGACAGCCGCTGGCGCTCGGCCAGGACGCCCGCGCGCCGCTCGGTGGCGGCCAGCTCGTCGCGGGCACGCACCAGGTCGTCGATGAGCACCCGCTGCCGGGCGGTCAGCCGCCGGCTGTGCACCAGGACGGCCGTGGCGACGATGCCGACGGCGACCGGGGCGATCACCAGATTCGGGTTGACCCCGCCCTCCGCGATCCGCACCTCGGTGACGACGACGAGGACGACGAGTACGGCGGCGAGCGGCACCGCGAGCCGTACCGGCAGCCGGTGCGGCCCGGTGAACAGCAGCGGCATGGTGCACCAGGTGGCACTGGGCTCCAGGGCGAGCAGCGCCAGCCAGAGCGCGAGCACCGCACCCAGCCAGAGCAGGTGCCGGACGGCGGGACGCTCGCCGGGCCGGGGCGCGGGCGCCCGCACCTGCCCGAACAGGCAGAGGGCCCCGAAGGCCAGGAACAGGGCGAGGACCCCCGCGGTGCGCGCGCCGCCGGAGAGGCCGTGGGTCAGCAGCCGGGCCACCGCGCCGCCCAGCAGCAGGACGAAGGCGGTGCGCACGGCCGCCGTCAGCCAGCGCGCGTCGGGGTCCGGCTCCGTGCCGTCTCGCTCCACCGCCGCGTTCCCATCGCCTCGCCCGTGCCTGCCCCACCACGTATACACGCCGGCCCCACAAGGCACATCATCCGAACGGCCGACATGGCATGGCCCTCCGCGGCTCCCCGGGGATGACTGGACGTGGGACGACCCCGACGGCCCCGCCCGCGAGACTGCGGGGACCGGCCCCGGCCGCACCCCGGGGAACCCTACGGAGAACGAGCACCGCCATGCCCAAGGACCTCACCGCCAACCGCGCCGCCCTCGGCCACCGCCTCTCCTACGCGCTGCGCCACCCCGCCCGGATACCCCGGCACCTGCGCCGCACCGCCCGCGACGCCTGGCTGCGCCACCGCTCGCCGGACCACGTCGCCTACTACCGCGCGGTCATGCGCTCGGACACCCGCCGCGACCCGGACGCCGCCGTGGGCAGCCGCAGCCGCGAGCGCTGGCTGGCGCTGGGCGCGATGCAGTTCGACTACCTGCTGGGCCACGGACTGCGCCCGGAGCACCGGATGCTGGAGATCGGCTGCGGCAATCTGCGGGCGGGCTGGCGGTTCATCGAGTACCTGCGCCCCGGCCACTACTACGGCGTGGACATCTCGCCCGACATCCTGTTCGCCGCGCAGGACACCCTCCGCGACCAGGGCCTCCAGGACCGGCTGCCGACGCTGACACCGGTACGCGACCTGACCCTGGGATTCCTGCCGGAGGGCCGGTTCGACGTGGTGCACGCGCACAGCGTGTTCTCCCACTCGCCGCTGCCGGTGATCGAGGAGTGCTTCGCCCACATCGGCCGCGTCCTGGCACCCGGCGGCTGGTTCGACTTCACCTTCGACCGCACGGAGGGCGAGGAACACCACGTCCTGCGGGAGGACTTCTACTACCGCACCGAGACACTGACCGCCCTGGCCGCCGACCACGGCCTGGCGGCCCGCTTCATGGACGACTGGGAGGAACTCGGCCACGGCCAGTCCAAGATCCGTGTCACCCACCGGACGGACGGGTAGGCGCCACCCCGGGCGGCGCCGCGGCCGCCCCGCCGCGCCCGCACGACACGGCCGGACCGGGGTGAGTCCGGCCCGGAGCGGGCGGATACCGTGGCCGGGCGCACCCCCGAAAGGAACGCAACGCCGTGAATCATCTCTTCCTGCCGGCCGACGCGCCCGTGGACGCCGCCCTGCGCGGCTTCGCGCTCGCCCACCCCGGCCTCGTCCGCCTCCACGAGGACCCGCTCTACGTCACCGCCCGCGACCGCCACCCCGGCCGCCGGGTCGGCCTGCTGTCCGGCGGCGGCTCCGGGCACGAACCCCTGCACAGCGGGTTCGTCGGCCGCGGCATGCTCGACGCCGCCGTACCGGGCCGCGTCTTCGCCTCCCCGCACAACCGCCAGGTCTACGAGGCATCCCGTGCCGTCGCCGGCCCGGACGGTGTGCTGCACGTGGTCAAGAACTACACCGGCGACCGCATCAACTTCGGCATCGCCGCCGAACGCCTGCGCGCCGACGGCATCCCCGTACGCCGCGTCCTGGTCGACGACGACCTCGCCACCGACGACACGGAGACGGCGACCGGCCGCCGCGGCACCGGCGCCACGGTCGTGGTGGAGAAGCTCCTCGGCGGCGCCGCCGACGCGGGCCTGGGGCTGGAGGAACTCGCCGAAGCGGGCGCGGAGTTCGCGGCCGCCTCGCGCAGCATCGCCGTCGCCGCCCGCGCCCAGACCGCCCCCGGCCGCGGCGGCGAGGCCTTCCAGCTCGCCGACGGGGAGATCGAGTACGGCGTCGGCATCCACGGCGAACGAGCCGCCCGCACCGTGCCCCGCCCCGACTTCGCCGACCTCGTCGACCGCATGACCGAGCAGGTCCTCACGGCGCTCCCCGACGGCGCCCCGGACACCGTACTGCTGCTGGTCAACGGACTGGGCGCGACCACCCTGCTGGAGCTGTACGCCGTCCACGACCGGGTCCGCCACGTCCTCGGCGAGCGCGGTGTGAACATCGCCGGGCAACTCGTCGGCACCTTCGTGCCCGCGCTCGACATGAGCGGGTTCTCGGTGACCGTGACCGCGCTGCGCGACCACTGGCTCGACTGGTGGCACGCGCCCGCCCTGACCCCCGCCTTCCCCGTTTCGGAGACCGCCCGATGACCCAGACCGCCGACCAGGAAAAGGTCCTGCGTACCTACGCGGAGGCCGCCCGCACCGCCCACGACGCACTGACCGCCCTCGACCAGCTCTCCGGCGACGGAGACTTCGGCGACAACCTCCGCGGCGGCCTCGACGGCGTGGCGGCCGCCCTCGACGAAGGTCCCGCCGAGGCCCCGTTCACCGTGGCCGCCGGCGTCTTCCTCGACGAGGTCGGCGGCACCAGCGGCCCGCTGATCGGCCTGCTGTTCCAGGAGATCGGCCGGGCGCTCGCCGCCCACGGGGACGGCCGCGAGGGCTGGGCGGCCGGCGTGCGCGAGGGCCTCGCCGCCATCCAGCGCGTCGGCGAGGCCGAGCCCGGCGACCGGACCATGGTCGACGCGCTCGCCCCCGCCCGCGACGCCCTCGTCGGCGGCGCGGGGTTCGCCGACGCGGCCCGGGCCGCCCTCGCCGGGGCACGTGCCACCGCCGACATCAAGGCCCGCCGCGGCCGGGCCTCCTACCTCGGCGAACGCGCCCTCGGCGCCCCCGACCCCGGCGCGACGGGCGTCGCCCTGCTCTTCTGGTCCCTCGCCCGGACCGCCGAACCGGACGCGGACCTGGGCACGGTGGCCGACGTGACGGGGAGGCCGGCGGCGTCCTGACCCGCGCCGGCGAAAGGCGCACGGCGGCGACGCCGAGGGGCGCGCGGTACCGCGAGCCACCCGGTTTCGCCCGCGTCGCCCGGAACGAGCCCTCGTGACCATGACCAGGCTTAACTACGGCTGGTGACAATGGCGTTCCCCGTTGGCAGGGCACCGTGCCGCCGTGTAGCGTCAGCAGCAGATGTCGTGGTTCGCCGTACCAGCCCGCGCCGTGGCGCGGGCGTTCTGCTGTGTGCCCGAGGACCAGGACGACCACCTCCGGGAACGCACCGTGCGGACCCGTCACCGATCGGAAGGCACCAACATGGCCAGCGGCACCGTCAAGTGGTTCAACGCGGAAAAGGGCTTCGGCTTCATCGCCCAGGACGGAGGCGGCCCCGACGTCTTCGCGCACTACTCCAACATCAACGCCACGGGCTTCCGTGAGCTCCAGGAAGGCCAGGCCGTCACCTTCGACATCACGCAGGGCCAGAAGGGCCCGCAGGCGGAGAACATCACCCCCGCCTGACCGCCGCGGCAGGACCGCAGCACGAGGCCCCGCCGGCCGTCAGGCCGGCGGGGCCCGCTGTCACCGGCGCCCCGGCCGGACGGGACTCCCGGACGGGACTCGGCGGCCGGCCACGACCGGGGCCGTGCCCTCCGGCGGCCGGACCAGCTCCGCCAGCAGCCCGTGGCACGGTGCCGGACACCAGGTCAGGACCGACAGCCCGACCGGCACCACGACCACCGACCCGCCCGCCGACGGGTCGCACCCGTACGAGACGTAGCGCCGCCGGGCGGAGGACGTCCGCCGTGCGGCGCTGACCGCGGCGACCGGGCTGCTGCTCGCCGAGGGAGCCCCCACGCCCTGACCTTCTCCAAGGCCGCCGCCAGGTGCGACCTGACCACGCGGTCGCGTGTGTTCGTCGGCCTCCCGAACCGCGACGGCGCCGTCATCGCCGGGATCCTCGGCGCCGCCCAGGGCGGCCCCGGTCTGGCGGAGGCGCTCTCGACGCACTGCGTCACACACCGCCGCCTCGCCGTCGAACGTCTCGCGAGCGCACAGCAGGCCGGCGAGACCCGTGCGGAAGCCGGCCTGAGCCGATCGTCGATCAGCTGATCGCCACCCTCCTCGGTCGTGCGGTGAGTGCCGGCGGCTAGCCGCGCTCACCAGGGCCGGCGGAAGGCAGGAGCGAGGCGGCCGACTCCTCCTCGCGCCGGTGGGCCGAGGCGTCCCCGGGCGCGGTCGACGCCTCCTGTCCGGGGGCCGGGATCACGTCGGAGCGCCTGCCGCCCCGGTCGATGAGGCCCCCGGTGAAGGCGAGTCCGAGCCCGGCCAGGGCGAGTGCCGCGCCGACCAGGTTGGGTGAGGCCCAGCCCCAGCCGGCCGAGATGGTGAGGCCGCCGAGCCACGCACCGCCCGCGTTGGCCAGGTTGAAGGCGGAGTGGTTGGAGGCCGCCGCCATCGTCGGAGCGTCCTTGGCCTTGGCCATGAGGAGCATCTGCACGGGCGTCGTGATGAAGGACCCCATAGCCCCGAGGAAGGCGATGGTCAGGAGCGCGGGCACCGTGCTGTGCACCGTGAAGTAGAACGTCACCAGTGCGGCGGCGAGCAGGACGAGACCCACGTACAGGGTCGGCCGCAGCGCGCGGTCGGTGAACGGGCCCGCGATCAGCGTGCCCAGCGTCATTCCGACGCCGTAGAGGGCGAGGACCAGGGTGGTCGAGGAGTCGGAGATGCCCGTCAGGTTGGTCAGCATGGGCACGAGATAGCTGTACACGGCGAAGAATCCGCCGAACCCCACGACGGCCGTGGCCAGGCCGATGGCGACCTGCCGGTTGCCCATCGCCCGCAGTTCGTGCCGGACGCCGGACTGGCCGCCGCGCGGCTGGTGCGGAACGAAGAGGGCCAGCGAGGCCAGGGCGACCAGGCCGATGACGGCGACCGCGCCGTAGGCGAACCGCCAGCCCAGCTGCTGTCCGAGGGCCGTGCCGGCCGGGACACCGACGATGTTGGCGACGGTGAGTCCGAGGAACATCTTGGAGACGGCCCGTGCCGCGCGCTCGGGCGCCACCAGCCGGGAGGCCACCACGGCGCCGACACCGAAGAGCGCGCCGTGCGGCAGCCCCGCCAGGAACCGCGCGGCGAAGAGCGAGCCGAAGCCGGGAGCAACCGCGGAGGCGACGTTGCCGACCACGAACAGTCCGGTCAGGAGCAGCAGCAGCCGCTTGTGCGGTATGCGCGCTCCGACGCCCGTGAGGACGGGGGCACCCACGACGACACCGAGCGCGTAGGCCGAGACGAGGTTGCCGGCCTGCGGTACGGAGACACCGACGCCGTCGGCTATCTGGGGCAGCAGCCCCATTGTGGCGAACTCGGTCGTGCCGATGCCGAACGCGACGACGGCGAGGGCCAGCAGGGCCAGGGGCATGGTGCGGGCGACCTTTCGGGAAGTGCGGTACGGGAACGGGGGCGCGGGCGGTTCTGTCAAGCACCGCCGCCATCCGGCGGACCTGATCGGCCCGAGCCCCTCGGAGTGCAGCGGTGACGAGGCCATGGACATTCCAAGATCAAGCCGCTTTCGCGGTGAACTGTGTCACGCCTGGTGGGGCGGGCCGCGGGGCGGTGGCGGTCTGCTCCCGCGCTGCCGGAGGGCCCGGCCCTCGGCCGGCCTGAACGGGGTAGCTCCGCGTGCACGGTGCCGGACCAGGTTCGAGTCTGTGGTCATGAACATCCGTCCATGGGTCGTCGTGGAGCCGCCGGACAGCCGCGGTCTTCGCCGGGTCACCGTCGACGGACAGACGGTCGGCAGCGCGTGGTCACGGGCCGAGCTGGCCAGAATGCTCCGCCGCCGGGGCTACGCGGAGAACGTCGACCTGGACGATCCGGCATCCGTGTGTTGGCGCGGGGGTGACGGCGGGGACTGGCCCGACCGGCCCTGGAGACGGCGCTCGGTCATGTCACTCATGGTGGCCGGGCTGCTTGTTTCCATGGTTTTCAACGTGGTCATCGGATGGCCGGACGCATCGGGTGCCCTGACGTTCGCGCAACGGATCACCGGAGTGCTGTTCGTCCTCTCGGGCGTGCTGCTCGGCATCGCGGCGATATCGGCACTCGACCACTGGGGAAGGCAGCAGTTCAAGGCGTCCGGGGCGATTGTCCTGCTCGGCGCGTTCATTGTACTGGCCACTGACGGACTCCTTCTTCTCCTCTGGTTCGAGGAGCAGGAGTACACGCGTCATCTGCTGGTCTATCTGCCCGCCTTCTGCTGGTCCATATGGGCACTCTGGATTCTAGTGCGCCAAAAATCGTGGAAAGGGGTACCGCAGCCCAAAAAATTCGCGGCCGGGGTGGTTGTCACAGCGCTTCTGACGGCCATCAGTCTTGCTTACTCCACCATGTACCAGCCTGCGGCCGCCCCTATGCACTTCACCCTGAAAGCCGAGTTCGGGAAGGCTCGGGAGGACACCCGACTTCCCTTCGTGCACGTTCCGCTGACACTGCACATGAAAAACACCGGAGGAATCCCGGTGTACATCCTCAATGATATCTACACGGTCCGCGGCAGGGGAGCCTCGTATTCTCTGGGGGAGGAAGACCTGATGGCCGAGTGGAGGGAGAGTGTCGGACAACAGGGGGCGCGCGAAGGGGAGGCCGAACTCTATGTCGACCAGCTTACCTACACCACCATAAGCAGTGGGCGATTCTCTGAGTCCGGCAATTCTCTCGACGTCGGGCAGGAGTACGTTCTGACGCGTGTGTTCCAGCTGCCCAGGGCTGTCGAGTACGACACCGTGAGTGTCGAGCTGCAGATCTCGTACATGAGGAAGGATCGCGGGAAGATCGATGTGAAGGAGTTCAGGTCCGCTCATCCGTCATGGAACGAACGTGATCGATCCTATTACTGCGAGCCGGCGATGTGTGGAAGTCAGCTCATATACCGCGCAAGGGTACGGCACAACAACAATCTCATCAATGTGACACGCAAGCCGCGTTATGTGACTGCTGTCTGGTCCCCTAGAGGCCGGTTCATCTCTTCGATTTCTTCCTTCCCTTTCAGTTTCTCCGTACTCGGTGACTATGCCGAAGAAAGGAGAGAGCTGGAAAGATACGGAGCCGCCACGGCGCGGGCGGACTCAGAGATCGCCGTGGCCGAACTGCTGATATCCGCCGGCTGACCGGTCACCCGCCGTTCTTCGTGAGCCAACTGCCCACCGTGACCCCGAACTCCTCCTCCAGGTACGTGGCAGTCTGCTCGCAGGACAGGGCCGCGGCTCCCAGGGTCCCGAACAGCCTGTCGTGCGGCACGAGCTGAGCGAGTTCGGTGATGAGCGGTGCGACCTTGAACGGGCCGTGGGTGTGCTCGTCGTTCCTCAACTGGGCGAGGACGTCGAGCGTGTCGTTGCTCTTCTCCTCCGCCTTCCAGAAGTCCTTGACCCCTTCCTCCTCCCACTGCGCCGGAACCAGCTTCTCCAGCCCTCGTACGAGGTCGGACTCGGGCGTGGACTCGAAAACGGCGCTGCTGCAGAACGCGGCGGCCTTGCCGAGGGATTCCTCCGGGCGTTCCTGGGCGGAAGCGGCTTGTTCCTGTTGTTTCTTCATGCGAGCGGATTTCTCGTCCAGCTCTTTCGCGGCTTCGGACCGCTCCTCCTGCGACGTCCCGGGGTCGCTGATCTTCCTCAGCAGCGAACTGACCTGCTGAGTGATGTCCGAGAGCTGCTCCCGCTCCCTCGACGGCGTCCTCGGGTCCTGCACGATGTCCTGAGACGATCCCACCGGCACGAGAGTCGGCGCGGCCTCCGGCCCGTTG
The DNA here is from genome assembly GCF_055562815.1 of Streptomyces sp. NPDC016677. Classification (NCBI taxonomy): domain Bacteria; kingdom Bacillati; phylum Actinomycetota; class Actinomycetes; order Kitasatosporales; family Streptomycetaceae; genus Streptomyces; species Streptomyces sp. NPDC016677. Next base: position 4,553 of record NZ_JBVHEO010000002.1, on the reverse strand, counting down.
CTCCGCTCCACGGCGTAGGCCGTGTTCCTCATGGTCGTGATCATCTGACCCCGCAGGCCCCGCGGCGTCTCGGGATCGCAGACCATGTCCAGGGTGGAGGTGGCCCGCTTGACCACCAGGATGAGCGTGGACCTCTTCTCGGCCGGTACCCGGGGCTCGCTGACCGTCTTGAGCGCCGTAGTCACCTGCTCCACGACCGTGGTCAATTCCTCACGCAACCCGGGGGGTGTCCTGGGGTCGCTGATGGCTGCCAGCGCGGTGGACAGGTTCTTCGCACTCTCGACGACTCCCTGCCTGTCCTGCGGCATCGTCCCGGGTGCCTCGACCGTGCCGACGAGGGTGATCAGTGTTTCCACGGTCGGCACGAGTTCTTCGGGGACTCGTCGCTTCTCCTCGTTCAGGGCCGTCGTCGCCTCGTCGATTTCCTCTTCCTGCTCCGGCGGGGGTTCGGACGCCTGGTCGTCCGTGTCGCCGGGGTCCGGCGGTTCCGTGGTGTCAGGTGTCTCGCCCGGCGTGGAGGAGGGAGGCGCCGTGGTATCCGTCGGACCGGCGGGATCGGAGTCCGGTGGCGGGGGAGGGGGCGTCCCGCCTTCCGCCGGACCGCTCGGCTCAGAGGGAGGAGGCTCCGGAGGGTCCGTGGTCTGAGCCACTGCCCCGGCTCGGTCACCGTTCGCGCTCTGGGCGTCCGCCGAGGAAATCGTCGTACCGGCCGGCAGCGCGAGCGCCGCGACGAGAAGGGACGCGTGGGCCGCGTGAACCATGTGTTTCCGGGGAACTCCGAGAGTTCTGGCCATGATGGTTCCCGATGCGCTGGACGCCGGGCTGTTCCGTCCGTGGTGAGAGCGACTGACTGCGGCTCCCGAAGATGGCGGAGCCAAAGGAACGCCCAAGCCGATACAGATCCACTCTTCACCCGTCCGGCGCATCCCGCAACGGGAACACCGAGCGGCCGCGCTGCGACCGGAACCCGGCCGCTGAGCAGGCCGGGAGACGTCCGCCCGGCCGGAAGGGGGGCGTGCCGTGGACCGGTGCCTCGTCGGGCCGGGCAGGTCGGACCGAACTCGGGGCGCCGTGCTGTCACGACGATCCGGACGGTCGTGTCGCCTGCCCGCCGACGAGACGGGGCGGTGCGGGATCAGCCGCAGTTGTTCCGGTTGATCTTCAGGGAGCGGGTCTGGTCGTTGAGGTTGTAGCCGCGCAGGTCGTGGATGGAGCCGCCGCTGCGGGTGACGCACACCCACCGGCCGGCGTAGTCACGCCTCTCGTAGACGCGGGCGGTGCGGTCGGAGTTGTTGCGGAGGGAGCTGCCGCGATTGCGGATCGATGAGGGCAGGTCCTTCACGCTGCCGTCGACGGCGCGGCGTACCCAGGGCTGCCCGCCGAAGTTGATCTCGGGGTAGACGCAGACGTAGCCGGAAGGACAGTCGATCGCGATGTGCGTCGAGGGCGGGTCGCCGGCGGCGGACGCCGGAACGGCCAGGGGGGCAAGCGTGAGGGCGGCGGCGGCCGCGGCACGCATCAGGTTGGTCATCACGCTCTACTGATACGGGGTGACGGCGGCGGCCGGGGGCGGCTCGCGTCCGCGTTCACTCCAGCGGAGGACTCACCCGAACTGGAAGGCCCAGGCATTCCACCGGCCCGACGACGGAGGTGATCGAGCGGGCCGGGGCCCGGGAACACCGCCTGACCACAGAAGACGCTTCCGGGAGGACGGGCGTCCCTTAACTGTGCCGTACGCGGCGGGGTACACCGCGTACGGCAAGAACACCAGGCCCGAGCAACCGCTCACCGCCATCCGCAGCGTGGCCGGCGGCGACGCGGTGGTCTCCCCGCGGACCACCCGCCGCCTGCTGGAGAACCTCCGCCCGCACGTCCCCGGCGGCAGCCGCGCCGGCCACGACGGACCGGCTGAGCCGGCTCGGCGTCCGCGAGCGCGAGGTACTCGTCCATCGGGCCGCGGCCTGTCCGACACCGGGATCGCGGCCGCCCCGCACCTCGCGGAGGCGACCAGTCCCATCTGGGGCGGATCCCGCACAAGCTCGCACTCCGCGACCGGGTACAGGCCGTGATCTTCGCTTACCAGAGCCGCCTCGTCCACCTGGCATGACGCCGCCGCCCAGCAGGCGGCGATGTCGCACCTCCCGACCGGCGGCACGCAGTCGGCCGGTGGCACAGCGGACGGCGGCGCACGATGCGCTGCGGGACAAGATCCGGTGCGCTGAGGGGAGACCGGGGACGAACGGGGCGGCCTAGCGTGACGGCGAAGTGACCGCGGCGCGCCGCTTCGCGGGACTCGGATCCCGAGCCGGACCCGAACGCGGACGCGGCCCGCACGCCACCGCCATGCCGTACGCCCCGCAGGAGGTTGTCGAAAGGTGTCCACGATGCCGGTCGGCGGGCTGATTCCCCGCGCCACCGTCGACGCGGCGGACCTGGTCGTCCGCAACGCCGAGACCCACACCCGCGACCCCCGCCCCCCGAGGGCCGAGGTGATCGCCGCCGGCCGCGGCCTCGTCCCGACCGTCCCGGCCATGTTCGTCGGGGCCCTCGCGGGCGCACGCCTCCTCGTACGGGCCCTGGCCGTACCGCTCGTGGGGACGTCTCCGGCCGACCGCCGGCTGTCGTCCGCCGTGCCCGCCCGGACGGGGCCGCGGTCATGAGGGCGCCGGACACCTCGGCCTGGGCGCCGCTGGCGGCACGTGTCTTCCGTGCCCTGTGGATCGCGCAACTGGTGTCGAACACCGGCAGCTGGATGCAGACGGTCGGCGCCCAGTGGCTGCTGGTCGGACACAGCGCCTCGCTGGTGACCCTCGTGCAGACCGCCGCCAGCCTGCCGGTCGTGCTCCTGGCCCTGCCCTCCGGCGTGCTGGCCGACCGCTACGACCGCCGTACGGTGCTCCTGGCGGCGCAGTTCGCCATGCTCGCCGTGTCCGGTGTGCTGACGGTGCTCGCCTTCCAGGAGGCCCTCACCCCGTACCTCCTGCTCGCCCTCACCTTCCTGCTGGGCTGCGGCACCGCGCTGATGGGCCCGGCCTGGCAGGCGATCCAGCCGGAGCTGGTGGAGCGCGAGCAACTCGGACAGGCGGCCGCGCTGGGTGCCGTGAACATGAACCTGGCCCGCGCGGTGGGCCCCGCCGTCGGCGGCCTGGTGGTCGCGGCGGCGGGAGCGGGCTGGGTCTTCGCCTTCAACGCCCTGTCCTACCTCGGCATCGCGGCCGTCCTGCTGCTGTGGCGACGGCCCGTCGCACCCCGGCCCGCCGGCCGGGGCGAGGGGCTGCTGGCGGCCGTGCAGGCGGGCCGCCGCTACGTCCGGCACGCCCCTGGCGTCCGCCGTGTCCTGCTGCGCACGGCCCTGTTCATTCCCGGCGGGGCCGCCATGTGGTCGCTGCTCCCGCTGGTCGCCAGCCGTTCCCTGGGGCTCGGCTCGGGCGGGTACGGACTGCTGCTCGGCGTGGTGGGCATCGGCGCGGTGGGCGGCGCCTTCGCGCTCCCGGCGATCCGGCGCGCGCTCGGCGCCAACGGCATCCTCGCCGCGGGCGCGGCCGTCTTCGCCGTGACGCTGGTGGTGCTGGCCACGGTCCGGATCCCCTGGCTCGCGGCCGCCGCGCTGCTGCCCGCGGGCCTGGCCTGGATCGGCGTACTGTCGACCCTCAACGCCGCTGTCCAGCAACGGCTGCCCGGCTGGGTCAGGGCCCGGGGACTCGCCGTGTACCTCGTGGTGTTCCAGGGCGGGCAGGCGCTCACTGCTCCGCTGTGGGGCCTCCTCGCCGACCGGCTGGGGCTGACCGGGGCCCTGCTGCTCGGCGGCGCCCTGCTGCTGGCGGGTGCGCTGTGCGTGCGCCGCTGGCCGCTGTACGCCACCGACGCGGCGGGCCCGAGCCTGTCCGATCACTGGCCCGCCCCGCCCCTGGTGTTCGAGCCCGGCCCGGACGACGGTCCGGTGCTCGTCTCGGTCACCTACCGGGTCGCCCCGGAGGACCGGGCCGCCTTCACCGGTGCCATGCGGCACGTCGCCCGTTCCCGACGCCGCACGGGCGCCCTCACCTGGGGTCTCTACCAGGACGGCGCTGATCCCGGCCGGTTCGTCGAGAACTATCTGGTCGCGTCCTGGTCGGAGCACCTGGCCCAGCACCACGGCCGGCTCACGGCCACCGACCGCCGCTTCGAGGAGGACGCCCGCCGGCTGCTCGTGCCGGGAACCGCGCCCGAGGTGACCCATGCCTTCGACGCGGCCACCGGACCGGTGGCCGCGGGCGGAGGGCCGTGACGTCCCGGCCGGACCACGTGTGGGGGCCGGGGGCCGGGTGCCGCAGCCCGGCCACCGGCCCTCGGGCGTCTCATTCGTGGGTCCGCAGTGCGGCGAGGCGTTGCGTGAAGGGGGTGACCTCGTCGAAGGAGTCCCGCCGGGGCTGCGGCACCGCGTGGGACAGTCCGGTCATCAGCTCCGCGAGTTCCCGTCCGGCCCGCGCGATCCGCCCGTCCAGGCCCTCGGCGCCCCAGTCCTCGGAGGCGGCGTAGACGCCGGTGGGGACGACGACGGCCTTGAGGTGGGC